>NZ_RAVZ01000197.1 GCF_003611635.1 Corallococcus terminator | reverse complement strand
GAGGCCTCCCATGCGCGTCTCCAACAGCCCCCGCACCTCGCCTTCCTCCGCGTCCACCGCCCCCGCCGCGAAGCCGGACGCCACCACGGGCAAGGGCAACTTCATCGACAAGAACCAGCCGGACACGAAGTTCAGCCAGCAGTGGGGCCAGGACATCTTCCTGGACCCGCGCAAGGGCGATAAGGCCGACAGCAGCGCCGCGCGCAAGGACGGCCGTCAGGTGACGCAGGGCAACACCGGCCCCGGCCAGGTCGCCGGCAACGAGAGCGGCAAGTACGTCTCCTGGCAGCAGGACGCCGCGGAGTTCAAGACCGGCACCGGCTTCAGCAAGGACGGCACCGGCGCCCAGTTCGAGGCCAGCGCCGCCGAAATCCAGGGCGATGCCTCCTACCGCATCCTCCCGTATGAGATTGGCGCCCGCGCCGGCGCCGAGGCCAACCTCGTCAGCCTCCGTGGCGACGCCGGTTTCGGCAAGGACCTCAAGGACGTCAAGGGCCTGGATAAGGTCGACGGCAAGGTCTACGGCGGCGTGCACTCCGAGGTGCTCGTCGGCGCCAACGCGGACGCCAAGGCCAAGGCCGACGTGAACCTCAAGAATGGCGACATCGGCCTCGAAGCGGGCGCGGGTGCGCTGGTGGGCGCCGAGGCGAGCGCCACCGCTCGCGGTGAGTTCGGCCCCGTGGGCGGCTCCGTGACGGGCAGCGCCATCGCTGGCGTCGGCGCCGCGGTGGATGCCAAGGTCGCCCTGGAGGACGGCAAGCTCACCATCGGTGGCAAGGCCAAGGCCGCGCTGGGCGTCGGTCTCGGCGTCGGCACCTCCTACACCATCGACTTCAACAAGCTGAAGAACACCGTCGACAACTTCACCGGCGGCAAGGCCTCCGAAGCCGTGAAGGACGTCGGCAACAAGGTCGCCGACGGCGCCAAGGACATCACGAACAAGGTCGCTGACGGCGCCAAGGACGTCACGAACAAGGTCGCTGACGGTGCCAAGGACGTCGGCAACAAGATCGCCGAAGGCGCCAAGGACGTCGGCAACGACATCAAGAAGGGCGTCAAGGGTCTCTTCGGGTTCTGACCTGGAGCCAGCTCGGGAGGGACGCGCCAGCACTTCTCGGAGGAGCCCTCACCACTGAGGCGAGTGGCTCCCTGGACAGGCTGGCTCGTCCTCGACGGCCAGGAGAACCTCAGGACCGGAGTCACCCGCGCATCGCGTGAGTAGAACTGGCGAACTCCGGTCGGAAGAGACGCACCGCGGTCCGACACATCCGGGCGGATGTCTCCGCCCGGACGCACGCCCTGTCGGCCCACTGAACGCCACGGGCCAGGCCGTGTCGGGCGCGTCGTGGACGTATGCGATGCTTCCCCCATGGCGGATACGCTCAAATCGGACACGGCTCCTGAAGGGATGAACCGGCGCCGGTTCCTGACGTGGGTCGTCGCATCCCCCACGTTGATGATCGCGGCCCGGTTGGGACTGGACCTGCCTCCGGCTTCGGCGGCGGAAGCCCCCGTGACGGAGGCTGCGACACCGCTCAGCCTGCTCCTCGCCCTCCAGAGCGATGGGCGTGTCGTCACCACCCTGCCCCGCACCGAGATGGGCCAGGGCATCACCACGGCCGTGGCCATGCTCGTCGCCGAGGAGCTCGACCTGCCGCTCGGCTCCGTCGACGTGCGCAGCGCGGACGCGGATCCCCGCTGGCTCATCCAACTCACCGGATTGTCGACGACGATGCGCTACCTCTCAGGCCCGCTTCGCGCCGCGGCGGCCGATGCCCGGGCACGGTTGATCACCGCCGCCGCGCACCGCTGGAGGGTGCTGGCCCTCACGCTCACCACCGCGAACGGCGAGGTGCAAGCGCCCGACGGCCGCCGGGTCGGCTATGGCGAACTGGCGGAGGACGCCGCGCGCGTGCTGCTGCCCGAAGTCCTCCCACTGCCAAAGCCTCCCAGCCGGTACACCGTCGTCGGTCAGCCCACGGGGCGCATCGACGCGCGGGACATCGTCACCGGCAAGGCGCGCTACGCCCTGGACCTCGACGTTCCCGGGGCGATGCCCGCGGTGGTGGCGCGGCCCCCCACGCTGCGTGGCAGGGTCCAATCCTTCGACGCCGCCACGGCCCGGGCGATGCCGGGCGTGGTGGGTGTGGTGCCCCTCCCGTCGGGCGTGGCGGTGGTCGCGGAGACCTTCGGGCAGGCCTTCGCGGCGCGTGACGCCTTGCGGATCTCCTGGGCGCCGGGACCTGCCAGCACGCTGTCCGACGCCGACATCCGCGCCCGGCTGCTGTCGGCCATCGGGCCCAGGCCCCTGCCCCCGCTGCTGACCACCCGGACGGTGGAAGGACGCTTCGACTTCCCCTACCTCGCGCACGCGCCCATGGAGACACAGAGCTGCGTGGCCCGCGTGCAGGGTTCGCACGCGGAGGTCTGGTCGGGGGCGCAGGATCCAAAGTACGCGCAGCGCGAGGTGGCCCGGGCGCTCGGCTGGGAACTCACCCCGCAGAACGTCACCGTGCACACCGTGCGCGCGGGCGGTGGGTTCGGCCGCCGGTTCTTCCCCGAGGCCGCGGTGGAGGCCGCGCTCGTGTCACGGGCTGTCGGCCGGCCCGTGAAGTTGATGTGGAGCCGCAACGACGACATGCGCCACGGGCACTACCGGCCCGCCAGCCACCACCGGATCCTCGCCCACCTGGGGCTGGGGGGGAGCATCCTCGGTTGGAATCACCGCGCCGCCATTCCCACCGTGGAGTTTCCCCACGGCTTCGGAGATGTCGTCACCGCGCTGGTCGGCGAGGTGCTGCCCGAGGTGACGAGCGCGGTGTTCTTCACGCTGACCCAACATGTCCCCTACCGGTTCGGCTTCGTCACGCAGCAGATGACCGAGGTCCCGATTCCCATCCCCACCGCATCCTTCCGCTCGGTGTTCACCAGCCAGGTAGGGGTGGCCAACGAGGTCTTCGTCGACCAGTTGGCGCGCGAGCTCCAGGTGGATCCGGTCGCGTTGAGGCGTTCGCGGCTCACCTCCAGCCGGCTCCGGGCGGTCCTGGACAAGGTGGTGTCCGAGGGACGCTGGGGCCGGGCGCTTCCACCCGGGGTGGCCCAGGGGGTCGCCGTCCTGGAGGAGTATGACAGCGCCATCGCGCACCTCGTGGAGGTGGACTGCACCGCGGAGGCGCCACGGGTGCTGCGCGTGACCATCGCCGCGGATGTCGGTCTGCCCATCAACCCGAAGGGCATCGAAGCGCAGCTCCAGGGCGCCGCGGTGGACGCGATGTCCACCACCCTGAGCGCGGGCCTCCACATCGACGCGGGGGCGGTGCGCGAGGGCAGCTTCGCGGACTACCGCTGGCTGCGGATGAAGCACGTCCCATCGGATATCCAGGTGCACCTGGTCCGGTCGGATGACCGCGTGGGCGGCGTGGGAGAGCTTGGCTATCCCAGCGCCGCAGCGGCCCTGGCCAATGCCATCGCACGGGCGAGCGGAACCATGCCCACGCGCTTTCCCATCCACGAAGGAGGCGTCTGACCATGGCGGCCCATCAGTTCATCCTCAATGGACAGACGGTCACGGTGGAAGCGCCCGGGGACCTGCCCCTGCTGTGGGTGCTCCGCGACGTGCTGGGCGTCACGGGCCCCAAGTACGGCTGCGGGGTGGGCGTCTGCGGCGCCTGCACCAGCCACCTGGACGGCGAGTCCTTCCGCCCCTGCCTCCAGCCCGTGGCCAGCGTCGCGGGCCGCGAGGTGCTGACCATCGAGGGACTGGGAGGCGAAGGGCTGCACCCCGTGCAGGAAGCGTGGATCGCCGAGGACGTGGCCCAGTGCGGCTTCTGCCAACCCGGGCAGATCATGGCCGCGGTCGCGCTGCTGCGAAAGAACCCCCACCCGTCCGACGCGGACATCGACGCCGCGATGAGCGACAACGTCTGCCGTTGCGGCACCTATGTCCGCATCCGGGCCGCCATCCAACGTGCAGCGCTGCTGTTGAGGAGTGGAGCGGGCATCCGGGGAGGATGGACCCGGTAACCTCCAGTCCACCACCTCTCTACAGGCCTTCAATCCTTCCTGTGCTCTTCGTGGAGGTACGGCTCCCATCAGTGGAGGAACGCGTAGCGGGAATCAGACGCTGGTGCGTCTCGCCGAGCACCTCCGGGCACGCATCGGCTCAGTCGGTTGAGGTCGAGACGAACTCGATGCACGAGGTGGGCAGTCCGGAGTCGGGCCGAGGGGCGACCAGCCTTGTAGGAAGCTGTTCGGTCGTGCAGCAGCGTTCGAGATAGGCGACCACCCGCCTGCCTTCGTCGCTGTCCGCGGACACGTGCATCGGCTCGTTGGCTGGATTGATGATCGCGGGCAGAAAGCCGGCGGAGATGCGCCCGGACGGCGCGATGTGGATCACCGCCGCGCCGGTCAGCCTGGAATCCGGGTGAAACGGCAGCAGTGGGTAGCCCTCCCGCGGGCGAATCATGAACTCGCCGAACTTGCGGGCCCATGCCGCCATCTCTTCCGGCCGTCCCACGCCCAGGTAACCGTCTCTCGCGAGGCGCTCAGCGAGGTTCGGCAGGTCGAACACATAGTGTCCCAGACCGTAGAAGATGGGTTTTCCGGAATAGAACTCGACACCGCGGAGCATGTGATGATGGTGGCCCACGACGACGTCGGCCCCGTTGTCGATGGCGAGCCTGGCCGTCCGTCGTTCGTGGTCGGTCAGCGAGAACGGCACCGTGGAGTCACCCCAGTGGAAGCTGGCGACGACGATGTCGGCCTTCGCGCGTGCTTTGGTGATGCTGTCGATGAACGCCTTCTGATCCTCGACCAGCGGCTCGGTGCTCACCACAGGGGCCATGCCCGGATTCCATACGTTCAGATCCAAGGGAGTGTATCGGGTGTGCGCACGCAAGGGAGCCAGGCCGGGGACACCCGGGCGCGCCTCATAGCCGTAGGGAAACACGGAGCTGAAAGCCAGAAAGGCCAGCCGTGTTCCATTGCGCTCGAGATACCCGGGCGCGGTGGCCTCCGCGAGATTCGCGCCCGCTCCCACCGTGGCGATGTCCAGGTCGGCCAGTGTCCGGCGCATGGACAGCAGCGCGGCATGTCCCCCGTCGAGACTGTGGTTGTTGGCCAATGACATGATGTCGAAGCCCGCCTTGGCCAATGGGGCGGCGTTCGCCGCGGGCGCCGTGAGCGTCGAGCCGGCGCTGGGGGCACGCTGGATGTCGTCGCTGAAGACGCCCTCGCAGTTGCCGAAGACGACGTCACCGGTGCGCAGGACGTCGCGGGCGGAGTGGAAGGCCGTCGCCGGGTCGTCGCGGTCCACGAAGACATCGCCCACCGCGAGGATCGACAGCCCGGGTCCACCGGGACGAGCGATGTTGTTCGAGGCCACGGTTCACTCCTACATCCAGCTCGGATGCGTTCCTCGCGCCTTCTACCAGATGAGGGGGCCGCGGATGCTCATTCGAGGAGGGCGCGGGGCTCAGGGCAGCGTGACGTGCACCCCAGATCATCCCGTTTTTTGGACCGGCGCGAGGGACACTCAGCGGAAGCAGTAATGGGCAGCCTTATGGCCTGGCACGGGGCCGCGGTCGCGCTGCTGCGAAAGAACCCCCACCCGTCCGACGCGGACATCGACGCCGCGATGAGCGACAACGTCTGCCGTTGCGACACCTATGTCCGCATCCGGGCCGCCATCCAACGTGCAGCGCTGCTGTTGAAGAGTGGAGCGGGCATCCAGGGAGGATGAACCCTGGCGGCGATGCGGAGGAGGGGCCCGGCTCACGCACGTCGAGCGAGAGCGCAGGCGGCATGTGCCCCCAGCGCGGACGACTGCTAGCGTGGCCGCATGCGATGGACCGTGTTGGGGCTCGTGGTCGTGATGCTCGCGTGCGCGAGCGGTGGGCGTCAGGCATTGGAGTCCGCGGCGCCGCTGGAGCAAGTGGCGCTGACCGTCCGGGTCCGGAACAGGGAGGGCCACCCCGTCCCGGGCGCGGCATTGGTGGTCTGGCGTGCGACCCCGTCGATTCCCTCCAGGTACGGGACCACGGATGCACAAGGGACGCTTCGACTGAGCCGGAAACCCGGGCGGTATGTCTTTCAAGCCCAGGCGCGCGGCTTCGTATCCAGCGCGCTCACGGAGGTGCGGCTCGCTCCGGAATCCGAAGCAGGGCTCGACCTGACGCTGACGCCCTCGGTGCCGTTCTGGGGCCAGGTGGTGGACACGAAGGGAGCCCCCGTCGAGGGCGCGAAGCTGCGCCTCATGCCCTCCAGCGAACCCGGCCTCCGGCTGGACCTCGAAAGCGACGCGCAGGGCCGCTTCGTCTTTGAAGGGGTACCCGAAGGACCGGCGGTGCTCCGTGTCGAGAAGGAAGACTGGAGCCTGACGCGCCTGGAAATCAAGGCGCCCCAACAGGAGCTCGCCGTGGTGCTGAAGGGCCTTGGCTCGTTGCGGATTCAGCTCCGTGATCCAGAAGGGAAGCCGTTGCACGAGGAAAGGACTCACATCCTCCCCCGCGATCCCTACTTCCAGCGTGGATTGTCTCCGGAGCGGACCGGGGAGTTCCTGACCTATCGGCAACTGACAGCAGGGCGCTACCAGGTGCTGGCCGTCTACTCCCCTTCGGAGGAATGTGATTGGTGGCGCGTCGTGGATGTGGACGTCCTCGCGGAACAGTCCACGGAAGTGACGGTGGGCTTCGAAGGTGTTCGTGAGGTGGGCTCCTTGCGAGGGCGAGCGGTGGATCGCGACGGCAGGGCCCTGGGCGACAGCGAGGTGATGGCCTGGATGGGAGGTGACCACGACGAGCCTGGCTTCCACGGAACGTGCAAGGTGCCCACGGCGTCGGACGGACGGTTCATCCTTCCCCATGTGCTGGAGCGGCCCAGGGCGCTCTCCTTGAACGCCCAGGACAAGCAGAACTGGGAATCGGAAAGGGCCCCCTTGCCCGGGGAGGATGCGCAGGTGGTGTTCCAGCCCAGCGGCGGCTCATTGGAGGGCCGGGTCCTGGGACCGGACGGGCGCCCCGTGGAGCGTTTCAGGCTCGACGGCCCCCCCAGGGACCATCCGCAGGGGCGCTATGGGCTCGATGCGTTCTTTCCCCAGACCTACCAATGGATCATCGACGCGGACGGATTCGCGACCGCGCTCGTGCGCGCGGAGGGCCGTCCGAACGAGGCGCGCTCCGTCCCGGACGTCATCCTTGAAACGGGCCGCACCGTCCAGGGCCGGGTCCTCGCAGAGGATGGCCGCACGGGCGTGCCCTCGCTGGAGCTGCTGCTGGCGGATCCCTTCGAGTTGGAGAACCGCATCTCGGATCCCGCGCGGACGGCGATCACGGATGCGGATGGGCGCTTCCGGTTCGAGCATGTGACGAGGCGGCCCCAGGTGCTGCGCGCGGACGCGAAGACGCAGGGGACCCTCCTGTACGAACTGAAGGCCGACGAAGCGTCCGTGGACCTTCGACTCGCGCCCCTGACGTCGCTTTCAGGCGTGGTGACGGACGGGGCCCAGGTGCCGCTGGCGCGCGTGGACGTGAACGTGCGCTGCGAGGGGTGGTTCGACGTGAGCACCTCGACGGAAGACACGGGCCGCTACGCGGTGCGCGTGCCCGGTGACCGCGAATGCTTCGTTCACCTGTCAGATGGTGCCCACGAGGACGACCTCCGGCCCCATCCGCCTCCACTGGCGTTCTCTCCCCAGCGGATCCAACTGCCTCCAAACTCACGTCAGTCATTGGATTTCGAGGCAAGGCAGGGCCCGGCGGCGCTGCACCTGCGCTTCCCCGGTGCCAGCGAGTTCCTCCAGGTCTTCCTTCTTCCGGGCACTCCCCCCTTGCCAGCGACAACGCCGGATCTGGAAGCGCTCATGCGCTCCGGGTTCCGCGCGGATTGGACGCCCACTGGGGAGGCCCCGGAGGCATTCGACTTCTCCTACCTCTGGTTCGGCCGGAGCGACTTCGTCTACAGCGCGCTGCCCCTGGGTCGGTACACGCTTTTCATCACGCAGTCGATGAACGGGGGCCTGCATGTCCTGCGCGTGCCGGTGGACCTCAAGGACACGGGGACACGGCTGATCACGGCGGGCTTTCCCAGCAAGGACGGCAAGGCGACCATCTTTCCTCGCTGAAGAAGCCGTCGTTCACGCGGAGGCGCGTCGCAAGACAGGGTGGTTCTAGACAGGAATGTCCTCCCACGGTTTGGAAGGATGCCGCTTGCGGAAGGCCTCGATGCGGGCGCCCACCTCCCAGGAGGTGTTCGTGTCGCGCAGCAGCTCCAGGTACAGACATCGCCGCGCCACTGCCTCCAGGTCGAAGGCCCAGTACAGGCTCATCAGCGGGTTGATCCACAGCCGGCTGCCCTGGGTGCGTGACGTGCGGTGCTTGTCGCCATAGTCGCCAGCAATGGCTCCAACCACCGACAGCGACACGATGCTGGGCCGTCGGGCCATCTCCTCCGAGGAGAACAGCACCGCCTCCCGGTAGCGGTCCACCTCCGGCATGCCCTGGAGCAGCGCGGTGACGCCCAGGTACGCGCCGCGCTGGCTCAGGTCCGCCACCGCTTCCAGGAAGTGCGCGTGGCAGATGCCGTGGAACGCATCCACCCCGAATCCCAGACAGACAATCAGCTTGTCTCGCAGCGACAGCGCGTCCACCGCCGCCAGGCTCGCGATGTCCTCCTCCGGCGTCCCCAGCCCCGCCTCGTCCCCGCGCATGAGGATGTCCGTGCCACCGTCCACGAGGACGACCGTGTCGAAGCCCAGCTCCGCCTGCAACGCCACATAGGCCGCGTGCAGCGGACCGACCCCGGTCTTGTCGAAGCAGTAGACGGGAACCGACTCGCCCCGGGTCTGGAACCACCGGGCGAGCACGCCCTCCGGGAAGTAGTGCTCCGGCCCCTGCGTGTCCGCGCGCACCTCCACGAGCCCGGGCGCCAGGACACGCCCGTCCACGCGGTCCAGCACTGTGAAGCTCAGGTTCGCCAGCGACACCTGCTTCCCCATCGCGCGCAGGCGGAAGTAGAGCGGCAGCGCGCTGTAGACATCGAAGCCGCCGCCCGCCCCCGCGAGGAGCACGTGCTCGGCCCGCTGGAGTCGTTCGAACAACGGCGAGGTCGAGAGGTCCATCATCCACGTCCCTTCACGGAAGTTCAGGGTCGGGCATGTTCTCAGGCTGTTCGGCGGACGTCGAGCGATGGCCCTCCCACTCCCACCGCTGGCGAAGCGCCCACGGGGGATGGCTCCAGCACGGCAGGCGTCTCCAAACCCTCAACGCTCGACGATGTCGGCGCTTTGCAGGTACGGGGACGCTTCGACAATCGCTTCCGTGGTCCAGCCCCGGTTGGAGCCCCGACCCCGTTCGTCGCAATCGCCGTCGGTGTGGATGCCCAGCAGGTGGCCCTGGCGGTTGAGCACTCCCGCGCCGGAACTCCCTACCAGGGTGTCCAGGTCCGAGTAGTAGACAAGCTGATCACACGCGTCCAGGTACCTGCCTTCGGCGATGACCTTGGGCCGGCCCCGGGGATGCTGGATGATGGCCAACCGCTCGGTGGCCACGGTCGACAGCAGGACTGGCGTCACCGCGGGAAGCACATCCAACTGGATGAGCGCATAGTCGGGCGCGAGCGATTGCTCGATGACGGTGCCCTCGGTCACCAGGGTGTCCCCGTCCGCCGCGTCCTCGAAGTTGAAGACCAGCAGGGACCGGTCGCCAAGTCCGACACAGTGCCCCGCAGTCACCACCACCGGCCCCGCGCTCGCTTCAATCAGGGTTCCGGTGCAGCGCCCGTCGATGAGGACGACCGCGTCCTCGCGCGTCTGGATGACGTCCGCGAACTCCCCCTGATAGCTGTTGATGGGGGTGAAGTCCGCCGTCGGGCCGCACTGCGTGAGGCGGCGCACTTCCGGCGACTTCGTCTTCACACAGACCGGAGCAGGATCCTCCGTGATCTCCTCTGCGGGCACCGACTTTCCACAGGCAGCAGCGCCCAGGAATACGGTGCCCGCGAGGATGGGGCCCCACAGCTTCAGGGATGGACCGTGGGGCCTTGTTGCCATGGACTAGTACAGGTAGTTCAGCGCGGTCTTGTCAGACGAGGTCCACTCGCCGGTCTCGGTCGAACGGAAGCAGGAGTTCATGATCGAACCGCCGACCGTGGCCGTGCTCGACGTGCCGGGGATCAGGATGGCGCCCACGCCCGCGGTGCCCTCGTTGGAGGCCGCGCCGCCGCAGCTGATGGAGCGGTTGTAGTAGTCCGAGTGACGGAAGCCGACCGCGTGGCCGAGCTCGTGCGTGATGACGTGCTCATTCACGTCCGCGCTGTAGCTCTGCAGACCGGTGCCGATGTTGATGGTCCCGTAGGGACGGCCGCCCGTGGGGAAGCCCGCCGAGCCGCCGGCGCCGGACATGGTGGTCGCGGTGATGTTCGCGCTGCAACCCGTGGTCGGGCCACGCGCCATCGTGAAGCTCAGGCCGAGCTGGTTGTAGTTCTGGATCGCCGCGTCCAGGCCCGCGCTCAGGCGGCTGTAGCTGTTGAACCCGGAGGTGGGGTTGATGCAGATCTTCGTCACGGAGGTCGCGACCAGGTTGGTCGTCCGGTACTGCTCCAGGCTCTCCTTGCCGGGCTGGAGCATCTCGCGGGACGCCTCGAGCGTCACGTGGGCGTCGCGGCCCACGTAGACGGCGTCGTCGACGACCATGATGTCGGTCTCCGGGAAGCCGGCCTCGACCAGGTTGGAGATGATCTCCTGGTTCTCAAGCTGCACGTCGTTACCGCAGCCGGACAGGAACGCGCCACAGGTCGCCACGAGGACTGCCGCTTTCTTGAACATTTGTCTCTTCCTCTGATTCTGGGGGGACACGCCCGCCGCCGCCTGACCTTCCCGTCAGCCGCGGACCAGCGTGCCCAGCCACTGAGCAACTGCCGGGCCACTCACGGCCTCAGAGGGGGATGTCACGTATTCGGAGAATTGCCTGGAGCACCGACACTCCAGGTTCCCAAACTCTAAGAGTAAAGGAACGTGACGTCCGGAGTCCTAAGTGACGGCCCTGACAAAGGTTTTTTCCCCAATGGTCAGGCCCTTCTTTTTCAGGACAGTGGTGTCTTTGAATCAGTCACCTGCACTGGGGTCGCGTTCACCCATCAACACAGCCCGTCTGGGTGGAGGTTGGGCGTGAATCCACTCCTGGTGTATCCCGTCGCACATGCCTATGCGCCAAGCCTCCCTTCCCCTCGCCGCGCTGTTGGGCGCGGCCCTGTCCTTCCTGCCGGGCTGTGAGAGCACGAAGTCCAGCAGCGGCCCCTCTCCATCCGACGCCCAGGTCCAGAAGTCCTCGCCCGCGCAGGACGCGGACGCGTGGAAGCGCGCCCGGGTGGGCGACGGCGTCACCTACGCCTTCTCCGCGACCCAGGGCCCCGCGCCCCGCGAAAGCGGTGGCTCCGCGCGCACGCTGACGGGCCATGCGACGTTGGAGGTGGTGGCCGTGCAGCAACCGTGGGTCTGGGTGCGCCTGGCCTTCACTGACGCGGCCGGCAAGCCGCTGGCCCAGGCGCGGCTGGCGCAGGAGCTGCTCGTCCCCGTGCGCTCGGACACGACGCGCCCGCTCGACGTGCCCCACGGGGGCGAGGCCACCGCCGAGCGCACCTCCAGCGCGGGCCGTGACTGGGAGGCCCTTCGCTACGTCAGCGACCAGCGCCCGGTGGACGGCCCCCTGCGCACGCGCGTGTATGCCAATACGCCGGGGCCGCTCTACCTCACCCACGGCCTGCTGGACGCGAGCACCGAGTCCGCCGGCTTCCACATCCCGGGCGGCATCAAGCTGACGCTGCGCGAGTTCCGCGAGGGCTCGGCGGACGCCAATGCTCCCGTGCCCGCGCTGGAGCGGCCCCTGGGTCCGGGCGCGTACTACGACCGGAAGGTGGACGTGGGCCCGGCCCCCAGCGTGCAGCGGGTGTGCTTCACCGCCGAGCGCGGCTACGTCCTGCGCACCGAAGGCCCCATCGACGACGCCAACGCCGCCCCCTGCTCCGACTTCTCCCAGGCCGAGCCTGAGTCCCTCGAGGAGGTGCTGCTGAGCCTGCCCTGGGAGGCGTTGAACCCGGAGGAGGCGCCCGCCGCCGGCGCGTCCGTCACCCGTGGCACCTTCACCGCGGAGGGCCACACGGTGCCCGCGCTCACCGAACAGGGCAGCGAGAACTTCGAGGGCGTCCAGCGCGTCTTCGTCCAGGTCACCGCGGCCGAGCCGTGGGCCCCGGGACTCGCGGGCCTGCCCCTCGAAGCGCGCTTCCAGCCGCTCTCCAGCAACACCGAGCGCGTGGTCGGCGGTGGCAAGCGTGAGTCCGAAGGTGGCACGCAGCTCGTGCGGTGGGGCTCGTGGCTGGGGGGCTCGAAGTAACGCAAGCCCTCCCAGAAGACGCGCGCCATCCCTGCGAGGCTTTACGGAGTGGATGCGTCGGAAGGCCCCCGGGCATTCCCACGCATCAACTCCACGCGAAGCGCTGTTCCTTCGGGGCGGTGCGTCCAGTCCTGGAATGACAGACGAAACGCCTCCACGGCTTCGAACAGCGGACTGAGGGGCTGCCAGGACAAGGCCGCCGCCTCGCGCGCCTCCAGGCCGATGAGCAGGCTTCCACTGGCGTTCGGTGCCTGGAGGGGACGCACGGCGAGGCGCCGGTCTCCTTCCAAGCGATACACCAGGGCCGTGAGGTGACCCAGGAGCCAACCCGCGACGACCTCCCGGGCCTCGGGGGTGGGGCCGTCGACGGACAATCGCAGTCGGGTCGGCAGGTCGTGGTTCGCGTCCACGGGTTGGAACAGCGCCGCCCAGGCTTCGGGCGTGCGCGAGGCGCGAGCACGGGCCACGAGCTCGCCGGCACGCAGCAGCTCCTCTTGCAGCACACGGAACGTGGAGCGCGACACATTGCGCGCGGTGTTTCGCGCCGGGAGCGCGGGGGCGATGACAGGCACCAGGTCGCGCTTGCCTTCGGGACGGTAGCGAGCCGTTTCGGGCGTGAGCGTCACCGGCTGCGGCCAGGGCCAGGAGGCGAAGGACCTGAAGAAGTGCGCGAGCAGTGATGCGTCGGACGTCATGACGTCGGGGGCCGCGCGCGTACAGGCCCAGGCCGCGAGCAGCGTCCATGACAGCCCACCGAGATAGCCCAGTGCATGTGAGTAGAGGCCCCGGGCCCGGGCCCACGCCTTGACCGCGAACAGCAGGGCATGGAACCGCTCGGTCCGTCCGCCTTCACGGGCAATGACATCCAGGAGCCCCAGCGTGTCCGCCAATCCCAGGACGGAGCGAAGGCCCGCGGGGTCGAGCTGGGAGCCATGCCGTTCGAGCAGGATGAGCGGGTCTTCTTCGGGGGGCGAGCCCTCCGGACGGCTCGCATAGGCCAAATCGAAGCTCACGCCCCCCAGGGACACCTTCACCAGGGGGATGGCCGCATCCGCCACGTAGCGAGCGGAGCTGGCTGAGGAGGCGGCCAGTTCCTGGAGGAGCGCGCGCGCGAAGTCCTCGCGGGAGAGGTTCGGCGGGCCGATGGCGACCGCGTCCACGTCGCTGCCCGCGCCATCCGTGCCCAGCAGGTACGAGCCATACGGATGCAGCGAGGTTCCCACCCGCTCGCAGTGCTTGCGCAGTTGCTCCACCGCCGCGGTCCTGGCGGCGCGCCCCTCGCGCGAGCTGCCAGCGCCCAGGGAGGCCAGCACCTCCCGCAGCAGGGTGTCCTCGTGCTCCGGGGCGGCTTCGCGTGCACGTGGTGTGGAGCCCGGCAGGGGAATGCGTCGGAGGACCTCGAAGGGTGTGTCGCCCTTCCTCCGGATGAGACAGAGCTCGCCCACCGCGAACTTCAACGGCCGCCAGCTCCGCTGCCACCCGGCGAGTGTGTGGGCGTGGTCCTCATCCGGCGAAAGCGCGAGCTGGCCCACCGAGAGGTGCGGCGTGAAACCGCCATGGGCGGAAGCGGCGCATTCAGGCAGGGCCGCGACGAGCTTCGCGTGCAGGGCCGCCAGCGCGTCAGCGGGCTGGGCGTCGGGACGGAGCCATGCCGTCGCGTTGGCTCGGTGCTCGAAGAGGCCGAACGCGGAGAGCGTCACGTCGAAGGGTTCGATTCCCTGGAGGGCATCCGCGAGGAGCGCCTCCACCGTCTCGAAGTCCTCTTCCGGGACGAAGGGATAGAGCAGCGTGATGTGGGGCATCCACCGCTGGAACTTCGAGTCGTGCTTCTTGCGCAGCGCCTGGATGGGAGCCCAGACGTCCTCGGGAGGGATGAGCACCAGGGCCGTGTGGTGGACCAACGCCGCCGAGGCCGCTGAGGCAAGCGCCACCGGGGACACCCCCGTCTCGCGGTGCAGGACGCAGCACAGCCCGAAGTGATCCGAAGCGAAGAGGGCCTTCCCCGTGGGCGCGGGCGGCCCGTCCAGAGGGGCCTCCGCGAAGAGGCCGATGCTCCGGGGAGCAAGCCGCTCCGAGGCAGACGCCACCAGCACCCGGTCCAACCGTCGCAGCCGTCCCGACACGGTGGTGAGCGCCGCCAGCGAGTTCAACTGGGGGTTGAACGTCTCCCCCACTTCCGACGGCCTCAACGCGGCCCACGCATCCACGAAACCCGCTCGGGCGAAGACATCCGCTTCGGGCTCCCCGTCGCCGAAGTTGAAGTCACCGGCCAGCACCAGGTCTGGGGCCTCGGTATCGCCCGTGGCACCGAGCGTGCGGGCCCAATCGAGGAGGGCCTGGACCTGCACGGCGCGCGCGGAGGCTCCGGCGGGATCACGGTTGCTGGTCAGGTGCGGTGTGGCCACCCACAGCGGACCACCGGAGAGCCGCAGCTCGGCGGCGATGATCCTTTTGTCCCGGGAGAAGACGCGCTGCCACACGGAGGCAAGTGGCAGGCGGGACAGGAGCACCTGGCCATAGGTCTCCACGGTGTTCGCGCCGGGGCCGTCCGACAGCCAGTAGCGCTCACGCACCCAGGGCTCGGCGAGCAGGGCCCGGAGGAAGGGCGCGGTGACTTCCTGGAGGGCGATGAGGTCCGCGTCCGTCTCGCGCAGCAGGGCGAGCGCCGCCGGGGTCCTGCGCTCGGTCGCCAGCAACTCCGCGTCGTACAGGTCGAAGAGGACGTTGAAGGTGGCGACGGTGAGCGACGCCGACGTGGGGAGCGTGTGGCCCAGGTCACGGGGAGCCTCCGCCCAGGAGCCCGAGCGCGCGTCGTACCGGTACGCGGGCAGCGGCGTGAAGCCGGGAACCGAGACGGACCGGGGCGGAGTGGCTGCCTCCGCGGTCCCGGTGTTGCTCGTGCTCAGGAGGTCGAGGCGCTCCTTGCGATCCCACACCACCTGATGGCCGCGTTTGAAGTACCAGACGCGGTGCCACGGAATCTCACCGTCGGGGACGAACGCCTCGAAGGGCATCTCCTCCAGGGCGCCCGGTCCCCGGTGCGCGTCGTAGCCAACGACGAACTCACGGGCGTCGAGCCGGGGGTCCCACCGGATGCGGTGATACAGCTCGCGGCTGGTCGTGAAACGTTCCTGGGACATGGCGAGGCTCCGTGGGCGGAGGGGACCTGGATGCAAAGCCGGTGTCCCCGGAGAAGCAATGCCGCGCACGCCACGATGGGCCGCGCACACGCCCGCCCCCTGACGCGACGGCCGGGGCCGGGCTGACAGCTTTCCCCCTCCACGGTCGTCAGACGAGCTTCGCCAGCGTGGGCAGCACCTGGCCACTCAGGCCCTGGACGAAGTGCTGGAAGCGCTCCGTGTTGGCGGCGGACTCGGAGTTGACCAGCCACGTCTCTGCGCCCACGGTGCGCACCTCGTCGACAAGGCCCGCGGCCGGCCACACCGCGCCGGACGTGCCCGCGGCCAGGAACACCAGCCGGGTGCCGTCCTTGCGTGAGACGAACTCGCCGATGCGCTCCAGGTCGGCCGAGGCCAGCATCTCCCCGAACCAGACGATGTCGGGCCGGAGCCGGCCGCCGCAACTGTCGCACTTCGGCACCGTGCCGGACGGGTGCACGGAGGTGTCGTCGAAGGGCTCCCGCCGGCAGTCCGCGCACTTCGTGCGGAAGAGGTTGCCGTGCATGTCCACCACGCGCTGGCTGCCCGCGCGGGCGTGCAGGCCATCCACGTTCTGCGTGGCCAGGAGGAAGCGGTCACCCAGGTGGGCTTCCCACCGCACCAACGCGTCATGGCCGGGGTTGGGCTTCACGTCGGCCGCACCCGTCCGGCGCTGAGAATAGAAGCGCCACACCAGGGCGGGGTCCGCCTGGAAGCCCTCGGGGGAGGCCACGGCCTCCACGGGGTGGTTCTCCCACAGGCCGTTCATGCCTCGGAAGGTGGGCACCCCACTCTCCGCCGACACTCCGGCACCGGTGAGCACGAGCAGGCGGGTTCGCGAATCCAGGACGAGCTGTTCCACACGGCCTCCTGTGCCAGCGGGCACCAGGGTTGTTAGAAGGGGCGGCAACCCCCTCTTCGAGGCCCATCATGGCGGAAGTCACCCTGGATCTGCGCGGTCAGCCGAAGGCCGAGGCGTATGCCGAGCTGAAGTCCCACGCCCTCGCCATCCTGGAGGGGATGGACGACGACATCTGCGCGATGGCGACGATGAGCTGCCTGCTGCACCACGCCTTCGGCCACCTGTGGACGGGCTTCTACCGGGTGATTACGCCCGGAAAGCTGCTGCGCGTGGGCCCCTACCAGGGGACGCTCGGGTGCCTGGAGATCACCTTCGGCAAGGGCGTGTGCGGCACGTCCGCCGCGAAGGGCGAGACGGTGGTGGTGGCGGACGTGCACGCCTTCCCGGGCCACATCACCTGCGACGGAAGGTCCGCGTCGGAGATCGTCGTGCCGGTGTTCGGCAGGAACCGTGAGTTGCTCGCGGTGCTCGACATCGACTCCGAGCACAAGAACACCTTCGACGACGTGGACCGCGCGGCGCTGGAGGACCTGGTGTCCTGGTTCCAGCACCGCGCGCCCTGACAGCAGTCAGGGTTCAGCGCTTCGCGATGCGCGCGTAGGCCACGGCCAGCGCCCCCGCGAAGCGCGCGTTGTTCACCAGCAGCGCCAGGTTCGTCTTGAGGCTCTTGCCGCCGGTGCGCTTCGCCATCTCGCCCAGCAGGAACGGCGTCACGGCCTTGCCCCGGACCCCCTGCCGCTCCGCGTCCGCCAGCGCCGACGCGATGTGCAGCTCCACCTCGTTGCGAGGCAGCGCAGCCTCTTCCGGCGGGGGCACGGTGTAGAGCACGCCGCCCTGGCCCAGCAGTTCGAAGCGGGCGTGGGCGATGCGCGCGGCCGCCTCCGGATCATCCGCGCGGTGCTCCAGCGAGAGACCGGACTCGCGGCTGTAGAAGGACGGAAGCTCGTGTGTACCCACGCCGATGACGGGCACGCCCGCCGTCTCCAGCAACTCCATCGTCTTGGGCAGGTCCAACACGGACTTGGCGCCCGCGCACACCACGGCCACGGGGTAGCGCGACAGCGCGGCGATGTCCTGGGAGATGTCCCAGTGCTCCGCGGCGCCCCGGTGCACACCACCGATGCCGCCCGTGGAGAAGACGCGGATGCCCACCGCCGCGGCCAGCTCGCAGGTGGCGCTCACGGTGGTGCCGCCGCTGGCGCGGGTGGCCACGGCCACGGCCAGGTCGCGGGAGCCCAGCTTGAGCAGCTTCTCCTTGCCCTCGGCCAGCCGCCGCATCGCGGCGTCCTCCAGGCCCACCCACACCTCGCCATCCACCACGGCGATGGGCGCGGGTACGGCGCCAGCTCGGCGCACGGCCTCTTCGCAAGCACGAGCGGCCGCGAGGTTGTCGGGGTACGGCAGGCCCTGCGCGACGACACTCGTCTCCAGCGCCACCAACGGCTGCCCGGAGTCCTTCGCGCGTCGCACCTCGTCCGAATAGCGGAAGTCCATGGGCGGGCATTTACGACACGGGCAGGGCGGCCGGACAAGCACGGGCGTGGGGAAACGTTCGGGTTGCTTCCCTGCCCGCCCATCCCCGTCGTTGCATCTGGCGCCGCGCCGCCCTATGC
>NZ_RAVZ01000196.1 GCF_003611635.1 Corallococcus terminator | reverse complement strand
ACCCCAGCCCCTACGCCACGCGGTCCGCGTTCGGCCTGAACCCGCTCTTCATCGACCTGGACCAGGTGCCGGAGTTCCAGGCCACCGGCGGCGAGGCCGCGCTCAGCGACGAGCAGCGCCAGAAGCTGGGTGAGGCCCGCGCCGCGCCGCGCGTCCGCTACGACCTGGTGTTCCCGCTGAAGGACGCCGCGTTCGCGCGCGCCTTCGACCACTTCGAGAAGCACGAGTGGACGCCCCGCACGCCGCGCGCCCAGGAGTTCCAGAAGTGGCGCGAGGCGCAGGGTGAGTGGCTGGAGAGCTACGCGCTCTTCACCGCCATCAGCGAGAAGGAAGACCGCCGCCCGTGGTGGCAGTGGCCGGAAGGGCTGCGCACGCGCCAGCCTGAAGCCCTGCTCGCCGTGAAGAACCAGGGTCTGGAGCGCCGCGTGCGCTACCACGCCTGGCTCCAGTGGCTGGCGGAGGCGCAGTGGAACGCCGTGCGCGCCCAGGCGAAAGCGAAGGACGTGCTGCTCTGCGGCGACGAGCCCTTCATCATCGGGCAGGACAGCTCCGACTGCTGGGCCCACCCGGACATCCTGCGCCGCGACGCGCGCCTGGGCGTGCCGCCGGACGACTTCTCCGCCACGGGTCAGGACTGGGGCCTGCCCTACTTCGACTTCGCGGCGATGGAGAAGGATGACTACGCGTGGCTCAAGAAGCGCGCGGCCAAGGCGGCCAGCTACTACGACCTGCGCCGCGTGGACCACGCGGTGGGCTACTTCCGTCAGTGGATCCGCGACGACAAGAACCCCACCGGCTACTTCGTCCCGTCGGACGAGGCCACGTGGCGCCGCCAGGGCGAGAAGCACTTCCGCCTGCTGTCGGAGGGCGCGGGCATCGTCGCCGAGGACCTGGGCGTGATTCCGCCCTTCGTCCGTCAAATCCTGGCGGAGCTGAAGCTGCCCGGCTACCGCGTGCTGCGCTGGGAGCGCGACGACAACACGTACCGCGACCCGCACGCCTTCCCCGCCGTGTCGCTGGTCACCACCGGCACGCACGACACGGAGCCGCAGGCCGAGTGGTGGGAGCAGGCGCGCGAGGACGAGCGCCAGAACGCCGCCCGCGCGTGGCCGGAGTTCCAGGGCGTGGCCCTGACGCGCGAATTCACCCCGGACATCCACCGCGCCACGCTGGCCGCCACGCTCAACTCGGGCTCGGACCTGTGCGTGCTGCCGTGGCAGGACGTGCTGGGCACCCGCGACCGCATCAACCTGCCCGGCACCATGGGCGACGCCAACTGGGCCTACCGCATCGCGCAGAACACGGACGCGCTGCTCACGGAAGCCCAGACGAAGGACGCCGCGGAGCGCCTGGCGTGGCTCACCGCGTCCTCGCGACGCTGAGCTTGAAGCACTGAAACATGCCGCCCCGGGGCTGCTGGAAGACAGCCGCCCCGGGAGCCTCGGCCCCGCTTCAGTTCTCGATGCACTTCACCTGGCCGGGGAAGCCGTCGAACACGGCGCACCGGCGGCCCTCCTTCGCGCACTCCAGCCGGTCGCAGATGTTCTCCACGACGCACAGCGGGGGCGAGCGACCGAAGTCCAGGAACAGCTCCGCGCAGTAGCGGAACGGATCCGCGCACCCGAGCGAGCCGCAGTAGGGGGTGTCGGAGAGGTTCTCTCCCTCCTTGAGCATCACCACCTCGTCCTCGTTCACGCCGCAGCCGGTGGCGAGCACCAGCGTGACCGACAGCAGCATCGCGATTCGCCGGACCATAGGGCCCCGAATCTGGCGCACCCCGGGCCCGGTTGCACGCGCCACGGCGACGGGCGAGGCCTAAAGGACACTGACCCGGGACCCGAGGTCGTGGAATGCGACATTCCCGGCACAAAGAAACATTGCGAAACGCGTCAGGCGCTGGCCATCCGGTAAGAACCGTGGCGTGGCCGACGTCCGACTCCTTCGATCCCGCTCCGCCGTGCCCCTCGCGCTGGTCGTGCTGTTGACGGCCTGTGCCACCACTTCGTCCACCCAGCCCTCCGGGCCCAAGGTGAAGTCCCTCGACATCGAGGGAGCGAAGCAGGTGGACGACGGGGACATCAAAGACCGCATCCTCACCTCCGCCACGCCCTGGTACGCGTTCTGGCCGTTCGGCAAGGCGCACTACTTCGACACCAACGCGTGGCAGGCGGACCTGCGCCGCATCGAACGGTTCTACCAGGCCGAGGGCTTCTACCAGGCCCAGGTGGAATCCAACGAGGTCATCCCCGAGGGCGACAAGGCCGTGCGCCTCAAGGTGGTCGTCAACGAGGGCGCGCCCACCCTCATCGACCGCATCGAACCGCACGGGCTGGAGGCACTGGAGAAGGGGGAGGACGCGCCCACGAAGCGCCAGCGCGAGCTCATCCTGGAGGAGCTGCCGGTGCGCTCGGGCGACGTGTTCCGCGAGGACACGTGGGGCGCCACCAAGGAGCTCATCACCGAACGGCTCAAGGACCTGGGCTACGCGGAAGCGGAGGTCACGGGCGAGGTGCGGGTGGACGTGGCCACGCAGAAGGCCATCGTGGACCTGCAGATTGCCCCGGGCCTGCGCTACCGCTTCGGCAACATCTTCATCGCCACGGACGCGAACCCGCAGGTGCCGCCCCGCCGCATCATCGAACAGACGCAGGGCGCGGTCATCAAGGGCGAGTACTTCAGCGAGAAGGCGCTGGCGGAGGCCCAGGCGCGCGTCTTCCGCATGGGCGTCTTCGGCGCGGTGAAGGTGAACCGGGGCGCGCCGGACCGGCAGAACGCCACCGTGCCCGTGGTGGTGGACGTGCGCGAGTCGCCCTTCCACTCCCTGCGGCTGGGCGGCGGTATCGGCGTGGACGCTGCCCGGCAGGAAGGCCGCGTCCTGGGCGAGTGGAGCAACCGCAACTTCCGCGGGGGCCTGCGGCGCCTCACGCTGCGCGGCCGGCTGGGCTACGCGTTCATCCCCAACATCCTGACGGCCCTGCGCAGCGATCCCGACGGCACCCAGGACGGCAAGAGCGGCATCGTGTTCGAAGCCACCACGGAGTTCGAACAGCCGCGCTTCCTCTTCCGCGACCTGCGCCTGCAAGCCTCCGTCACCGCGGAGAAGGGCCTCCAGCAGGCGTACCAGTTCTACGGCGGCTACCTGAAGACGGGCGTCATCTGGCAGCCCCACGATTCCTTCTCCGTCTTCCCCTCGTACAACCTCCAGCTCTACCGGCTGGAGGGCAAGGTGTCAGCGGATGAGACCGTGCCGCCCATCATCCTGGGCTGCGACAACCCGGACGGGAAGTGCGACGTCGCGCTGAGCTTCCTGGAGGTGGCGTTCGCCTGGGACCGGCGCGATGACCGCACCGAGCCTCGCGACGGCTACTACGTGGGCTTCTCCATCCAGAAGGGCGGCAAGCCGTTCTTCGGCAACTACGACTACGTCCGGCTGCTGCCGGACCTGCGCTTCTACTACTCCATCGGGGAGAAGAAGGACCTGACGATGGCGGTGAAGCTGCGCATGGGCACGCTGAACTCTCTGGACGGCAAGCCCAGCTCCATCGTCACCCGCTTCTTCTCCGGTGGCGCCACCGCCATGCGCGGCTTCAACGGCCAGCGCCTGTCGCCCATGACGCCGCTCACGCCCAGCTACAAGACGGACGACGACGGCAACACGCTGGTGGACGCGGACGGCAACCCCATCCTGGACGAGTGGAACACGGTGCCCGTGGGCGGCAACAGCCTCTTCGAGACCTCCGTGGAGCTGCGCTACATGCTGACGGACAGCCTGATGCTGGCCGTCTTCTACGACACCGGTCTCGTAGGCACGGAGCACCTGGTCGGCAAGAACGCGCCCAAGTTGTTCGGTCCCGAGCACTACCACGCCGTGGGCGGCGGTCTGCGCTACCTCACGGTCGTGGGACCCATCCGACTGGACATCGCAAGGCGTCTGAACATCGGGCGGGGATTGCCCGTCAGCGACCCCGCATACATCTATCCGTCCTCTGGTGGATGCCTGGGCTTCGGACGCAAGTTCGACAAGACCTCGACCTCCCCGGAAGCCGCGTTCGCCGGTGCCCCTGAAGGGCTGTGCGCGGTCCACATCTCCATCGGAGAGGCGTTTTGAGCCAGTCGTCCACGACCCCCGCCCCCGCACCGCCCCACCGGCGCAAGCGCTGGGGTCGGAGGTTGCTGTGGGGCCTGCTCGGCTTGCTCGGTCTCATCGTCCTGCTGGTGGTGGGCGCGCTCGTCTACGCCACCAGCGCGGGCGGTTCGGCGCGCCTCGCGCGCTTCGGCGTCGACCTGGCGAACAAGCAGTTCGCGGGCCGCCTGGAGCTGGGCGGCTTCGACCTGGACCTCAACGGCGCAGTCCTCACCGGCATCAAGCTCTACACGCCCGAAGGGGACCTGGCGGCGGAAGTGGCCCGCGTGGAGGCGCGGCTGAGCCTGTCGCCGCTCCTGGGCCAGTCCGTGGACCTGACGAAGGTGCGCATCGAGACGCCGCGCCTGTACCTGGTGCAGGACGAGCGCGGGCTCAACCTGATGCGCGCGCTGGAGCCCCGGGAGCCCAAGCCGGAGGAGCCTCCCACCGAAAGCACCAGCAAGCTGGTCATCCACCTCAAGGACTTCGAGCTCACCCACGGCTACGTGGACTTCCAGCAGGAGCTGCCCGACGGCGGTGAGCGGCAGGTGCGCCTGGAGGAGTTCGGCGCGAAGGGCGAGGGCAGCTACGCGCTGGCGTCGCAGGACTTCTCCGCGGACCTCCAGGCCACGGGCGGCCTCACCCGTCCGCTCACCGGGCCGGTGCGGCTGGTGCTCAAGGGCTCCGGCAAGGAGCTGGTGCGCAACGTGGATGCGCAGTTGGGCCTGGCGGGCGTGGAAGCGGACCTGGGTGCGAAGCAGTCCGGGGCCACGGCCGCGTCGGTGGAGCTGCGGCGACTGTATGTGCCGCCGGAGCCGGTGAAGGCGTTCGTGCCCGCGTACCCGCTCATCGTGCCCATCGAGGCGAAGGGCACCGCGTCCATGGACGGCGACCTCGCGACGGCGAAGCTGGGCGCGACCGCGGGCAAGGCCACGCTGGACGTCGCGGGCGACGCGAACCTCAAGACCTTCCGCACCCAGGAGACCACCGTGAAGGCGCGCGGGGTGAACCTGGCGGAGCTGATGGAGAACGGCATCCCCACGAACATCGCCGCGGACCTCATCGCGCACGGCGGTGGCGACAGCGTGGAGACGCTGGATGGCGACGTGGCCCTCACCGTGTCCCCTTCCGAATACCGGGGCCAGTCGGTGGGCCCCATCGAGATGAAGGCCAGCGCGAAGGACGGCCACTATCAGGTGGGCAACCTGCGCGTGATGATGCCGGGCGCGGCGTTCATCGCGTCGGGTGAGGGCACCGCGAAGTCGCTGGAGGCGCGCGGCAGCCTGTCCGCGGGCAACCTGAAGCTGCTGTCGCAGGCGCTGGACAAGCTCTTGCCCGGTGGCACCGTGCCGCCGTTGTCCGGCAGCGGTTCGCTGGAGCTGCAGGTGCAGGGTCCGCCGACCACGCCGGCCGTGAAGGTGGACGGCAACTTCGTCACGCTGGGCTACGGCGACATCGCCATCAAGGACCTGTCGCTCAAGGCCAGCGTCCCGGACGTCAGCCGGCCGCTCACCACCGACGCCACCGTGCTCATCAGCGAGCTGAAGACGGGCGGGCGCAGCTTCCGCGACCTGTCCGTCGCGCTCACCACGGACGAGCAGCGGGAATTGAAGGCCAGCGTGCGCGTGGAAGGCGACGCGCAGCTCGCCCTGGGCGTGGAGGGCACGGTGGATGAAGACAACGAGGGGCTCGCGATGCGCGCCTTCTCGCTGTCGTGGCCGGAGGCCACCTGGACGCTCCAGCAGCCCACGCACCTGGCGTTCGGCGGGGGCCGCATCGCGCTGTCGCCGCCGCTCCAGTTGGCGTCGGAGTCGCAGACGCTGAAGGTGGCGGCGGTGAAGGACGGCGAGCGCATCGACGCGCGCATCGACCTGGGCGCCTTTGACTTGTCGAAGCTGCCGCGCATCGCGGTGCCGGAGTCGCTGGGCCTGGGCGGCACGCTGTCCGGCCACGTCGCGGCGAAGGGACGCATGGCGCGGCCGGACGCGGACGTGGACCTCACCTGGGCGGACGGCCGGGCGCGCGGATATCAGGACCTGGGGCTCGCGCTGAAGGCGCAGTACGTGAAGGACCGGGTCACCGGCACGCTGGCCGCGGGCCTGAGCGCGGCCCGGGTGTCCTCCCAGTTCGACGTGCCGGTGCAGGGTGTGCTGCGCCGCCGCAACGAGCCCCTGTCCGTGACGGTGAACCTGGAGAAGCTCGACGTCGCGGAAGCGCTGAAGCTCGCCGGTCAGCCGCCCGGTCCCAGCGGTCAGATGACCGGCAAGCTGGTGGTGAACGGCTCCGCGAAGGACCCGCGCCTGGACCTGCTCCTGAGCGGCAGCGAGCTGCGCTACCCGGGCCGTCCGGAGGCCCTCTTCGCGCAGGCGTTCGGCTTCGACCTGCGCGCCAGCTCCGACGCGAACGACGCCACCCTGGGCGCGCGCCTGGACGTGAAGGGCCTGGCCCCGCAGGCGTACGTCGCGCTGAAGACGCCCTTCACGCTGGGCGGCGTCATCGCGAAGCCGCCCACGCCCGCGCAGGCGATGGAGGCACCGGTGCGCCTGGAGGCGCTCGTGGCGGAGCTGCCGCTGGCCCTGCTCCAGGGCATGGAGGGCGTGGAGAAGCCGGACGGCACGGTGACGCTGAAGGCGGACGTGAGCGGCACCGCGCTGGCGCCGCTGGGCCGGGTGGAGGTGCAGGCCCGCGCGGTCACCGCCAACGGCCTGCCGAAGCTCAACGGCTCCGCGCTGGCGCTCGCGGGTGAGAAGGACGTGAAGCTGACGCTGGACGTGCAGCGTCCCAACGGGCCGCTGGCGATGCTGGAGGCGCGCGTGCTGGCGCCCCTGGCCGCGCTCCAGGACCGCGAGGTCATCAGCCGCGTCCCCTTCCGCATGAAGGGCCGCGTGGGACCGGTGCCCCTCAATGAGATTCCCGGCATGGCGCAGCCGAACATGGGCAACAAGGGGCCGCAGGGCGTGCTGTCCATGGAGATCGCCGCGCGAGGGACGCCCGAGGCGCCCGAAATCGAGATGAGCGCGGGCATGCAGGGCCTGGGCATGGCGCAGACGGCGCTGGGCCAGGCGCGGCTGACGTATGCCTATTCCGGGGCGAAGTCCCTCTTCGACGCGATGCTCACCGCGCCCGGAGGCGGCTCGCTGACGCTGGGGGGCACGCTGGACCTGGACCTGTCCCTGCCCGCGTTCCAGTCCGAGCAGGGGCCGGCGAAGAAGGTGGACCGGGCGCCGGTGGAGCTGGCGCTGCGCGCGCGCGCCTTCGACCCGTCGTTCCTCTCCGGCATCTCGCCGTACGTGCGTTCGCTGGGCGGCATCATGCAGGCGGACGCGAACCTGGGCGGCACCGTGGGCGCGCCCACCTTCAAGGGCGACCTGGCGTGGAAGGACGGCAAGCTGGGGCTGATGGGCTTTGGCGAGTACCACGACATCCAGCTCGCGCTGAACGCGTCGCAGGAGCGCATCGACTTGAAGCAGCTCACCGCGAAGTCGGGCGGCGGGTCGCTGGAGTTGACGGCCACCGCGGTCCGCCAGGGCAAGAGCGGCGAGTTCGTGCTGGAGGGCAAGGGCAACACCAAGAACCTGCCCATCGTGGTGGAGGACCAGCTCATGGCCCTGCTGTCCATGAACCTGTCCATGAAGGGCAGCCTCACGGACCGGCTCGTGAACATCAACGACCTGAGCATCCCGGAGGCACACGTCGAGCTGCCGGAGGCCAAGCGCAAGGACCTGCAACCGCTGGAGCGCCCCGTCGACGTGGTGATGGTGCGCAACGGCGTGCCGGTGGACAAGCGCAAGCGGGCGAAGCAACAGGCGCCCACGCAGGTGGCCGTGGGCGGCGACCCGCGCAAGGCGCCGGACGCGGCCCCAGGCACGAAGGGCAATCCCCCGGAGGCGGGCACCGCCGTGGGCGGCGCGGGCGGGCTGTCCACCGAGCCGACCGAGGCCGAGCTGGCGGAGGGCGAAGAGGAGGACGAGGGTCCGCCGCAGCGTCAGTTCTGGGTGAACATCAACGCGCCCCGCAACCTGTGGGTGCGCGGCACGGACCTCAACATCCAGCTCGGCCTGTCCGAGGGCTTCCGCGTCGAGTACGCCAACGAGCCGCGCATGTTCGGCGAGGTGATGGTGCTCTTGGGCCGCGTGGACGTGCTGGGCCGCCGCTTCGACGTGCAGCGCGACAGCCAGGTGCGCTTCACCGGCCCGGTCCTCTCGCCGTACATCAACGTCACCGCCGAGCACCGCAACGACAACGCGGCCGTCACCGTCTTCGTCACCGTGCGCGGTCAGGGCAAGGAGATCACCCTCAAGACGAGCAGCGAGCCGTCCCTGCCGGAGTCGGAAATCTACACGCTGCTCGCCACCGGCCGGCGCACGCTGGAGCGCGGCTCGGGCGCGTCGATGAACGCGGGCGCACAGGCGGCGTCGGTGGTGGGTTCGTTCGTCGCCAACGAGGCGCGCAAGGCCATCGCCGCGAAGCTGCCCCTGGACGTGCTCTCCATCGAAGCGGGCGACAGCGGCATCGCCGGCACCAAGCTGGAGGTGGGCACCTACGTGACGGATAAAATCTACGTGGGCTACACCGGCCGGGTGGGCGCGAACCTCCAGAAGGGGGAGAACGCCAACGCCGTGCGCTTCCAGTACCTGTTCAGCCCGCGCTGGAGCCTGGAAGGCCAGTACGGCGACGCGCGCTCCGGCGGCCTGGACCTCATCTGGACCAAGGAATACTGACCGCGCGCCCGGGTGATGACATCCCCCCGGGCGGCGGCTTCAGGCCTGACGGCTACAGCGCGTAGACGGCGTAGCAGGCGCCCATGGGCCCCACGCCGGTGGTACCCGCGCCGGGCGAGCTGCGCCACACGCCCTCCGCGCCGCACTGCTGCCAGACGGTGCTGGAGGTCTGCACGCAGGTGCGCGTGGGGACGCCCCGGCCCAGGCGCGTGGACTGGCAGTAGGGGAAGGACACGGTGCAGTTGGACGGCTTCACCGTGCCGCCCGCGGTGAAGGTGCCCGACAGGCACTGGCGCCACAGCGCGTCCGATGAACTCTGCACGCACGACGCCTCCTGCACCGTGGCGTCCACCGTGCCGGAGTAGCAACCCTCCGCGCTCGTCGGCCACGGGTAGGCCGTCAGGTAGCGATTGTAGATGGACGCCATCAGCGACGAGCCGCCCACGGTCGTCCTGCCACACTGGGTCGCGTACGCGCCCACCCAGGGCGTGTACGTGTAGAGCGCCGCGGTGGCCATGTTGACGGGCTTCACCGAGCACGGGTCGGACGTGGCCTTCGTCACCCCCACCTTCCAGCCGGAGATGGTGGCGCGGCCCGCCTCCAGGTCGGTGAGGTAGCCGCGCATCTTCTTCGCGGCGCACTCCACCTGCTTACCGAAGCCCACGTATTGCGCGTCACACCCGCTGGTGTCCGGACAGCCACAGCCCGTCGCCTTGCTCAGGTTGGTGGACGTGCCGCTCTGGATGAGGCTGGACTCGCCCTGGATGCGCGCCAGCATGTACAGCGGGCTGATGTTGGACGCGCGCGAGCGCTCCACGATGAGCGTCGCCGCGGTCTTGCCGTACGCCGGATCCGTGTAGCCCGCCAGGTACGAGCCCTGCTGCTGGAGGAACTGCTGCACCTGGGCCGGCGTGATGGCCGTCCCGCCCGTGACGTCCGAGTCCTCCAAGAGCCGGTGCATGTCGTACTTCGTCGTCGCCTCCTGGAGCACCTGCCCGGTCAACTCGTCGACCACGGGCGCCTCGTCACCAGTCAGGGGACCACAGCCGGCCGCCAGCAGCGCGGGCACCAGCAGCACGCTCAATCGGAGCTTCATCTCGCACCTCGGGGAGGGCCGCGGGAGACACATGCACCGACAGCGTCGGCCTCCTCGTGGCCAGGGGAGCCCGGGCTGTAGCCGGTGGGGCGAGGCTGACTCAAGATATTCCTGGATTTAGGGAATAAGCCCCGATGTGGGTGTCGCTGGCGGTCCGGGTGGGAGGGGCGGGACGGCGTGGGCGCAGGGTAAAGTTCCGGACATGCGGACCGTCCCCATGATGCGTCGGAAGTGTTGGTCGTTGCTTGCCGTGAGTCTGCTCGCGTTGGCGGGCTGCTCGGATTCGAGCGAGCCGGGCGAAGAGCCCGGACCGGGCACGGATGGCCCCGGGGTGATCCCCGATGACGGCTCCGAATGCCTGGGCGCGAAGTTCCTGACCTCGCTCGGCAAGGACAAGCTGCTGGTGGGCGCGCAGATGGAGGATGAGACGGCGAAGAGCGCTCCCTTCGACGTGCGCTACCTGTACATCGCGGCGGGCCTGTTCGATTCGAAGGACGCGTGCAATTCGTGCGCGTCCGGGTGCACGTCGAACGGGGCGTCGTGCTCCAACAGCGGTGAAGGCTGCGGGTGGTGGGGTTGCTGGCAGTACGACCAGGATCCGCCCGGCGCCTACGTGCGTGACTTCATCAAGGTGTCCAAGGACCAGGGACAGATTCCGTTCATCACCTACTACGAGGAGTTCCAGGCGAGCGGCTACACCGAAGGCAAGCAGCAGCTTGCGGCGCTCAACGACGCGAAGTTCCTGGAGCGCTACCTCGCGGACTGGCGCTTCCTGCTGAAGCAGGTGGGCCAGGAGAAGGTGATGCTCCAGATTGAACCGGACATGTGGGCCTACCTCCAGTTCTTCCCGGCGGACGGCAAGCCGCAGTCCACGCCGGTGGCGCTGAAGGCCGCGAACCCCACGGACTGTGGCGGGCAGGAGAACAACGCCGTGGGCCTGGGCAAGTGCATGATCGCCATGGCCCGCAAGTACGCGCCCAACGCGAAGGTGGGCCTGCACGCGAGCGCGTGGGCGACGAAGACGGACGTGTCCGCGAACACGGATCCGTCGTTCAACGTGGCGGCGGAGGCGAACAAGGTCGCCGACTTCCTGTTGCAGGTGGGCGCGGCGGACACCGACTTCGTCACGGTGGAGGCGTCCGACCGCGACTCGGGCTGGTACGAGAAGACGCAGGGCAAGGCTGGGTGGTGGGATCCGGAGAACCACACGCTGCCGCACTTCCACCAGGCCCTCACCTGGGCGAACGCCATCACCCTGCGCCTGAACAAGCCGCACCTGTGGTGGCAGCTCCCGCTGGGCAACATGAGCCTGCCCAACACCAATCAGCAGTGGCGCGACAACCGCGTGGACTACTTCCTCACGCACCCCGCGGAAGTGGCCAAGGCGGGCGGCGTGGGCTTCCTCTTCGGCGCCGGCAACTACGAGCAGACCACGCCGGAGACGGACGGCGGCAACTTCGTCAAGCGCGTGAAGGCGTACAAGGCGTCGGGCGGCCAGGGCGCGTGCGTGCCCTGAGCAGGTGATGTGATTCCGCATCCCGGTGCTTCTTCGGAGGCACCGGGGTGGGTTTCTCCTTCCGCGTCCGGTGCGTTGTTGAAGGCACCGGGCACGGAGGGCGTGCTGCACGGCGGAAGGCATCGCCGCGTGTGAGCTGGAGCGGGGAGGCTGCCCCGCTCGCTCCGCGCGGTGGGGCCATCACCGATTCCCCGGAACTACGCGCGCGGGCGCGTGCGCGCGGAGGCCGTGCGCTTCTTCGCGGGCTTCGTGGCAGCCGTCTTCGGCTTCGATTCCCGTGTGACAGCGCTCGGAGACTTCCGCGCCGGCTTCTTCGCCACCGTGCGCGCGGAGGCGCCCTGCCCCGCTCCCTTTGCCTCACGCTTCGACTTCGCCGCGGCCGTGTCACCCTTCCGCGCCTGGATCTTCTGGATGTACTGCGAGGCGTCCGGCGTCTCGCAGGCCGTGTCACCGTGGTCCACCTCCACCTTGCCCAGCCGCTTCGCCGTCGCGAGCGCCGCCGTCTGGAGCGCGCCGCCCTGCGCCCCCAGCGCGATGAGCGCGCTGTTCATCGCTTCGCGGACCCGGTTCTTCGCCGTCGGCAGTTCCTGTTCGATGCGCTTCACCCACGGCGCCAGGTCCTCCCCCGCGAGCACCGTCGACTTCACGAGCAGCGAGGCGAGCAGTTGCCAGCCCGCGCGCCCCACCCATTCCGAGGAGGACCGTGTCCACTCCAGCGCCTTCAACGCATGGGGTGAGCGCAGCGCCACGTTCGACACGAACACGTCCGTCAGCGTGTGCCAGTCGAGCGACTTCGCCCAGGCTCCCAGCTCCGTCCAGGACAGCGCGGGAGCATCCACGACCATCGTCGCCAGCAAGCGCGCATCGGTATGCCCCGACACCCACAGCGACCGGGCGAGCGTTGGATCCGTGCCGATGCGCTTCTTCAGCACGCCCAGCGGACCGAAGTTCACGCCGGACAGGGGCTCCGGAGCTCCGTGTCGGAGGTACGTCTTGCGTGTCTGCGGCGAACCCAGCCGCTCCAGCTCCTGCATCGTCTCATCGAGGGTCATGGCGGGCGCAGTCTGGCACGGAGTCGGCGCCAGGGCAGGTCCCGCGCGGTAGCTCAAACGAGTGACTGCACCACCCGTCCTCCGCTCTCTAACTTGGCGCTCTTGAAGGGCTGATGTCGCGCCATGCGAGGGGAGAAACCGATGACCAGCACCGGCTTCATGTCCGAGGAGTCCCTTGATGCCATGGACGCCTGGGAGGGAGCGGATGCCCTCCAGGAGCTGGAGGAACTCGCGGATGCGTTCAGCGAGTTCGACGGCTTCGAGGCGGACGGCTTCGAGGGTGAAGGGTTCGAGTTGGAGGGCTTCGAGGACGACGGTTTCGAGGAGCTGTTCGCCGCCGCCGAGGAGGAGGACGCCTTCCTGGAGGACGACGGCTTCGAAGGCTTCGAACAGAACCCGGCCACCGGCCTGTTCACGCCGTCCACCGCGCAACGCCTCGTCTCCGGTCCCGCGGCCGTCGCGCTCGCCCGGACGCTCAACCCGTTCGTCCTGGAGTCCATGGACGCTGACGACTCCGAGGCCTTCCTGCGCCGCGTCGCCCGGCGTGCCCGGGCCGCCGCGCGCGGCGTCGCGCGGGGTGTCCGGCAGGTGGGCCGCCTGGGTGGGGCCGCGCTGCGCCGCGCCGCGCCCCTGCTCAGCCGCGCGCTACCCATCATCCAACGTGTGGCCGGGGTCGCGGGCCCGTGGGGCCGCGTCGTCGCCGCGGGGATTGGCGCCGCTCGGGGGCTGATGCGCGGCCAGGGCTTGAGGGGCGCGCTCGCGGGGGCCGTGGGCGGCCTCATCCCGGGCGTGGGCGGACGGATCGCGTCCTCCATCCTGCGCGGGGACGGCGCGGACGACGACGCCTCGCTGGACGCGCTCGCGGACATGGCGGACGCGCGGCAGGTGCCCGCCGCCGTGGCCCTTCCGCTGGGCGCGGGCCTCGCGGCGCGCATGGTGAGCCGGCAGGCGGTGCCCACGGTCGCCGCGCTCGGAGCCGCCGCCCAGGGCGCCGTGCGCTCCCGCACGCGCGGCCTGGAGCAGTACCTGATGCGCGTGGCGCGGCAGGTGCCGGGCGGCCCGGGACGCCGGCTGCGCATCCTGCGCGCCATCGCCCAGGTGTGCGCGAGGAACCTGCGTCAGCGGGGGCCGGGCGGCGCCATCGCGGCGATGCCCCAGGTGGTGCGGAGCGCGAGCCAGCGGGTCGTCACCCGCGCGGTCCAGGCGCCCAGGCTCGGGGTCGTCCCGCCGCGAGTGGCGGCGCGCCGGGTCCAGGCACGGCAGCAGGTGATGCGCCGCATCCCCGTCTCCGCCGTCAGCGCCGCGAGCGTCCGTCAGGCGCGCGCCTGAGGCGCCGCCGTTTCATCCCTTCAACACACTTTCAGGACCAGCCAACACAAGCCAGGTCACGCAAGGAGGAGTAGCCATGCAACAGCCGCAGCCTTTCGAGGAGGAGTTTTCCGGCCAGGATGAGATGTCCGACCTGATGGCCGAGGGCGAAGAGGGCTTCGAGGGCGAAGGCTTCGAAGCCGAGGGCATGGAGGGCGAAGGCTTCGAGTCCGAAGGCATGGAGGGCGAAGGCTTCGAGGGCGAGGGCATGGAGGCCGAGGGCTTCGAAGCCGAGGGCATGGAGGCCGAGGGCTTCGAGGGCGAGGGCATGGAGGCCGAGGGCTTCGAGATGGAGGGCATGGAGGGCGAGGGCTTCGAGGGCGAGGGCTTCGAGTCCGAAGGGGCCGACGCGCTCGCGGACGCCTTCGCCGAGGCCATGGACGCCCAGGACGAGGAGGAGTTCCTGCGGCGCCTCAGGGCCGGCGCCCGCCGGCTGATGCAGGTCGCCGGGCCGACGGTCCGGCGCATCGGACAGCGCACCATGCCCATCGCCATGCGGCTGTTGCGGCAGGCGGCGCCGCGCGTGGGCGGCATCGTGGGACAGGAGATTGGCCGCACCGTGGGAGGGCTGCTGCGCGCGGACGCCATGGACGCCTTCGCGGATGCCGCGGCGGACTACGCCAGCGACGAGGACATGGAGGCATTCACGCGGGTGCTGGGCGGACTCGCGGCGCGCCACGTGGTGCGCTCGACGATTCCTCCCGCGCGCCGCCGTCAGCAGCCCCAGCAGGCGCGGGCCCTGGGCCGGGCCGTGGGCCAGATGACGTCGCACCTCGCCCAGCGCGTCGCCCAGCGCTACGGGCCGCGCGCGCTGCCGGCGGTGACGCGCGTCGTGCGCCAGGTGACGCGCCTGGTGCGCCAGCAGGGCGCGAGCCCCCAGGCGGTGCCGCGGATGATCCGCCGCATCGGCACGCGGGTGGTCGCCAGTCCCCAGGTCGTGCGCCGGCTGGCGCGGCCCAATCCCGCCGCGCGGCAGCTCCGCGCGAGCGCGGGGATCCGCCGGCCCGCCCAGCGCAACCGGATGGACACCATGATGGCCGGCAGGCCCGGCACGCGCCGCCTGCGCACCGTCGTGCTCAGGGGGCCGGTGCGCGTCGTCGTGCGGTGAGTGGAGCCACGCAGGGGGGCGGGGGGAGACAGACACATGGCGGACGCGCTTCAGCAGTTCCTGCGGGCCAAGGTCCAGAGCATCACGTTCCGCGCCGGGAGGCTTTCACGCCTCACGCCGCAGGACGTGGGGATCCGGCCACGGGACGTCCCCTTCGCTCCCTCCGCCGCGCACTTCGCCGCGGCCAACGCGCGGTTGGGGGAGATCGACCGGGGCGTGCGCGAAGCCGTCGCGCGCCTGAATGGCCGGCTCCGTGGCGCCCCGCTCCAGCCGCATGAGGTGCTGGAGCGCAACGCCCTGGTGGAGCGGGAGATCGACCGCGCCCGCCGCGCCTACGGCCTCTTCTTCGACGTCTTCAGCCAGCGGGGCACGCGGTTCGCTCCGGCGCTGGCGGCCTGCGACGTCATCGCCGTGGACTGCTTCCAGGCCGTCCGGCGCGCCTCGCCCGGACTGCTGACCGGCCCGATGCTCAAGCCCATCACCTACCTGGAGCACAGCTTCTCCCCGGCAACCTTCCGACGGGGCGTGCTGCTCAGGAGGCTCTTGGGGGAGCGCAACCCCTTCCCGCTCATCCGCGTGCCGTACGAGCGCGTGGAGGCGCCCTGGGGCATGGGCGTCATCCTCCACGAAATCGGGCACAACCTGCAGGCGGACCTGGGCATCTGGCAGGAGACGGAGGTGGCCCTCCAGCGCCGGGTGCTGGGCGTGACGGGCAACCCGTGGCTCACGCGCCTGTGGGGCCGCTGGCACAAGGAGATCTTCGCGGATCTGATCGCGTGCCTCCTGGGCGGGCCCGCGTCGGTCCATTCCATGAAGGACTTCCTCGCGTACCCACCTTCGCGCGTGCTGACGTTCCATCCGCTCAGCGCGCACCCCACGCCGTACCTGCGGGTGCTCATCCAGGCGGAGATGCTCCGGCGGATGGACTTCCCCCGCCAGGCGCGGGACGTGCGCGACAACTGGTACCGGCTGTACCGCGCAAGGCTTCCGGGCGCGCGCATTCCGGAAGTGCTCCTGCGCACCGCGGCCCGCGTCATCCCCCACGTGGTGGATGAAATCGCGTTCCAGCCGCGCCGGGGCCTGGCGCAGCGCGCGCTGGCGGACGTGGTGCCGTTCTGGCCGTCGGATCAGGAGCGCATCCTCCGGGCCGCTGAGTCCCTGGCACGGGGACAACTGCCCTCGGGACTGCCGCCCCGCTACGTGGTGAGCGCCAGCCGCGAGGCGCTCGAACGAAGGCTGGCCCCGCCCGAGCAGATCTCACGGACGGTGCTCAATCATCTGGTGAGGCTTGGCTCGCGGGATGCGCGGATGCCAGGCGTGAGCGTCACCCTGGCCGCATGACAGGACCTCAAGGGAGGGACGATGTACGAGAACACGAAGGGGCGGAGCACCGCGGCGACCATGGAGATGACGTCCACCGCGAAGACGAAGTTCGACGAGTTCCTGCGCCGTCAGCTCGGCGTCTCGGACGCGCGCGATCCCACGTCGGTGGTGAACGCGCTGCGCAAGCTCTACCCGACGACGGCCGCGCGGCTGGATGACGAAAGCCGGGGTCAGTCCATCCGCGTCCAGGCCACGCCCGAACCTTCCGCCGGGGTGATGGTCAGCACCGGGGATTCGCCCGGCATGCGCAGATTCCGGCAGCAGCGCCAGGCGCTGCAGGACGACCTGAGGTTCGCGGTGGAGCTGGCGTCCAACCGCGACTTCAAGGAGCCGGTGGACGGCTGGCGCGACTCCATCCTCGCGGAGATGGATGAAGGCGAGGCCGCGTCGTACCGGGCGGTGGATCCGGTGGCGCGCGACCGGACCTTCTACACCGTGCGCAAGCTGGGCGACTGCGCCCGCGTGGCGCGCATGGTGGGGATGATCAACCCCACGGTGAGCCCGGAGTTCGGCCGGCTGGCGGCCACGCTGGACGAGGGTTCCATGCTCTTGCGCATCCTCGCGGGGGAGTCCCTCTTCCGAGCGGGCTTCGACAAGGGCGGCACCGTGTTCCAGGTCGCGCTCCAGGACCTGCGCCAGCGCCGCGAAGCGCTCATCAACGCGCTGGAGCAGCTCACCGCCACCAGCATCCAGGAGGGCGGCGACGACTGGGGTGACGGCCAGGCCTCCTACGGCAAGCTGCTGGAGCGGCTGCGCACGCAGGGCCAGTCCGACCTGCGCTCCATCGTCCGGCCCGACGCGATGTCGCGGCTGTTGGAGGTCCTCCTGAACCACGCGCCCCGGGCGCAGACGGAGGACATGCGGGGCATCGCGTCCGCGGTGCCCATGGAGCTGCTCCAGTTGCGGCGGCTGCGTGACGTGGCGGGGAGCCTGTTGGACACGTCCGGCTTCAGCAACGCCTCCTACCTGGATCCCACCCGGGGCCAGGGCGCGTCCGCGCCGCTGGCGGCCTTCACCGAAGCGCTCACGCTCTTCATCAACGCCTTCGACCAGCCCAACGCCGGGGCGCGGCTGCTCAACATGGTCCTCCCCGCCCCCCTGGCCTTCCAGGAGCGGGCCGACAAGGAGCAGGAGCTGCACGACAAGTTCCGCGAGCGGGCGGCCGTCCAGGAGCAGGTGGACGAGCTCCTGATGGACCCGACGACCGCGGACGAGTTCTGGAAGGAGCTGGCCCGGTTGGATCGCAAGCTGTACCACATCGACCGGGTCATCGACCTGTACCTGCTGGACTACGACGAGGCCACCATTCCGGGCGGCGGCAACCGCGTCCTCTTCCATACGGAGATGCTGGAGCAGTTGGACGAGAACGTGGATGTCTTCGTCCTGGACGCGGCGTTCCTCAAGGAGCAGTGCGGCCTGGAAGAGGACACGCTGGCCCTGGCGAACACGCTGACCCAGGGCGCCGAGGACCGGGTGGAGGACATCGAGGAGGACCGGAACCACAAGTTCAGCGTCCCCACGGGTTCGCACTGCAACGTCGGCGAGCAGTACCAGGTGCCTCCGCCGATGCGCGTCTCGTTGGACCGGCTGGAGCGCCACTTCCCGGTGTACGGCGTGGATGTCCCCCAGCCGAACCCGAACCCGCCGCCCGGAATGGTG
>NZ_RAVZ01000195.1 GCF_003611635.1 Corallococcus terminator | reverse complement strand
TCAGCCAGCCGTCCTCCGTCGACAACTCCCGCACCCGCTGCGCATGCCACGCCTGGGTGGCGGCGACGCAGGCAGAGGACGTCGTCGCCGCCACCCAGGCGTGGCATGCGCAGCGGGTGCGGGAGTTGTCGACGGAGGACGGCTGGCTGACGCTGGTGGGGCTCACCTGGCTGAAGGAGGGGGAGCAGACGGCGGGCTCCGCGCCCGACAGCGCGGTGCGCCTGCCCGCGTCGGTGCCGGCGAAGGCGGGCTCCTTCGTGCGTGAGGGCAGCACCGTGCGCTTCCAGCCGGCGGCGGGCGTGGTCTTCACGAAGGAGGGACAGCCCTTCACGGGGGGAGAGCTGAAGACAGACGAAAAGGGCGCGCCGGACGTGCTGCGATTGGGCAGCGTGAACTTCCAGGTCATCCAGCGGGGCGACAAGCTGGGCGTGCGGGTGAAGGACGCGGAGGCCCCGGCGCGCAAGCAGTTCCACGGCATCCCCACGTACGCGCCCAGCGCCGCGTGGAGGGTGGAGGCGCGGCTGGTGCCGGACGCAGCGTCACGCACCATCACCGTGCCCAACGTGCTGGGCACGCAGGATCAGCTTCCGTCGCCCGGAGCGCTCGTGTTCACCGTGGCGGGCAAGGAGTACCGCCTGCTGCCGGTGCAGGACGAGGGCTCGGATGAGCTGTTCATCATCTTCGGCGACAAGACGAACAGCGACGCCACCTACGGCGCCGGCCGCTTCCTCTCCGCGCCGCTGCCGGACCCGAGCGGGCGCGTCGTGCTGGACTTCAACCGCGCCTACAATCCGCCGTGCGCCTTCTCCGCCTTCGCCACCTGCCCGCTGCCTCCGCGTGGCAACCGTCTGGCATTGCGCGTGGAAGCCGGTGAGAAGCGCGCGGGCGACCACTGAAGCCCTGAAACGCCACCGCCCGCTTCCCGGCTGAAGGGAAACGGGCGGCGAAGGGCTTCGCGCCGGGGTGTCACTCAAACCTGGATGGTCTTCTCCAGCTCCGCCAGACGAAAGCGCGCCATCGCCAGGTTCGCGCTCGCGCGGTTCAGCGCGATGTAGAGGAACAGCCCGTCGCGCGTCGAGAGCGGACGGATGATGTGGTACTGCTCGCCGAGGGTGATGAGGATGTCCTCGATGCGGTCCTTGATGCCCAGCAACTGCATCGTCTTCATCTTGGCGCGCACCACCTCCGTGTTGCCCGCGGCCGCCGCCTCGATGTTGAACCCCGCGGAACCGGCGCTGCCCAGGGTCATGCCGCTCTTCGCATCGGCCAGACAGACCGCGAAGGCGCCGTCGATCTTGAGAGCTTCTTCCAGCGCCTGCTTCACGTTCGCCATTGCTTCTCTTTCCAATAGGAGGGGAGGGACCTGCGACTGCGGGACTTCCAACCGCGGTGCTTCGGAGGGCGGCTGCGCGGGGGACGCCAGCTCCTCCAACTTGAAGGTCATCTGACTGGAGTAGGAGCGCGGCTGCGGCACGAAGAGGGCCTGCACCTCCGTCAGCCCCAACAGCGCGTCCAACTGTCCGCCCAGGTGCTGGCACAACAGGTCGCGCAGCGTGTCGCGCTCCACCAGGCCCCAGGCCACCAGCGTCTCGCAGAAGTTGCCGCCGTTCTTGCGGCACTCCGACATCACCTGTTCGACGTCTTCCCGGCTCACCAGCCGCGCATCGATGAGCGCCGTGGAGAAGCTGCGCGCCCCGGGCCCCGTGAGGACCGTCCACGCCACCTTGCGCTCCACCACGAAGATGCGTCCGGAGACCGAGGTGGACTTCACCACCACCTCGCCCCCCGACTTGCTCTCCAGGGCCTCGTGCAGCACGGCCCGGACAACCTGTCGCGGCGGGGAGGTCACGGTTCGGGAAGCCAGGTTCATGAGGGGGGTCCGATGGCACCGCGCCGGAGCGCGTCCGAGTCGCTTCGGACCGAAGCATATACAGCAGAACTGAATAATGGCAATTCAGATGGAAATTCAGGGAACGATTGACTCCCCTGGGGTACGGGAAACCCACTAAAGATGTTTCCGTCCCCTCTCGCAAGACTGTTCTGGCGGAACAATCTCAGTTCAACGGAATGACAACCCTGCGGGTTGTATCCGGGTGCGTCATGGGGTGAGGGTTGGCGGGCTGACAATCCAAGTCCCGGGGTTGCCTGGGGAGGCGGGGCGTCAGACCCCCGGACGCCCTCCCGCCAGTGAACACTTCGAGGCCCCCGGGTCGCATGGCATCCCGAGGGCCTGGGTCGTGTCGTTCCCCTCCGTAGGAAGCCCGCGCCGGATCAATGCATGGGCGGCGCGCGGTCCACGTTGGACTCGGCGGCCTGGGCCGAGCCGATGCGCGGGGCGATGCCGCTCTTCACCTGGCGCAGCAGCGCGGCGCAGAAGGCGTCCAGGTCGTCCGGCTTGCGGGAGGTGATGAGGTTGCCGTCCTCCACCACCTCGCGGTCCACCCAGCGCGCGTTGGCGTTGATGAGGTCCGTCTTGATGGAGGGGAACGAGGTGACGGTGTGCCCGTCCGCGATGTCCGCCTCCACCAGCATCCACGGCCCGTGGCAGATGGCGGCGATGGGCTTGTCCGCCTTGAAGAAGGCGCTCACGAAGCCGACCATCTTGATGTCCATGCGCAGGTGGTCCGGGGAATAGCCGCCGGGAATCACCAGCGCGGCGAAGTCGGTGGCATTCAGGTCCTTCACCGCCTTCTCCGTGGTGATTTCCGTCCCCTTCTTTCCCTTGAGGACCTTGCCTGCCTCCACGCCGATGATGACGGCCTCGTGTCCCGCCTGTTTCACCTTGTCGAAGGGGACGCTGAACTCCGAGTCCTCGAAATCGTTGGCCACGATGAATGCGATGCGCGCCATGGAACCGCCTCCTGCTGGGCGAAGATGTTGCTGAACCCGCCCGAGCAAGGTGCCCACGACAAGGGCCAAGACAACGCCGCGCGGGGCTCCTTCCCCTCGGGTGGTGCGCCCGCCTGCCCCCCTTCCAGGTCCGTGGCGCGCGTTCACTGACGTTTTGGCGCATCCGCCCCGGGAGCACGGCGCCTCCGAGCGCCATGGCGGTGGCCAAGGCATGGCGTGGCCCCCTCCACGGCGAACTGGATGCGCGCCTCCCGCACGAGCTGGGAGGCGCGCATCAGGGACAGCGTGGGTTCAGTACACCACCACCGAGGCGTAGACACTGGTGCCGTTCGTGTAGGCCACCAGGGCGCCGCCGTTCGACGGGAGCGCCGCGACCGCTGGCGCGGCGCCCGGTCCCACCGTCCTGGCATCCGCGGCCAGAATCAGGGTGGCCCCCACGAGCATCCGGTCCAACTGGATGTCGCCCGTCCCCCGCTGGGAGGCGACGTAGCCGTTGCCGAGCGCGTCCGCGTCAATCGTCCGGAAGGAACCGGGGCCGACGTCCGTGGGGAGGCCCGGCACCTGGGTGCTCGTCCCCGGCGCGGACATGGGGATGACGTCCACGTTGTCGTCCCCAAAGGTGCCCGTGACGTAGATGAAGCCGTTGGAGCCCGTCCAGTCCGAGAAGAAGGCCCCCCCCGGCGGGGAGCTCAGCGGGCCGAAGAGGGTCCCCTGGTCGCTGCTGCGGCGGATGCGGAAGGAGGGGTCGTCGCTCACCGAGAAGACATCTCCGCTGATCTTGTCCACGAGGACGTCGAAGAAGGCATTGCTCTGGTCCACGTCCGTCACGCTGAAGTCGTTCGCGCCTCGCGCGAAGTTCCGGAGGACGCGCACCCCTGCGCTGCCCCGCGAGACGGAGATGTAGAGGGCGTCGCCCCTGGAATCCAGACTGACGGTGGGGTTGGCCGCCGCGCTGAGGGTTCGCGGCGCCTCCCAGCTCGCCCCCGCGTCGACGGTCCGGGTGAACAGCAGCACGCCCGGGCTCGCCGTAGCCGCGACGTAGGCGACCCCCGTGGGGCCGCCTTCAATCGCGACCTCCGCCGCGTTGGCGATTCCCAGGGGAGTGGGCCCCACCCAGGTGAGGCCACGGTCCACGCTCACGCTGACATGGACCGCGCCACCGCACTTCATGACGACGTAGAAGCGCCCCAGTGCATCCACCGCCGTCTTGCGCCCCGTGTTCGAGCTGGCCGTGGTGCAGTTCAGCGTCCCGCTGACGAGCGTGGGGGGCACATTCGAGAAGGCATCCAGTTGGCACGTGGCGTCGCAGCCATCCCCGGGGGTCGTGCCGCCATCGTCGCACTGCTCTCCCGTGATGCTGTCGACCAGGCCGTCGCCGCACATCTCCACGCCCTGGCAGTCCGCTCGGCAGCCGTCCCCCGCGACGCGGTTGCCGTCGTCACACACCTCACCCGAATCAACGGTGCCGTCTCCGCAGACAGGCGGCCCCCTGACGGTGATGCTGACCGTGGCGGTATTGGAGCTCAGCGCGCCGTCGCTGGCCGTGAAGGTGAACAGGTCCTCCCCCTGGAAGTCCGCGGCAGGCGTGTAGAGCAACTGGGCGCCCGTCCCGGACAGGGTTCCGTGAGCGGGAGGCGCTGTCACGGTGTACGTGAGCGCGTCCCCGTCCACGTCCGTGGCCGCCAACGTGATGGGCGTCGACGTGTTGTAGCTCACCGTCACCGCGGCGGAGGCCGCCACGGGCGCGTCATTGACCGGAGTCACCGTGACCGAGACGGTGGCCGTGGCCTGCTTCCTTCCGTCGGAGACCGTGACCTGGAAGGTGTCCTCTCCGGCGAAGTTCGCGTTCGGGGTGTACGTCACCGAGGCCCCCGAGAGCGTGAGCGTGCCATGGCCAGGCGTGGTGTAGGAGAAGTCGAGCGCGTCGCCATCCGGGTCCGTCGCGGGGATGGTGATGTCCACCGAGGTGTCCTCGGGGGTCGTCGCCTGGACGTCCTCGACCGTGGGCGCGGAGTTGTTGTCGCAGACGCTCGGCTGTCCTGTACAGGTGTAGCCCGGCTCCACTTCGCAGACGCTGTTGCAGCCGTCTCCAGAGAGCTGATTGCCGTCGTCACAGACTTCGAATCCGCCCAGCACCCCATCACCACAGAGGACCCGCAGCGACGTCTCCACCGCGTCCACCAGGTAGAGCGCGAGCACCGCGCCCCTCAGGCGCACGTAGCGATAGGGCACGTTCCCCGGGTACGTCGCCACCGCCACATGCGTCCCCAGGCCCAGCTCCACCAGGTGCAACGAGCTGGAGCCAACGAACGTCCCATCCGCCTTCAGGAAGTCCACCTGGGCCACCAGCGCCAATGACAGGCCCTGGTAGTAGACGCGCAGGTCGCCGGTGCCTTCCTCGCCCTGGCCCAGGTCCAGCACCAGCGCCGAGTTGAGCAAGCCCAGCAGTGTCGCGGCCTTCCCGTCCGGAGCGCCCAGCGCCGCGCTCGCGTTGAGCACCGTCGCCGTGGTGCCCGACGCCACCGCGTCCGCATACGGGTCCCACGTCGACAAGGCTTCCAGACGCTCCCGCGTCAACGCCCCGTCGTCCTCTTGCGACACCCCATCCTCCGGGGGACGGACCTTCTCCTCCAGGGACTCCACGCCACACGCCCCCAACGACAAGGCCAGCAACACGCCCAGCCCCCACGACCACGGCACACCAGGACGGCTTCGCATCGAGTGTCCCCTACCGAGGAGCAGGATGGAGTCCGGAATGGACGGTCCCCCCCATGGAATGAACGCCCCCCTTCTTGCTCCCGACAGCTCGGCACGCAACACATGGATGGCCAACGTCCTCAGGCCACCAGCCGATAAGAACTCGAGCACCATGGACACAACGTCCATGACATGCCTCCGCCTGCCTCCGCGAATCGACGGGGCCGTGACAGGCAAGGGCAGCGCACCGCCGATAGCGCCGGTGAGACCCATCGAGGAATCACGAGCGGTCGTCTAGATTCCCCCCATGCGCTCCCGACGCCTGCTGCTGTCCGCCCTCGTCGTGCTCACCACCTCCGCCACCGCCTGTCGCAAGAGCCAGGCGCAGGGCACCGCCTCCCCCGCGGACTGCATCCTGGTGGAGGACGGCTGGGGCCCGGACGGCACCGTCCCCGTCACGGTGGACGTGGTGGCTGAAGGCCTGGAGGTCCCCTGGGGCGTGGCCTTCCTCCCAGGCGGCGACGCGCTCCTCACCGAGCGACCGGGCCGGGTGCGCCTGCTGCGCGGCGGTACGCTTCAGCCCCAGCCCGTGGCCACGGTGCCCATCGCCGACAGCAGCGAGGGAGGCCTGCTGGGCATCGCCGCGCACCCGGACTTCGCGACGAACCGCCAGTTCTACCTGTACGTCACCACCGAAGCGGACGGGAAGGCGCAGAACCGGGTGGAGCGCTGGACGCTGTCACCGGAGGGCACGAGCGCCACCTTCGAGCGGGTCATCCTGGGCGGCATCCCGTCCGCGAAGTACCACGACGGTGGACGGCTGCGCTTCGGGCCGGACGGCATGTTGTACGTGGGCACCGGCGATTCGCGCGAGCCGGACCTGTCCCAGGACCCGGCGAGCACCGCGGGCAAATTGCTGCGGCTGACGCCCGAGGGCGCCATTCCCCAGGACAATCCCTTCGCGAACTCCCCCGCGTTCCTGTTGGGCGTGCGCAACACGCAAGGCTTTGACTGGAAGGACGCCACGACGCTGTACCTCACCGACCACGGGCCCAGCGGCGAGACGATGCGCCGCGCGCACGACGAGGTGAACGTGGTGAAGGCCGGCGACAACCTGGGCTGGCCCGGCATCTATTCGTGTGAGACGCAGTCCGGCCGCATCACCCCGTCGCTCACCTTCGACGACGCGATGCCCCCGGGCGGCGCCGCCGTGTACACCGGCACCGCGATCGCCGAGTGGAAGGACTCGCTGCTCGTGGGCACGCTGGGCTCCCGGCACCTGCACCGGGTGGTGTTCGACGCGCAGGCGCCAAACCGCGTGGCGAAGCACGAGGTCTACCTGCGCGACACGTACGGCCGCCTGCGCGACGTGTTGATGGGCCCCGACGGCCACCTGTACGTCACCACCAGCAACTGCGATGGCCGGGGCGACTGCGGCCCCAGGAAGGACCTGCTCCTGCGCATCCGGCGCTGAGCGCTCAGTTCACGCTTTCGGCGCTGTAGCGGGCCAGCAGGCCCGTGCGCACCGCGTAGCGGTAGACCCACTGGAAGCACAAGGCCGCCAGCACGATGTCCAGCACGGCCAGCCCCAGCCCCCAACCGAGCATGGCGACGGAGAACTCCCCTCCCGCCGCCAGCGTGCGCACGCCTTCAAAGACATACGAAGGAGGCAGCGCGCGGCCCACCCACTGCATCCACTCCGGCAGCGTGGCCAGGGGATAGAAGACGCCCACGAACGGGGACAGCAGGCTGGGGATGGGCCAGACGAACCACTCCGCCGCCGGCCCCAGCCGCAGCACCAGCGCGCTGCCGAGGATTCCCAGCGCCGTCCCGAACAGGAACAGGATGAGGATGAAGGGCACGAACATCACGCCGTAGGCCGCGAAGGACAGGCCGAACACCGTGCTGGACAGCAGGAGCATCACGAGCAGCCCGATGGCGCTGGTCACGATGCTCGTCAGCACCAGCCCGCTCACGTACTCCGCCAGGGTGAGCGGCGTGGCGAAGACGTTGAGGAAGTTGCGGGACCAGACGTCCTCGAAGAACCCCATGGTCAGGCCCTGCATCACCCGGGCGAAGAAGTCCCAGAGCAGCACCGCGCCCAGCAGCGCCGGCACGAAGTCATGGCCGTGCGCAGCCACGCTGTTGAGGTAGCGGGTCATGAAGCCCCACAGCACCATGTCCACAGCGACGAACGCGAAGAGCGGCACGACGCGCGCGAAGTTGCCCTTGTAGAGATAGAACTGACGCAGGGCGATGCCCGCGATGCGGCTGGCGTTCATGGGGCGGGAGGCCTTTCCAGGGCCAGGGGTTCGTTGGCCACGGCGATGAACAGCGCCTCCAGCGTGTCGTGGCCGTGCTCGCCGGGCAGCGTCTTCGGGTCGCCCTGGAGCAGCACCTTGCCGCGCGACATGAAGAGGACGCGGTCACAGACGGCCTCCACTTCGTACATGTTGTGCGACGTCCACAGCACGCCGCTGTCCCCCTGCCGGGCGAACGCGCGGATGCGGTCGCGGATGTCCACCGCCGTGGCGGGGTCCAGCGACGCGGTGGGTTCATCCAGGAGCAGCAGGCGCGGCTGGTTGAGCATGGCCTTCGCCAGCGACACGCGCGTCTGCTCGCCGGAGGACAGCACGCCGCATTTGGTGTCCCGGAAGCGCTGGAGGTCGTACTCCGTGAGCAGCGCTTCGATGCGCGCGGACAGGCCCTTCACGCCGTAGATGAGGCCGAAGACGCGCAGGTTCTGCGCCACGGTGAGGTTGCCGGGCAGGGGCGCGTAGACGGCGGCGAAGTTGGTGCGCTCCAGCGCCTGCACCCGGCGGGAGGCCAGGTCCACGCCTTCGATGTGGATGGTGCCGGAGGTGGGCTCCAGCACGCCCAGGAGCATGTTGATGGTGGTGCTCTTGCCCGCGCCGTTGGGCCCGAGCAGCCCCACAACCTCCCGGCGCCCTACCTCGAAGGTGATGCCGCCCACGGCCATGCGGTCGCCGTACGCCTTCCTCAGCGAGGAGACGGACAGCACTGGGGGAGAAGGGGTCATTGCCCGACCTGCTGTACCACGCGCCCGCCCTCCCGCCAGGGAGCACCGTCGCGTCAGGAGAGAGCAGGCGGGCAGGGCTCCGGGCACCCGCTGGAGGGGGCGTCAGGAAAAGGTTCGCGACGGTCGTGCACCCGCCGCGCGATTCTGGAAAACTCCGTTCTCCCCTGGCGCCTGCTGGAGTCGATGTGCTCCTGGAAGTCCCCATCCTCATTGGCCTGATGGTGGCGGCCATCGCACTCGCGATCGCCGCCAAACGGGCCAGCGTGCCCTACAACGTCGCACTTGTTCTGGGTGGCCTGATCATCTCGGTCGGCCACCTGCTCCCCGGAGTGCCACCGCTCAACCCCCAGGTGGTGTTCCTCATCTGTCTGCCTTTGCTGCTGTTCGAGGGTGGCATCACCGCCGACCTCAATGGCATCCGCGCCAACGCCATCCCCATTGGCCTGCTGTCCTCGCTGGGGATGGTCCTGGCGATTGGCGCCACCGGCGCCGCGCTGCACTTCATGCTGCACCTGGCGTGGGGACCCGCGCTGCTCCTGGGCTCCATCCTCGCCGTGACGGACACGGTGTCCATCCTCTACGCGTTCCGCCGCGCGCCCGTGCCAGGGAGGCTGGCGGGCATCATCCAGGGCGAGAGCCTCTTCAACGACGGCACCGCGCTGGTGGCCTACACGGCCATCGCGGCGGTGGTGGTCGGAGGGCAGGCGCCCACGCTGGGTTCGATTGGCGGGCACATGCTGCTCGCGTCCGTGGGCGGCGCGGCGGTGGGACTGGCCATGGGCCTGCTGGGCGGGTTCATCATCCGGCGCGCGGAGGATCCGCTCGCGGAGATCATGGTGACGACGGCCGTGGCGCTGGCGTCCTATGTGCTGGCCGAAGAGGTGCACCTGTCGGGCGCCATCTCCGCGGTGGTGGCGGGGCTCGCGGTGGGCGTGACGCTCAGGCGCGAGGTGCCGCCGCAGAGCCAGGTGGCCATCCACTCCTTCTGGGAGTACGCCACCTTCGGCGTGAACACATTCCTGTTCCTCTCCGTGGGCCTGGACACGCGGCCGGAGGCGCTCCAGGGACACCTGCCGGGCGTGGGCCTCGCGGTGGTGGCGGTGGTGCTGGGGCGCGCGGTGGCCATCTACCTGCCCTTCCTGCTGCTGAAGCTGTTCAAGCCCGCGGAGTCCATTCCGCTGCGCTGGCAGCACGTGTTCCTGGTGGGCAACATCAAGGGCGCGCTGTCCATCGGTCTGGCGCTGGGCCTCCCGGAGAACACGCCCGCGCGCGAGCAGTTGGTGGCCATCGCCTTCGGCGTGACGCTGGTGTCCATGGTGGGCCAGGGGCTGGCGCTCACGGGCGCGCTCAAGTGGCTGGGGTTGTTCCAGCAGGACGCGGTGGCGCTGGAGATGGCGGGGCAGCGGGGCAAGCTCATCGCCAGCCGCGCGGCGCATGTGGAGTTGGATGCGTTGCACACACAGGGCCTGCTGCCGCGCGCGGCCTATGAGCATTTGCGCAGCGAGTACCAGGTGAACATCGCCCGGGCGGAGCGGGAGCTGCGGCGCATCAGCGCGCAGCACCTGGCGGAAGGGGCGAAGGACCTGCTGAGCATGCGGCGGCGGCTCATCGACGCGGAGCGCACGGCGTTGCAGGGAGCCCGGCGCAACGGGCTGATTCCGGAGGCGACGGCGGAGGAGATGCTGGCGCACCTGGATGCGCGGATGTTGGACCTGGAGAAGGTGTTGCACGGCGGCAGCGCGAGCAAGGACAGCAAGGAGCACGGAGCGACATGAAGATCGTCATCGCGGGGGGAGGACGGGTGGGCGGCGCGCTGGCGGCGCGGCTCGTGTCGGAGCAGCACACGGTGACGGTCATCGAACGCGATGCTGCCATCTGCGCGCGCCTCTTCGAGGAGGTGGGCGTGGTGACGGTGTGTGGCGATGCCACGAATCCGCGCGTGCTGGAGGCGGCGGGCATCAGCACGGCGGACGTGGCGGCGGCGGTGCTGGCGCACGACCCGGCGAACCTGGCGTTCACCATGTTGGTGCGTGCCGTCTCCAGCGCGCGCCTGATGGTGCGGATGCTGGACACGAACTACCGCGAAGCCTACCGGCTGGCGGGCGTGAAGGAGCTGGTGGCCGAGGCGGACGTGGTGGTGGCGAAGATGACCACCGCCATCGACTTCCCGCAGGTGTCCGGTTCGCTGCCGCTCACCAACAGCGACGCGCTCCTGTTCGAGCTGACCATTCCGTCGCGCGCCCGGGTGGCGGGGCAGACGGTGGCGCAGGTGCGCTCCACGGAAGGCTTCCCTCGCGAGTGCATCTTCATCGCGATGGTGGACCCGCAGGGCCACACGGCGCTTCCGGAGGGCAACACGCAGCTTCGCGCCGGGTCCACCGTCATCATGGTCGCGCGGCGCGCGCATGTGGCGACGGCGGTGGAGTTCCTCACGTCGGAGCCGCCGCTGGGCGCGGGGCTGGCTTCGTCGCTGGCCCAGACGCTGCGCAAGCTGGACTTCCTGTCGCCCCTGAGTGACGACGAACTGGAGAACGTGGCGCGCGGCGCGGAGCTGCTCCAGAAGCCCGCGGGCACGGAGTTGTTCCGCCAGGGCGACCCGGGGGAGACCTTCTACGTGGTCATCTCCGGCGAGGTGGCGATGAAGGACGGCTCTCGGCAGACGGTGGCCACGGTGAAGCAGGGTGGCTTCTTCGGAGAGCTGGCGCTGCTCACCGGCGAGCCTCGCAACGCCACCGCCGTCACCACCACGCCGTGCGAACTGGCGGCGGTGGGCCGCGACGACTTCCGGGGCGTGATGATGGCCAACCCCGCCGTCGCGCTGGAGATGAGCCGCATCCTGGGTCAGCGCCTGTCACGGCTGGGCGGACAGGCCTTGAACAAGCGGCGCGGGTTTTTCGGACGCTGAAGACAGACACCTCGCGGAGGCCGTTCCCATGACGACGAAGCACACCGCGCTGGTGCTGGGCGCCACTGGCATCATCGGCCGCAACCTCATCACGCACCTGGACACCCGGCCGGACTGGACCGTGAAGGCCGTGGCGCGCGGAGCCCCGGACTTCGCCACGCGCGCGGAGGTGCGATCGCTGGACCTGCTGTCGCCGGACTCGTTCGCGGGCGCGGCGGAGTGGCTCAAGGACGTCACCCACGTCTTCTTCGCCGCCTACCAGGAGCGCCCGGACGCCGCGGAGCTGAGCCGCGTCAACGTCGCCCTCCTGCGCAACACCGTGGAGGCCCTGGAGAAGCACGCTCCGGGCTTCCGCCATGTGTCCTTCATCCAGGGTGGCAAGGCGTACGGCGCGCAGTTCGGCCTCTACAAGACGCCCGCGAAGGAGACCGACCCGCGCCACTTCCCGCCCAACTTCTATTACGACCAGGAGGACTACCTGCGCGACGCCTCCAAGGGCCGGCGCTGGACCTGGACCGCCCTGCGGCCCGACATGATGATGGGCCTCGCCGTGGGCAACCCCATGAACCTGGGCAACCTCATCGGCGTGTATGCGTCGCTGTGCAAGGCGTTGCGCGTGCCGCTGCGCTTCCCCTCCACCCCGCGCGCCTATTCCATCCTCGCCAACGTGACGGATGCCACGGTGCTGGCCAAGGCCATGGAGTGGGCCGCGCTCAACGAGGCGTGCGCGGGCGAAATCTTCAACATCACCAACGGAGACGTCTTCCGTTGGAGCCAGGTCTTCCCGCGCATCGCGGACGCGTTCGGCATCGAGTGCGCCGACCCGCAGCCCTTCTCCCTCACCGAGGCGATGAAGGACAAAGCCCCCGTCTGGGAAGCGCTCACGCAGCGCCACGGCCTGCACCCGCACGGGCTGAAGAAGCTGGCCAACTGGGCCTTTGGCGACTTCATCTTCCACGTGGAGAACGACGCGTTCTTCGACGTGAACAAGGCCCGCCGCTTCGGCTTCCAGGAGATGCACCTGGACAGCACGCAGGCCATGGTCGCGCTGATGCGTCAGCTCCAGGCGGAGAAGCTCATCCCCGCCTGAAGCCCGCCCGCGTCACGGGCTGACGAGGACGACCCGGGGCCCATCCCCGGGACTGCCCGAGTCCACGGAGATGTAGTGCGGCACGTCCCGCGGAACCGGCTTATCGGAGCGGAGCACCAGCGTCGCCCCTTCGACGGGAGCCAGCTTGGTGCATTCGCTCGCGCCCGTGGTGGCGGCGGGCCTGTCCACGGTACCGTCCTGGGGGTCGCCCACGGGGCTGCCCGGGAACCAGGCGGCATCCGCGCATTGCGACCACCCCTCCTCCTCGTCGTCACACCCGTCCAGCTCCGAGCCGTCGACGGGCAGACAGGTGAAGACCACCGTCACGGTGACATGATCATCCGCGTCCCGAACCGCGGTGGCGGCCCGCACTCCCACGACATCGAAGTCCGGACCGCACGCGGACAGCAACCCACTGAAGGCCAGGGCGATAAGAGTCTTGTGCATGGTCATCTCCAGGGGTGTCAGGGATTGGCGAGGATGATGGCCGTCGCCAGCGGATCCGCACGGACGAGGACTCGCAGGCTGGGGTCGACCGCCATCGCGTCAGGCGACGTGAGCGTCAGTTGCGTGCCTCGGATGGTGGGAACCTCCTGGCACTGCTCCACTGTCGTCAGGGGACTGGCGAAGAGGGTGTCGTCGGCCGCGTACCAGCGCGCGGAAACACAGACGCGGTCGCCATCCGCGTCGCACCGGCCGTCCGCCCTGCCCATGCCGTAGACCAGGTCGCAGGACAGGGTGACCGCGACGGACACGCGGTCATCCTCGAGCCGCGAGGCCGTGGCCTCCAGCACTCCGGCGACCTCGATGCCGTGTTCACAGCCAGCGGTCGTGAGCACCAACAGCATCAACAGGATGGGACGGGACCAGGGTCGCACGCGGGTTCCTCCTCGCAAGGGATGGGACCCGCTCGCCTTAGCAACGCCTGTGCCCATGGGCAGACAGAAGCCTGCCCCGAGGGAGGACCGCGTGTGCACTGACACGCGTGTCCCGATTCCAGCACAGCGGACGCCCCTCAATCCTGACAGGGCTGTCCTGCTTTGCCCTACGTGGCCTGCTTGAGGCGACCGCACACGGCGGAGGCCACCAGGAAGCCCTTGCTGAAGGTGCTCCGGAAGCCGTTGTAGAGCGTCGTCACGCCGGGCACGTTGGCGATCATGTCCGCGAAGCTCCACATCTCCTCGTGCGCGTGGATGAGCGGCAGCGCTTCGCCGCCGTCCTCGCCGCGCTGGAGCGTGAAGTCGAACACCAGGATGGTGCGCAGGGGATAGGTGTAGAGCCAGGCGAACTGCTTGAGGTTCATCACCCCGTCCACCATGGCCCGGCCGCTCTTCCCATCCGGCTCCAACTGGATGTTGAGCTGGTAGATGTCGAAGTCGAAGCGGAACATGCAATGGAAGCCCGCCGCGCCCTTGCGGTACGTCTCCTTGCCGCCCCCCTTCTGCCAGGGGTCCGTGAAGGTGACGTCCTCGGCAATCATTGGCATCAGCTCTTCGTCCAGGACCCTCGCGGGGATGGTCGTGTCGTAGAGCAGACGCGTGACGTCCCGGAAGCGCGCCTCCAACTGCTCAATCAATGCCTGCTCTGCCTTGCGCATACGTCCCCCTGCCCGTCCCGGGCCGTGGCCGAGAAGGTAGGCACGGGGGTAGGCCCGGGGAAGACGGGGTGCGTCAGCCGCCCAGTTCGGTCAACAACTGCGCCGCCTGGTTCTTCACGAGTTCGTCGTCGCCCAACGACTGGGCCTGCTTCGCGTGGCGGGTGGCCTCCGCCCGGTCGAACGGCTGGGTGGCGCGCGCCAGGTTCAGGTGCGTGAGCGCGTCCTGGGGGTTCGCGGCCAACACCCGCTCCAGCAGCACGCGGGCCCGCGCGTGGTCCTGGTCCCCCATCAGCAGGCGCACCAGGTCGTTGGTGGGGCCGGGCTCGTTCGGGGCCGCCACCACCGTCTCCTCCAACAGCCGCCGCGCGTCCGCACGCTCGCCCAGCGCCTCGTGCGCCTGCGCCAGCGAGTGACGCACATCCCACTGGTGGGGCGCGCGCCGGAGCGCGTCCTGGAAGAGGCCCTTCGCCTCCGCCAGCTCGCCCGCCAGCATCGACGACAGGCCCTGGAGGTGGATGTACTGGATGCGCTCCGGCTCGATCTGGCGCAGCTCCAGGATGGTGCGCCGCGCGGACTCCTGGCTGTTGGCCAGCAGGTACAGCCGGAAGAGGTCCTGCAACACGGCGAGCCGCGTCTTGCCCTGCGCGTGCTCCAGCGCCTGCACGCCCGCGGAGATGGCCGGGCCCACCGAGCCGTTGGACGCGTGCGCGCGCGACAGCATCAGGAACGGCAGGGCTTCCTGGGGCGCCAGCGCCGCGGCCTGCTGGAAGTGCTGCACCGCCCCCTGCGTGTCCTTGCGCTGCACCGCGATGCGGCCCAGCTCGAAGTGCGGATAGACACTCTGCGGGGCCACCACCTGCGCGGCCTCGAAGGCGGCCTTCGCGCCGTCCAGGTCGCCGCGCTCGGCCAGGAGCGTGCCCAGGTTGAAGCGCTCGAAGTAGCCGGCGGTGGGCGCGGCGGCCAGCGCCTTGAGCGTCACCAGCGCCACGGGGTCCCCGGCCTGCGCCTTGAGCATCGCCAGGTGGGCCTGGGCCTCGGTGTTGTCCGGCTGCACCTGCAACAGGCGCGTCACGGCCCCTTCGGCCTCCTTGGCGGCCCCGGTGCTCAGGTGGGTGCGCACCAATCCCATCAGACAGTCCACGTCCTTCGGGTCGATGGAGAGCCCCTTCTGGAAGCTCTTCACCGCCTCCCCGGGCTGGCCCTGCTGAAGGAACTGACCACCCTCTTGTGCGTACCTGGATGCCATGTCCCCTACCTACCACGAGCCTCCGGAAAGCCAGCTTCCCCGCCTGCCTCGAAGCGGTGTCACGGATGTTTCACGGCCCCCTCACCGGCGCAGCGCCGCCAGGGCCACACCCGGGACCTTCCACCACGAGGGGGACTGCTCGAAATCCACCAGCCGGCGGCCCAGGTCCGCCATGCCCTGGTGTCCCGGCACCCAGGGGGGCGCGGGCAGGGACGTGAGCGGGGCGCGCAGCACGGCCTTTTCGATGGACTCCAGCATGAACGTGTTGTGCACCCAGCCCTGCCCGCTCTGGATGTCCTTCAGCGACGAGGACGGATGGCCGCCCCAGGGCAGGCTGCCCAGCGCGTAGGCCGCGCCCGGCCAGGTGTTGAGGGCCACCGTGCCGTACCGCAGGTCGCGCACCGCCTTCTCCACCGCGGCCTTCACCTTCGGATCCTTGAGGGACTTCGGGTGGACGATGAGCGTCGCGTTGAGGGTGCCCCACACCGTGTCGTTGAGGAACGCCACCGCCGCCTCCAGGAACGCCACCGGCTCCTCCGACCCCGGCAGGCCCGTCTCCGACAGCACCGTGCACCAGGGCTCCTGGCGGAAGACGCGGTCCTGCGTCTTGGCGGGGTCCACGTCCGGCAGCAGCGCGTACGCGAGGTCGCCTTCACCCGGAGTGCCCACGAGCCGCACATTGGGGCGCCCTTGCGTGAACTGGCGCCAGCGCTCGTCCGCGCCCGGGTAGTAGGCGCGGCGCACGGGGGCGTGGGTGAGGCTTGCCTGGATGCGGTCCACGAAGGCGTTGCGCCGGTTCCAGTCCTTCGGTTGCACCAGCAGCTTCGCCGCGTTGCAGTTGAAGGACGCGTTGTTGGCGACCATGCCGGCGATGTCGTCCGCCTGGAAGCGCAGCTCGCCATCCGAGTACGGGCCCGGCACCACCACCACCGGGGACACGTTGCCCAGTTCGCTGGACACGTGCTTGGAAAGCAGCGGTTCGTTCTTCTGCCGGCGCGCGTCGGACTCCGGACCGGGCGGGCCCCACACGAGCGCGTCGTGGGTGCGGTCGCTGCCGGTGATGTGCACCTCGTCCACCGCGTCGTGTTGCACGAGCTGCGCGCCTTCTTCCGCGCCGCCGTACACGATGGCCAGCGCGTCCCGCGCGACGAGCGGCGCGAAGGCCTGCTCCAGGAAGGGGCCCAGGTACGCGTTGACGGGGTTCATCTTGAGCACGCAGACGGTGCCTTCGACGAAGAGCTTGTAGAGGCAGTCCAGCGGCGGGATGGAGTTGACGTTGCCGCCGCCCAGCACCGCGCACACGCGGCCCTTGTGGGGCTTGCGGTAGAAGGACGCCTGGTGTTCGCGCAGGTTGTCGGCGGTGACGCCGGGCTGGAAGTAGACCTCCGCCACGTTGCCGGGCAGCAGCATTCCCTCCAGCCTGTCCCGGGGGAACACCCTCGCGGCGAGCCGCCCGTCCTCCAGCGTGCGCAGGTGCGTGCGGGGGATGACGGGCACGCCGTGCTTCTGGATGTCGCGCAGCGAGTCCGCCAGCAGGCGCAGGCTGCGCACCACCACCATGGGCCCGGCGAGCCACTCCTCTCCCGCGAGGGGCCCGCCGGGGTCGATGCCCTTGGCCTCGCAGGCCGCGCGCACGCTCGGCTCCGCGATGGCGACGTACGCGCGGCGCAGGTCCTCCAGGAGCTTGATCCGCTCCGTGAGGGCGAGTTTCGCCCACGCGCCCGAGCCCTCGCGGACCCGGCGCACCAGGATGTCGATGGTGGTGCGAGACGTGTGCTGCGGGACGGCGGCGGACATGGCGACCTCCGGGACGGGCTTCGCACTTCAGGGTCCCGGTATAGGGAAGCCCGCGTGCGCCGTCACCGTGGGGGCCGCGCCCTCCGTCCTCAGGTGGGCAGAGGCTCGGCCAGTCCCTTGCGGATGGCCTCGTCGACGACGTTCATGAGCTTCTTGAACTGCTCGTGATGACGGCCTGCCTGCTCCTCGGCCAGCTTCGCCTGCTGTTCGCCGAGCTTCGCCTGCTCCTGGCCGAGCTTCGCCTGCTCCTCCCCCAGGGCTTCCATCTTCCCGCTGAGGTCTTCCTGCTGCTTGTCGATGGCTTCACGCTCGCGGTCGAGGTCCGCCTCGCGCTTGTCGAGTGCCTCCTCCTGGCGGTCGCGTTCGGCGTCGTCGCGTTCGGTGTCGTTGCGCCGGGCGACGGCGATCCGGGCGCGCTCCACGCCGATGTCCGCGTGCTTGAGCGCGAGCGCGGCGTGCTTCGAGGCCAGTTGCGTCTGGGGATAGGCGAGCTCCGCCTGCTTCTGTCCCAGCGCGGCCTGCTTCTGGCCGAGGGCCGCCTGCTGCTGGCCCAGCGCGCCCTGCGCATCACCGAGCTTCCCGGCGTCCTCCATCAGCTTGCGCACCTGTTCGAGCGTCTGCGGGTCGCGGATCAGGAAGGGCTTGTCGGCGCGGCGCACGAAGATGATGTCCTTGCCCTTCTGCTTGAAGGTGCGCGCCAGGTGCACGTCGTCCGAGGAGCCGGAGATCATCGTCCGACCGTCGGAGAGGTACGCGAAGGTGTCTCCGTCCTCCATGTCCGGAGGGCTGGGAGGACGCGGCGGCGCGGGCGGCACCGGCGCCGCCGCGAGCCGGGGCATTGCGGGCAGCGCGGGC
>NZ_RAVZ01000194.1 GCF_003611635.1 Corallococcus terminator | reverse complement strand
GCGCGGGAGGGCGGGATTGTCAGGCCGAACATGAGGCGTGCTTCCGGGATTGCTGGCAGAAGAGTCGCCCTCCGTACCCGCACAAACACGACGAGTGGTATTACAAGCGGTGTGCTGCGGAGTGCAGCAAAGCCTACAACATCTGCGTGGATGAGCAGGAAGGAACGGCTCCAGCGAAGCAGAAGCTGGAGTTCACGAGCCTTCAACAGGCGCGCGATTGGCTGGATGAGCATAAGTCTGAGGTTGCGCTTGGCACCATTGTCGTCATTGGAAGCACAGGATTCATCCTCACCATCGGTGCTGCTGGGGCTCTGATCCTGGCACCCCTCGCCCTCTGAGCGGAGTCATCCATGGCCTACAATTCAAACTTCGACGTCGACACCGTGATGGCCGTCCTGGGCACGATCGGTGAGCGGTTCCAGGACGGAACGCCGGAGGATGAAGCGCTTCGGATCGCCGCAGTGGCTTTGCTCTACGTCCGCGACAGCGCGAAGCTGGAGGACTACCGCGAGTACTTCCGGCGGTTCTTCACACCGGCCACGGAATCGGTGGTCGTGGTCCAGTCCTTCTCGACGACAGAGGAGGCAGATGCGTGGCTGGCCCAGGGATTGGGACACGAGGGCGACCTCGTCCGTGTCGCGGGCAAGGGGTTCCGGGTCATTCCCAAACGGAAGGAGGGCGGGCTGATGTTCCTTCGCACGCCGCTTCCTGAAGAAATGGCGACCTGACGGACTCAGATGTTGATGCGGGAGCTGACCGTCCGGACGTCCAAACCCAGCGCTGAGAACTCCGCGGCATGGGCCCGCAGCAACGCCAGCAACCGGGGATGCACGTCTTCCTCCTCGTTGGAGAGGATGAACCCGTAGTTCGTCTTGGACAGCATCCAGGAGATCCACAGCATCTCCGTCGCCTCATCCGGCTTCGGCGCCACGTCCAGGTCCGCTTCCGTCGACAGCGTGCCTCCCTTGCCCCAGCGGAGGCCCAGACACGAATACAGCACCTCTCCCGCGTCCTCCCACTGGAGGTTGTTCGCCCAGGCGTGGCGGAAGGTCGCGAAGAAGATGACGTAGCGGCAGAGGTTCTTCAGCGCTTCCACCTCGCCGGGCTGGGGAGCATCCGTCCGTGTCACCGCGCTGACCGCCTTGGGCGGAGGCTCCGCGGCCTTCGCATCCAGGTCCATGCGCTCCGAGCGCACGAACCACGGCGCGTCCTTCCCCGGCACCTTCGCCCGGAGATACCGACACACGAAGGCAGGCGCCGAGTGCGCCACGAGGTCGTCCGAGAACCGGCGCACCTCATGCCACTGCGCCTCCAGCTCCGTGCCGTGCTCCGCGAAGAACGCGTCGATGTGCTCCCCGAGCAGCCGCCAGAAGAGCTGTCCGGCCTTCGCATACCGGTGTCCTTCACAGACAGGCATCGCGGGCGCGAACCCCTTCCAGTCATAACTGCCCATCAGGTGTTCCAGCCGCTTGTTGATTCCCCGCTCCGTCAGGGCACTGGCGCGCGTGATGTATCCAGTCGACCCCACCAGGAACCCGTTGGCCGAGTGGTTGATCAACACCACCTCCCGCAGGTGGGGCATCAGCAGCCAGCGCAAGGGATTGCGTCGCAGGTTCCGGTGCGCCGCAATGGCATACTGCTCCACGTTGAAGTGGCACTGCCCCAGGTGATTGCCCAGCTCCACATCCAGCGTCGCGCTCACCCGGGCCATCCGCTTGGCCGCCTCCCAGTCCGCGCCATCCGCGGGCGTGAAGGTCCGCCGTGTCACCGGCGAGCCTGGCGCCGTCGCTCCGGGCTCCCGCATCCCCAGGATGATGCGCACCGGCAGCAGTTTGCCCTCCACCAGCCGCAGCCGCACGTCGACATCCGGCAGGCAGTGGCGGCCGTCCTGCTCATAGGCATTCCACGGCAGATACAGCCGGAACGCCTGGTCATCACCGGGCGATTCCGGGTCCCGGTCCATGACGCTGGAGAACATGCCGTTGAGCAGGCGCTCGCCAAAATAGGCATCGCTCCGGGTGGAGCCCGGCGACTCCCGCTCCATCCGCGCCGTCGTCGACTCCGGATAGTCCGCTTGGATCTTCGCCAGACTCGGCGCCTGCCCCAGCCGCGCCTGGAGCTGGTGCTGTCGTTTGATGAGCTCGATGGGCGCGACAGCCTTCAGCATCGCTAGCGAACGTCCCGGCGCATACGCCGTGGGCGGAGTGCCTTCCTCCACGACGAGCAACCGCGCCAGGGTCGTCGCCGGATCGTATTCCCAGTAGGGCACCCGCACCGTGCCGAAGTCATACTGGAGCCCCCCGTGGTCATCCGGACCCCGCTCCGAACCGATGCGCCTCCACGTCTCCACCACGCGCCCGTCCTTGCGGAACGTGTGCTGGGGTTCGAAGAAGCGAAGCTCCAGGTCCGGCAGGTCGCCCTCCCCCGCGTCGGCGGGGTCGTAGCGGATGGAGAAGGCCCCTGTCGCATCCGTGAAGCCCTCGCCCAGGAAGTCGTCCGGCGTGCCGAAGTCCCGGTCCCACAACTCCACCTTGAGATGGTGCAGCGCGATGGGGCCCTGGGGACCGTCCTGCTCGAAGACGAGGCGACCCGAGGCGACGGCGGGCAGGGTGGCTGGATCCCTCGACGCACGAGGCGCGCGCACGCGCGAAGCCAGGTTCCGGCTCACCGCCAGCCGCTGCTTCAGGTCGAGCCCCGAGTACCACCGGGCCAGCTCGTCCGGTTCCAGGAGATCGGCTTCATCGCTTCGGGACTTGAGACCCAAGGACGAGATGATGCGGCGCCAGACGGTGCTCATGGGCGGCAGGCCTCAATCCAAGACATTGCCCCGAAGGGCATCGTGGATTCAGGTCCGTGACAGAAGTGGTTCGGGGCGGGTGCCATCGCACCCCGGAGGGTACCACGGCTTGTCCGGCCCGCTTTCTCATCTTACCGTATCACATCCGTGCTAGTGGGGGATTCCATGACTGTCGATTACACGCTAACGATTCGCACGAACTCGCGGCTCGGCGCGGGAACCAACGCCAACATCTCCGTCGTGCTGGTCGGGACGCAGGGTGAAAGCGACTCACACCCGCTGGACAAGCGCTTCCACAACGACTTCGAAGCCGGAGCGGAGGACTCCTACACGGTCCAGACCCGTGACCTGGGCGAGCTGCTCCTTCTCCGATTCTCGAACACCGGCAACGGGGTCGCGAGCGACTGGCTCCTCGACACGGTCCGCGTCACCGCCGGAGCGAAGCACTGGTTCTTCCCCCACCACCGCTGGGTGCTGGGCAAGTCGACCGCGGAGGTCCTCGAAGGCACGGCGCGGCTGGCGCATCAGGTGCCGCACGAGCGCGCGACGTCCGCCCGCCAGGAGCAGCTCCAGGCCCGTCAGCGGATGTACGGCTGGCGTGCCCCCGAGGCGACCGCCGGGCTGCCCGGCGCGCTCGACATCAGCGACACGCGACCGCTCCCGAAGGACGAACTCTACCGGGGCCTCGTGGATGGCAGCTACGAGGTCGTCATCGCGAAGACGCTGGCGGCCATCAAGCTGCACATGCCCCTGCTGAACAAGGCCTGGAACGGCCTGGTGGACATCTTCGACTTCTTCAAGGGCATCGAGCTGCCCCAGCTCGCCAACCGGTGGAAGGACGACTACGAGTTCGCCCGGCAGGCCGTCCAGGGCATCACCCCCGTCCACATCCAGTCCATCACCGCGCTGCCCGAGGGCCTCCCGCTCGCGGACGGCGATTTGAACGGGCTGCTGTCGCCGGGCCTTTCCCTGGCCCAGGCCCTGGCGGCGAAGCGCGTCTTCCTGCTCGACTTCGAGATCCTGGACGACGTGCCCATGTTCAAGAAGGTCGACAAGGAAGGCGTCGAGGAGCGGCGCTGGTCGCCCGCGTCCCGCTGCCTGCTGTTCCTGGACGACACCCGGCACCTGCGCCCCATCGCCATCCAGTTGGGACGCGACCCGCAGAAGGATCCGGTGTTCACGCCCAATGACAGCCAATACGACTGGCTGGCCGCGAAGATCTACGTCCGGTGCAGCGAGGGCAACACGCACCAGATGGTGGGGCACGCGCTGCGGACGCACTTCATCGCGGAGCCGTTCGTCATGGCGACGATGCGCAACCTCCCGGATCCGCACCCCGTCTACAAGCTGCTGCGCCGGCACTTCCGCTACACGCTCGCCATCAACGAGGGCGCCAGGAAGGGCCTGCTCGCCGAAGGCGGCGTGTTCGACGACATCATCGCCACCGGCGGCCCCGACAAGGGCCACGTGTTCCTGGGCAAGAAGGGCTACCAGCGCTGGAAGCTGACGGACAACAGGCCGCGCCAGGACATCGAGCGCCGCGGGGTGCTGGACGCGGCGGTGCTTCCGCACTACCCCTACCGGGACGACGCGCTGCCCCTGTGGGACGCGTTCGAGGAATACATCGGCGGGGTGCTCGGGCACTTCTACAAGTCCGACGCGGACCTCGTGAATGACGTCGAGATGCAGCGCTGGTGGGCCGACCTCATCTCGCACGGCATGCCCGTGGAGAAGCTGCCCTGCACGGAATTGAAGCGCGTCGCGGACCTGGTGGACATCCTCACCACCGTCCTCTTCACGGTCAGCGTGCAGCACGCGGCGGTGAACTACCTCCAGTACGAACACTACGCCTTCGTGCCGAACGCGCCCCTGTGCATGCGCAAGGCGCCCCCGACGAAGAAGGGCCTCATCGGACCGGATGACATCGTGGAGATGATTCCCTCCAAGTCGCAGATGCTCTGGCAGGTCTCCATCGGCCGCGCGCTCTCCAGCTTCGGTGACGACGAGGAGTACCTGCTCCACGAGGGCGGCTGGTACGAGGAGTATTTCCAGGAGCCAGAGGTGCTCGCCCTCCGCGACCGCTTCCACGCCCGGCTGCGCGCCCAGCGTGACGCGGTGAAGGCTCGCAACGAGAAGTGCGAAGTGCCCTACACGGTCCTGCAATCCGACCGGATCCCCTGCGGCATCACCGTCTGAGACGTCTGGAGAAGATGCCCATGCCCAACCTGCTTTCTCGTGGCCTGTTTAACCTGTTCTTCGGTTCCAGGCGCAAGCCCTTCGCTTCACTCCCTGGGCCGCAGCCCGGCGTGCTCGGCACCGCGGGCGACTTCCTGGGGCCCCAGCCCTGGGATGTCTGCGCGCGGTATGGCCGTGAGTACGGCGGCGTCACGCTCATCTGGATGGGCCCCAGCCCCGGCGTGGTGCTCAACGACCCCGCGGTCATCGCGGAGGTGCTGGAGTCCCCCCGCCGGATGGAGTTCGAGAAGGGAAACATCAGCGAGCAGGTCCGGCCCACGGTGACGGATGACACGGTCTTCATCGCGAAGCTGAGCGGGGACTGGGCGCAGAAGCGCAAGCTGGAGCCCATGGAGCAGCCGTGGTCTCCGAAGTGGCTGGCCGCCCAGGTGGAGCCGATGCACCGGTCCGTCGTCGAGTCCGTGGAGGCCCTGCTGAAGGAGCCCTCCATCGACTACACCACCGCGATGCGGAAGCTGACCTTCGACGCCTTCGCGGTCGCGGCGGTGGGAGAGAAGCTTCCGACCTCCGTGTTCGACGACTTCATGCTGATGGCGAAGGGCGCGGATGCCCGGATCCAGGCGAAGATGCCGTTGAAGTTCGTCTCTCCGCCCAAGGGCTTCGAAGAGGCGAAGGCGCGCTTCTATGGCCAGTTCGCGGACCGGGTGCGCGCCGCGCGCAAGAACCCGAACCCCCAGGCCGTGGACGTGATGTCGTGGACGCTGCGCGAGACGCCTGGGATTGATGACCAGGTGTTGGCGCACCTGCTGGGAGGCGTCTTCTATGGAGGCGCCTTCTCCTCCAGCGTCACGCTGGTGGGCGCGTTCCACCAGCTCCAGAAGTACCCCCAGGCCGAGGCGCGGCTCGCGGAGGAGGCCGCTTCGCTGGGGGACGGGCCGCTGACGTTCGAGAAGCTGGGCAGGGCGCCCTGGGCGGAGGCCTGCGCCTTCGAATCCCTGCGCCTCCTGCCGGCGGTCCGGGTCTTCACCCGCACGCCGTCGAAGGACGCGCAGCTCGCGGGCGTCACGCTGCCGGCGGGGGCGATGATCATGATCTCCAACCAGCACCTGCACCGGGACCCGGCTCACTGGACGGAGCCGGACACGTACAACCCCGCGCGCTGGTTGGACGGTGGCGCGACCCGTGACCCGCTGGGCAGCGGCCACTTCTTCCCGTTCGGACGGGGACCGCGCGCGTGCGTGGGAGGAGACTTCGCGATGGTGTTCCTGCGCACGGCGCTGGCGACCATCGCCGCCCGCGCCAAGGCCCAGGTCGATTCGACGGAGCCCTTCGAGGAGGGCTTCTTCTTCGGCGTGGTGCTGCCCAAGGGCGTCACCGGGAAGCTCGTCCCACGCTCAGCACAAGCAGCGCGGGCCACGCCGACCGTGGGTGCCATCTCCGCTTGATGGAACCCTGCCCGGCGAACGAAAAAACCAGGCAGGGAGGAGTGTGGGCCACATGATCGACCCGCGTTTCAGTGCCGCGGCCTTCCGCGAGGAGGGCGCGGTGGAGCAATTGACGCAGGAACTCGAAACGATGCTCACGGCCCGCCTCCGCTTTGCAGCCCAGCCCGAGCAGGAGGCCTACGCGATGGTCGAGGACTTGAGGCAGCTCGGCCATGACCTCTGGAGTTTCGACGCGTCAGACGAGATGCAGACCTGGTGTGGCAATTGGACGGAGCCAGAGAAGGACCCTCGGGTCTTCATCGACTTCACCTATCGCGAGGGCATGCCACCCGAAGTCAGCATCACCGTCAAACGCCGCTTGAGCACCCGGTAGTTTCAAACAAACCGGAAGCTCCCATCAGAATGAGAAGCGCTGGATGGCGCTGGGGTTGGTGACGACGTCCCCCCCGAATTCGCGCACCGTCGTGTAGAGGGTGCTCGGCTGGGTCCTCATGAGGAAGGGGCCTGGAATGCCGTCGATCCGGTACAGCTCCTGAGCGGTCTGCCCGTCCCACGTGGACAGCACCCGCTCCTTGCCTCCGTCCGGGAGCGTCTTGTCGACGCTGAAGACGAACCTCCGGGGATCCTCCACGAAGACGCCACCGCGGAGGTAGTAGGGCTCCGGAAGGACGAGGGGCTGGGAGGGCTGCACTCCCTCCCACTCCAGCTTGAGCCCTGGTTCGGAGGGCTTTCCCGTCAGCCACACGACCGTCTCGGTGTCTTCACTCACGTATGAATCCGAGAAGACATCTCCGCGCTGGGAGAGCACCACCCCGGGTGTACGCATCAGGATGGAGTCATGCGAATAATTGACGGTGGGGGAGTTGCGGCGGAAGCAACTCAACAGCCGAGGCGGGTTTCCCGGTCTGGGTTCGCATTGCGCGTCGGCCACCTGCACGCATCCCTGCGCGCTGCAATGAAAGGACTTCCGGTCTTCAGGGAACGCGCCGAACTCTTCGGTCTGGTTCACGTTGAGGATGACCGAGTCCTCATCGAAGAAGGAGAAGGTGAATCCCCACGTGCTGGCCTCCGCGGTCGTCTCCCACAACAGGGCTTCCGTGGCGCTGTCGTACATCCGGATGTGCTGCCCCGGTGTCAGCTCCGCGAAGCGGGTGCGCGAAGGAGAGAATCGCAGCCAGGTCGCGGAGTGCTCTATCGGTTTGACCTCACCCGACTCCAGGTCGACGCGCCAGACGCGCTCCTTCTTGGTGAGCCAGATGAATCGGTCGCCCGCATGGAGGGTCGCAACAGGGTAGTAGGCGTCGTTCTCGATCCGGAACAGCGTGCGGACCGGACACGCCTCGGCCGTGCAGGTCTCGAAGGGCACCATGCGCAGGGCCACGGCATCGTCCGGGGTCTTCTCGGTGAAGGCCAGATAGCGCCGGGTGCCTTCGTTCACGACGGCCGAGGCCCAGTGGTGGCCGACCTCGTGGGCCTGGGCCTGCCCGGGCTGCCAGACCCAGAGGGCGCGGACGTCATTCGTCACGGGTCCCTGGAGCACGAGGAGGTTGCCCTCGCGCGTGAAGCTTCCAGACTCGGCCTTGGGCGCGATGGGCCACGTCGTACCCGTCGACAACTCCTGGACGAGCGTGCCGTCGTCGCGGGTCACCGCGGCCAGGAAGCGCTGCTGGCCATCCACGTCCAGCAGGGCCGCATCCCGCAGCAACGTCTGGACGGGAGGGGGCCCGGCATCCGCCTCCCCCGGTGAGGCGCCGCGACAATGGGATACCGTCATCCCGAGCAGCAGGAGACCCAGGAGCTTCCGTGCCCCCATCAGGAGCGGACCTGCTCGGTGAAGAACGCTGTGCATGTGAACCTCTTTCCGGCACGAGGCGACCCCCGTCGGCCCGGTGGGGTCGAATGACTCCCGTGACGTCGCTCTTTCCACGGCAGGGCGCGAAGGGCCCCGCGCGAAGTCGCTCATGGATGCTTATCAGAGGTCCCGTGCGTGCGCAGGAGGGGGAGGGCGCCCCCTTTCGCTTGAGTGGGTATTCCCGCCGGAAAAGGCACTCCACCTGGCGGAGCCTTCATCGCTCGAACACGGGTGCCAGACTCATCGCCGCCGCCACCAGGGGCGCGGGCTGGCGCGACTTGAGCCAGACAGCGTGGATGGGAAACTCCGCGCGCGGGCGTGTCAGCGGCCAGGCCACCACGCCAGCCGCGCGCGGCCCTTCGGGCTGGAACGACGGCACCAGGGAGAAGCCCAGCCCTGCGGCCACGAAGGCGAGGATGCTCTCCGCGGAGTCCGCTGAATGCACCTGCCGGGGATGTACGTCGTGCAGGGCCAGGGCCCGCAACTGGAGGTCCAGCAAGTGATGGTCGGAGCCGTAGCCGATGAAGGGCTCCGCTTCCAATTGCTTGAGGTTCACGGTCCTGGAGCGCGCCCGCGCGTGGGAGCGAGGCAGCACGATGAAGCCCTTCACCCGGCCCACCTCGCGCGACTCCACGTCGTGCGGCAGCTCCGGCAGGTGGTCCACCAGCAGGTCCGTCTCTCCCAATCGCAGCCGTGCCAGCTCGGGCGCCGCGGATTCGAACAGCCGCACCTGGATGTCGGGACGTGCGCCGCGCAGCCGGCCCAGCCACGGTGGCAGCAGATGCCGCAGCACCAGGTTGGAGGCATGGATGCGCAGCGTCCCGCCGCGCTCGCCTGTCTTCAGGGAGCGCGCCACGTGGGGCAGCCCTTCCAGGAACGGGGCCACGAAGGCATACAGCTCCCGCCCCGCGGGCGTCAGTGCCATCCGGTCCTTGCCCACGCGGGTGAAGAGCTCGACGCCCACCTCCTCCGTGAGCCGCTTCACCTGCTGATAGATGCCCGGTTGGGTGATGGGGTAGGGGAACGCGCGCACCGCCCGCGTGTAGCCGCCCATGCGCGCCACCCAATAGAAGCCTTCGAGCCGCTGGATTTGAATCATCACCCACCGTTATAGATGGACCGGCGATTTGTGACATGCGGTCCGGAGGGCAGGGCGGGCAGGCTGGTTCGCGTACCCCACCACCGGAGCACGCACCCATGCCGTCCCCATTTCCCTTCGCCATCCGTACCCTCGTCGCGACGCTCGTGGGCGTCACGGCGCTGACGTCGGGCTGTGCCCCGCCCGACGCGCCGGGAGCAAAGCCATCCCCCGCCGCGCCCGCGCTGGCTGAACAGAAGGAGGCCCTGGCGGAGGTGTCGCTGGTGCGCGTCAACGTCGGAGGCCCCGAGGTGACCGACGCGCAGGGCCGCACGTGGAGCGCGGATTGGGGCTTCGTCGCGGGACGCACGCTCCAGTTCACCGGCGACGTGAAGGGCACGACGGAGGATGTGCTCTACAACAGCGCCCGGGAGGGCATGGCGCACTACCGTGTGGGGCTGGGCGGCAACGGGGGCGTGTACCGGGTGAAGCTGCTCCTGGTTGAACCCACCGAGTCCCCGGGCGCGCGCGTCTTCCAGGTGAAGGTGGATGGGCAGATCTACCTGCCCCAGGTGGACATCGCGAAGGCGGTGGGCACGCGGACCGCCTACCAGGCCGTCTTCGACGTGCCGGTGCCTTCGGGGTATCTCGACATGGAGTTCCTGCCGCTGGAGGGCCTGGCGCTCCTGTCCGCCTTCGAGGTGAGCTCCGTGTCCTGGCAGCCTCTGGGCGAGCCTCGGGGACAGCTCTACATCCGCGGTGACGTGACGCTGCCGCAGGTGGCCATGGACACGACGATGCGGCCCTATGTCGCGCACCTGGAGCGGACGGGCTTCTACAGCAACGAGAACATCCTCCGGGTGGAGCGCTGGGACGGAGACCTGTCCGCGTCTCCCTGGAATGGAAGCTGGACGGCGTTGGACGTGCCGGGTGGGACCCCCGCGCCCATCACCCGCACCCAATCCTTTGCACTCATCGTGGACGGCAGCGGCGCGCCAGTCGTCGCGCACGACGATTACTATTCCTTTGAGACACTGAGTGTCTCGCGTTGGAGCGGCAATGCCTGGGTTCCGCTGGGGCCGCCCCAGAAGGGAGATGGCTACGGGGCCGGGGCGGACGAGACGTCCCAGGCGCTGGCGCGGGGCTCGGATGGACAGCCCATCCTCGGCTTCGTTGCCCGTACCTTCACGGGCAGCAGCCTCGTCGTCCGGCGTTGGACGGGGTCGGCCTGGGTGTCCTATCCCAGCGCCCAGGGCCTGCCCTCCAATGACTACCTGCGCGACCTGAGCCTGGCGGCCCATCCATCCGGGGGACCCGTCGCGGCCTGGATGGAGTTTGATTTCGAGCCGACCATGACCCGGTACCTGCGCGTGGCGCATTGGACCGGAGGCGACTGGGCGATGCTGAGCGATGCCGGGCTGCCCATCACCCCCGGCTCCACGGTGGATACCCCCAAGGTCTACGTGTCGAACGCGGGCGTCATCTTCGTGGCCTGGAACCAGTACAACCCCCCGGGGACGGCGAACGAAGGGTCCGAGGTGCGGGTGGCCCGGTGGAACAATGGCTCCTGGGTGGCCCTGGGCGGCGGCGTGAGCATCCAGCGCCAGGCCACCGGCCAGCCCCGGATGTTCGCGGACTCCAGTGGCCGGGTGACGCTGCTGTGGGCCGAACTTCCGGAGACGCCCGACGCGAAGGCCTATCCCATGTATCTGCGCAAATGGAGTGGCACGTCGTGGACGACCGTGGGCGGGAGTGCCGGCCCCGTGGCCCGCACGCCGGATGGGTACTTCTCCCTCTTCCCGGACAAGCGGGGCCTGCCTTTCTTCACCTGGCCGGGGACGTACCAGGGCAAGTCGGTGGCCCACGTGCAGGTGTTGAACCCGTAGGGACCCACCCTCAAAGTCAGAAGTCAGGCTCGCCGGCCGTCCAGACGCGGCGAGTCTGGAAATGTTGGATGGACAATACTCCAGGGAGGTGGGACAGGCCTTTCACGTCTGGACCGCTCTGGCAGGGATGTCCTGACTGGCATGATTTCGGGGTCGGAAGGTCGGGCTTCATGTCGAAGCCCTGCACCGGCCCAAGGAGTCGTCCATGAAGCCTGGAACCTCATTGCTGCGCGCGGTCGCCCTGGTGTGCACGGGTCTGGCGTTGACCGCCTGTGGCGGAGCCATGACGCCCGAGGAGGCCGCTGCCGAGGAGGCCCTGGCCCTGGCCACTTCGGAGGCCGAACTGGGGTCCTGTGGTACCTGGTCCGGCTGGACGAACACGGGCGTGACGTCCTGTGCACCCAAGAATACGTGTGGCGGCTACTGGGTCTGCGAGCCGTTCGTTCGGGGCGGCGACCCTGAGTCGCTCATCGGCGGTGGCGGCAGCGAGAACTCCGCCCCGTCGTGCCGTGAGGGCGAGGTCGCCGTCCGGTACTACAACCTGGGCACGTCCAACCAGCAGTCCAGCTACCGCGTGTGCTTCAACGCGGCTGGCACCTATACGCATACGGAATATCAATACCAGGCCGTCTTCAGCGCCTGCGGCTGCTGAGCCGGAGGTGCCCGTCGCCCGCGTTGCCTCCCCGGCAACACCCTGTCTGGGTTTGTGGCCTGGGAGGCAACAACAGGGTGGCCCGTGGATTTCGTGAGACGGCAGGGGACGCCTTACCTATCTGGTGATGGCGCATGTCGTCATGCGCCTCATCCCAGGGGCCGTTCGTTTCCTGAGACATCTGCGTCTACACTCAACGCCTCACACCCATCCGTTGCATGGGTGTACCCAGGGGGCGTAACGCATGAGACTCAAACGATTCATCTCCTCTTCATTCCACGCGAAGCTGAGACCGGGCCTCGGTGGACTGCTCGTCGCGTCCTCGTTGTTCTCGCTGCCGGCGGAAGCCGCCGCCCTCAAGGTCATGACGATGGGGCTCGGCACGGGCACGGTGACCGCGACGGGTATCAGTTGCACCAGTGCCGGCGGTGACTGTGACGAATCCTATGCGGCGACCGCCACCGTGACGCTCACGGCCGCGCCCACCGGGGGCTCCACCTTTGGCGGCTGGAACACCGACGTGGACGCGGACCTCCTGTCCTCACCGGACTGTTCTGGAACGGCGCTGACCTGCACGCTGTCCATGAGCCTGGCGCGGTCGGTGAAGCCGGTCTTCCACCTTCCGGTCGGCACCCTCAATCCGCTCGTGGTGGCGAACCCGAACGCCATCACGCCCGAGGAGATCGAGGCGTACCTGGGCAACCCCGCCAATGCGAACACCAACAGCGTGGCGCGCTTCATCAGTGCGCTGCCCGCCCAGTACAAGCAGAGCGCGATCCTGATGTCTCGCTCGGAGAGCTTGCAGACGGGGACCGCGGAGCACCCTCGAATCCTGCTCTCCAGCCTGGACGCGAAGTCCGTCTTCTCCATCGGGCCGGTGCCGAGCGCGTCGTATCCGGGGTCGCATCCGGATGTCATTGAATACATGCAGTGGGATGAGGCCACGCGCAACTTCCGCTTTCATGAGATCATCCTGAAGTCCATCCCGGCGATGGGCACCATTCCGCCGCGCTCGCGTCACATCGAGAAGGACGACACGAAGTGCTCGAGCTGCCACTCGACCCGGAACGTGCTCAACCGCACGGGCATCCCCGGCACGGATGGGCTCCCGGTGGGGGGCATCAAGACAAAGAACAAGCCCAACTGGGATCCCTATGACAGTTGGGGCGGCATGCTGCCGTTCAACCGGGACCGGCTGTATCAGGGCTCGCTGGACACGGCCGCGTTCCGCAAGCTGTTCAATCCCTGGACGTGGCGGGCGAGCCCCGCGATCCGTCAGTTGGTCGAACAGCTACGGCTTCAGCCCCCGGGACTGCCCGCAGGCAATGCCAACATCATCACCCGCTACCGCGGTGGGCTGAATGACGGTACGCCCCGGTTCTCCTTCGACACGTCGCCTCCGGTGACGACGGAGCCGGCCCCGGTGGGCTCCGCCCCGGCCATCTCGACGGCGTATGCGTTCAACGGGCTCGTGGGCACGGGCGCGTCCACGCCCGTCGTTCGTGGAGGGACCTTTGTCACGCTGTTCCACCAGTCGGCGGTAGGCGGTGGCGAGGGGCGGGGCATCCAACTGTTCGACCTCCTGGGAGGTCTTGACGGCAACCTCAACCAGCGCAGGCTCGCGGACGAGGTCGCGAGCCACCGCTGGGCGACCGGCAGCGTCTACGTCGATCCGCGTCCGGTGGCGCTGGCCATCACGAAGGGCTGCCTCATCATCAACGCGGCGATGAACAGGGTCGAGAGCACCGCGTCGAGCCTGACCTTCGATCTCTCGTTCTTCACGGCGCGCAACGGCATGGGCATCAACGCCTTGCGTGCCGACACGGACTCGCGCACCAAGAGCGTGCCGCGCAGGAAGGTGGACATCCAGCGGTACAACCTGGACCGGACTGGAGACGTGTATCTGGCGACCAGCTCGCCGGTGAACGGCCTCGTTCAGCAGTACGGCGCCGCGACCAGCGCTTCGACGGACAACTCGTTCGCCCGGCTGCGGCGCGAGGTGTTCCGCCGGCCAATCGATGCCGGCGGTGCCGACGCGACGGTCATGGGCGGCATCTTCGTCGACCGCGAGATCTACAACGACAACACGACGCCGGTGACCCTGTACCGCTACTTCCTCGAACCGCTGGGCATCTCGGTCGACAAGTGGTCCCTGGGCGTGCGGGGTCGGTCGCGGGCCTATGGCTTCGCCGACGTGTTCAATTCGTACAACACCGCCCTTGAGCAGGCGCTCGAGGACAATCTGATGGCGGAGCCGGTGGCTGGCCTCGTGTCGCCCTACACCTGTACCAACCTGATTCCGGCCGTGAATACGACGCTTGCCTCGCTACCCCTGCCAGCCGCCGTTCCGACGTACACGGACGTGCAGCGCATCTTCAACAAGGCCTGCGTCGAGTGCCACGGCGGGCTCGATTATCCGCCGTATTCGAACTACGGGACCTTCCTGAACCTGGCCGAGGACCAGAGCGGCCCTGGCGTGAATCCGCTCACGCAGCCGCACGGCATCGCGGCGCCCCTGGCCACCAGCCTGACGGCCCCGCTGTACGAGCGCATCACCCGCACGACGGAGACCTGCCCCTTCGGCATGATGCCGTGTGGCGGGCCGCCGCTGAGCAAGGTGGACATCGAGACGATCCGTCGCTGGATCGTGGGGGCGAACCCCTCCACCTGGGGGGATCCGCACCTCACGACGATCGACGGCGTGCGCTACGACTTCCAGGGCGCTGGCGAGTTCGTGCTCCTGCGTGACCCGGGGCTGGAGATCCAGGCGAGGCACACCCCCATCCAGACGGATCAGCCCGTGGGGCCGGACGCGCACACCGGGTTGACCGCCTGCGCGAGCCTGACGACGGCGGTGGCGGTGAGGGTCGGCTCGCACCGCATCACGTATCAGATGAACGCCGAGCGGCCGGAGCTGCTGGAGCTGCGCATCGATGGCAAGCCCACGCAGCTCGGCTCGGAGATCCTGCTCTCCGGCGGTGGACGGATCACCGCGACGCCCGCGAGCGGTGGACTCCAGATTGAAACGCCGGGTGGGACGCGCATCATCCTCACCGTCGATTGGTGGGCGCACTATCAGGTCTGGTACATGAACGTCGGCGTGCAGCAGGCCCGCGCCACGGAAGGCCTGCTCGGCGCCATCGCCCCGGGCAACTGGTTGCCGGCGCTCCCCGACGGCACGCTCCTGGGAGAGCGCCCGACGGACGCCTATGAGCGCTACATCGCCCTGTACGAGAAGTTCGAGGATGCCTGGCGGGTGACGAAGGACACGTCGCTGTTCGACTACGCGTCCGGGTACTCCACCGCGTCGTACACGCTCAAGAGCTGGCCGGAGTACAAGGCGACGTCGTGCCGCGTGAACAAGCAGCCGCCCGGGATTCCGGTCAAGGAGCCGCTGAAGCCGATTGCGTTGGAGGAGGCCGAGCAGATCTGCAAGGCCGTCACGACGGATGAGCGCCGTCGTGACTGCGCGCAGGACGTGGCCGCGACCGGCGAGCCGGGCTTCGTCAAGGTGTATGAGACGGCCTTGAAGGTCGAAGGCAACCTTCCTCCCGGAGTCCTGAAGCTGGTGGGCCCGAAGGACAATGCCGTCGAGTCGTCGCTCGTCTCCTTCAAGTGGGACGGCACGTACGACAAGGATCAGGACAGCGTTGGCTACAGGCATTGCGTCTGGAGTGTGGATGTTGGCTTCACCTACCAGGCCTGCGCTTCGAAGCCGACTCAGGAGCTGTCGACGACGGTGAGGCTGGAGTCCGGCAGGGATTACTTCTGGAAAGTCATCGCCGAGGACGGCAAGGGTGGCAGCACCGAGAGCCTGACCTGGCGTCTGACCGCGAAGTAGCGGTTAGCGTGGGATGAGGAGGGGCCACTTGCGCGCGAGCGGGGTGGCCCTTCCTTTTGCCCCCGGGCGTGGGCTGAAAGGAGCTCTTCAGGTGCTCAGCGGAAGGGCTGTTCCATCCGCCGAGGGCCACGGCGGAGCGTCACGATTCGCGGTGGAGTGGGGTGTCAGTCTTTTTCAGGCAGGCCGAGCAGGCGCCGCAGCTCCGGCAGCGTCGTGTTGGCCCGGAAGCCCGGGCCGCCCCGCTGGAATCGGGTGGCCGCGGCCAGGTTGCCCACCACCAACGGCTCGCAGCCGGCATCGCGCACCAACTGTGCCGCCACCTGGACGGCCTGGGTGTCGTCCCCGGCGATGGGAACAGCCAGCAGTCCGCTCTGCCGGCCAGCGGACGCTTCCACGGCCGTGGCGTCGACGGCGCTGAAGGCCCGGACCAGCCGCGTGCCTGGCAGGTACTTCGCCGACGTGGGGCCGACGCCGTTGGCCAGTGCCTCGCGCGCCAGGGCGTCGTCGCGGCCCGGGGGCGGGTTGCAGGCATCGAGGACGATCTTGCCGCGCAAGGCCTTCTTCAGGTCGCGCCCGAGCTGCGGAATCGCGCTGTAGGGCGTGGCGAGCAACACGATGGTGCCGAACTCGGCCGCCTGCTGTGGCGTGCCCACCGAAGCGCGCGGACCGAGCGGGCGGGTCATGGAGGTGAGCTCGTCCGGATGGCGGGAGGAGAACAGCACCTCGTGCCCGGCCCGGACCCAGATCTGCCCGACGGTGCCCCCCAGCCACCCCGCGCCGATGACGCCGATCCGCAGGGCCTGGGACTTCTCCTTCCCCTTCACCTGCGCAAGGACCGGGAGTGAGGCCAATGCGGCGAAGGTCGCCAGGATGGAACGACGGGAGATCGGCATGACGGTGAACCTTCCCTGATGACGTTGCCTGCTGTCTTCGTGCCTCGCTGTCGGGAAGAAGTACGCCCGGCGTCGGCCGGGCAATAGACGCAACCTGCGTAATGGGCCTTGAAGCCCTGCTTCACAATGGCTGATGCGCTCCTGCGTGCGCACCGTGCTCAACGGCACCCGGCGGCTTCGCCGATCAGCTCCGTCACGACGTCCGGGTGGCTGATCAGCGCCACGTGGGAGCTTTGGATTTCGATGGCCTGGGCGCCAGCGCGCTGGGCCATGACACGCTGGGCCTCGGGCGGGATGGTGCGGTCTTCGCTGGCGATCAGATACCAGGACGGAAGGTCCTTCCACGCGGGCGGGCCGGAGGGGGTCGCGAAGACGGAGGCGGCGGCCGGGCGTTGGCTGGCGGCGAGCACTGCCGCGTCAATCTCGGAGAGGTCGCCCGCGAAGAGTTCGCGGAAGAAGGCGGGGTCGATGTAGCCGTCAGCATCCGTGCTTCCGCCCCCAGGGAAGGGGCGCAAGACAAGGTGGTTGCCAAGCTCGGATTGGCCGCCGCCGAGCGCGTTGGCGGCCTGGAGGGTCTCCCCTTCGTCGAGTGCGTACGCGGCGACGTACACGAGCGCTTTCACGTTCGGGTTCCCGGTGGCCGCGTTCGTGATGACCGCTCCGCCATAGGAGTGGCCGACCAGGACGAGGGGGCCGGTGAGGGTGCTCAGGAAGGAGCGCAGGTACTCCGCGTCACCGGAGATGCTGCGCAAGGGGTTCGCGAACGCGTAGACCGTGTAGCCCTGTTGCTGCAACGGCGCGATCACGCCGGCCCAGCCGGATGCATCGGCGAATGCGCCGTGGACGAGGACGACCGTGGGCTTGTCACAAGCGTCGGCCGGCTGCTCATCCTTGGAGGTAACGGCGTTGGATGCAGGCGTGCAGACCACCAGCAGTGCCCCGAGTGCACAGAGCAGGCCCAACCGGCGCAGGTTTTGTTCAGTGAAGCGCTGAGCGTTCATGGACCCCTCCAAGGATTCGAGTCGCCGGCGCGCGAGTGGCGCAGGTCGACGTGAGGGTGGGAGGTGTCCGTGGCTGTGCCAACGCAGACTGCGGTCCAATCCCCGGTGGGCAGACCGAGTGTCCTCGAATGCCCAACTCAGGAGTGGGTTCGACTCAAGGCGGCGGGAATCGAACCCGCAACAAGGTGGAAGCAAAGCCCCAAGCAGGTCGCGCTGTTACCGGCTAATGCCTTGTTCTCTCATCGGTTCGTTCTGCTGCCCCATCCCGTTTCGTCCCGTTCTCATCCCCGCTGGAGGGGCACACTGGGGGCACATGCAGCCCAACAGGGGCAATCTGCTTGGACGCAAGCGGCCTGAGTTCCCCGGTCGCCTAATACTACTTGATCAGATGCGTGACGGCCCGAGAGGAGGAGCGCGGGGATTGAGGTGACGCAGGCAGAGGGGACAGTGGCCGATGCGGCTGAGCAGCAAGTGCTGAAGGCGACGCCGCACCATGGGCAGCGTCCATTGCACTCGCTTCCGGGGGAAAAAGCGCTCGACGCAGCGCGAGGAAGCCGTGGGCCACCATGCAGAGGGTGGCGTG
>NZ_RAVZ01000193.1 GCF_003611635.1 Corallococcus terminator | reverse complement strand
GCGGTGCTCCTGGTGGGGTGGGGCGGCTCTGGGTGCCCCACGCGCGCTCCCCCGCGTGGGCCGGAGGTCGTCCAGCAGGCGCTCGTGCACACGTCGCTCGCCCCCGCGTGGGTGTCCCCGGGCGCGCCGGTGGGTGGCATCCAGGACGGGTGGCTGGCGACGTTCCAGGACGCGGAGCTCCAGTCGCTGGTCTCCGAGGCCATGCGCCACAGCCCGGACCTGCGCTCCGCCGCGGCGCGGGTGGATCAGGCGGCGGCGCAGCTTGGCGTCGCCCGCGCGGGATTGCTTCCCACCCTCGACATCGAAGGGAAGGGGTCGCTCGGGATTGGCCAGGGGTTTGAAGGCGTGCTGCGGGGCATCGACTTCTCCGCCGGGTGGGAGGTCGACCTGTGGGGGAAGATCCGCTACCGCCGCAACGCGGCGAGCGAGTCGGTGGCCGCGGCGGAGGCCGAATTCGAGTTCGCCCGGCAGTCGCTCGCGGCGACCCTGGCGAAGGGCTGGCTCCTGGCCACGGAAGCGCACCTGCTGCAATGCATCGCCGTGGAGCGGATCCAGATGGGCGAGGAGCTCGTCCGGCTCACGACCACGCGGGTGCAGGTGGGCGCGGCCAGCGAGAACGAGCTGTCGCTGGCGCAGGCGAGCCTGGACTCGTACCGCGACATCCTGAAGCAGACCGAGCTGGCCCGGGTGCAGGCGGTGCGCGCGGTGGAGCTGCTCGCCGGGCGCTATCCCTCGGGGGCCCTCGCGCCAAGGGCTTCCCTGGTGGAGCTTCCCGGCCCGGTGCCCGCGGGGATTCCCGCCTCGGTGCTCGAGCGGAGGCCGGACCTCATCGCCGCGGAGCGCCGCGTGGCCGCCGCGTTCAACCGGGTGGAGGAGGCCAAGGCCGCGCGGCTCCCCGCGCTGCGCCTCACCGGCGCCGTGGGCTACGTCGACAGTGACGTGGTGGTGTTGAAGGACACGCTCACCAACCCGACGGCAGGCATCGCTGCGGGGCTCCTGGCGCCCATCTTCCACGGTGGCGCCCTCGCGGCGCAGGTGCGCGTGCGGACGGCGGAGCAGGAAGAGGCGCTGGGCGCATACGCGGCCGCGGCCCTGCGCGCCACGAACGAGGTGGAGGACGCGCTGACGAGCGCGAGGGTGCTCGGCGAACGTCGTGAGCTGCTGGAGAAGGTGGTCGCCGGCCAGGCGCGTTCGCTCGAACTCTTGAGCGTCGACTACCGCGTTGGGAAGGTCGACCTGCGCACGGTGCTCCAGCAGACCCTGCTGGCGGATTCCGCGCGCATCCTGCTCTTGAGGGTGCGCAGCGAGCAGCTCATCCAGCGCATCAACCTCCACCTCGCGCTGGGGGGCAGCTTCGCCGTCCCGGCCCAGACGCAGTCCGACGATTGATGGCGCGGAGGCCCTCCGGTGACGCCGGAGGGCAGGGGGAGCGCTAGCTGGACTCGGCGACGCTGGCGCGCCGGCTGGCGCCACCGTTGCCGTCGCCGAGCGGGGCGGTGCGCTCCAGGTTGCGCCGGGCGAGCGCCGCGAGTTCGTCGGGCGCCTTGGAGGCGCGGCCCTTCTCCTTCTGCACCGTCATGATGCCGCCGCTGCCGTGCTTCTCCTGGGCCTCGGAGACGATCTTCTTCATGTCCGACGCCTTCACCCAGTACGCGCCATTGGCGGGGTCGCGCACGCGGTAGAGGTCGTCGTCCTTGCTGTTCGTCTTGCCCGGGTCCACCGCGTCGATGGTGATCCAGTGCAGTTGGCCCGGCTCCTGGCTCTGCTGTCCCGGCTCCAGGGTCGTGTTGAGCAGGGCGTTGGAGTCCACCAGCGCCAGCGCGTATTCGCCCTTCTTGAGCGCGCCGCTCAGCGCCTTCGGGTCGCACTCGCTGGAGCCGCTGGTGACCTCGATGCCCATGCCGCCCAGGATGGCGCCCATCTCATCCGGGGTCGCGCCGTCATCCAGGTTCACCTCCACGCCCATTTCCTTCACGCCGGAGGGGGAGACCGCGAGCGTGTCCGCGCGGTTGCGCACCTTCTCTCGCGCCTGCTCCTGGCTCAGCTCCGCCTCGTTCTCCCCATCCGACTGCTCCAGGAAGGTGAGGGTGGCCTCCGCGCAGCCCTGCTTGCTGGTCTGCACGACGGTGGGCTCGCTGGTCTTCCAGCCCTTCTCCTGCTGGGCCTCCTTCGCCTCGTTGGCGGGCAGCGCGCTGGGGGCCGTCTCTCCCGGCGCCTGCGGGGCCGCCAGCTCCGGCAGCCCCTTCTTCTTGGCGCGCTCCTCCTGGAAGGAGTCCAGGTAGCGACCCTCGTTCGCGTTGAGCGGCTTGGCGTTCGGCGCGTCCGTGAGCGGCTGCTTCACGGACTGGGCCGCGGCAGCCATCTGCGCCGCCCGGGCCTCCGCCTGCGCTTGCGCCTGACGCACCCGCTCCATCGCGGAGTCGATTTTGGCGCCGATGTTGAATCGCCCGGCCATGGGAGGTCTCCTGTCGTGTCGCGTCAGTGTCCTGCCCGCATTATCCAGGGAGGACTCCGGAGGTTGCGTCGGAATTCCAGGATCTGACGAGAACGCGCGGTTTCAGACGCAACCGGCCAGTCCGCCGGGCGGACAACCATGGAATCCTGGACTGAGGGGTACACTGGACCCATGGCGAACCGGCATGACAGGGACGATGGGGCTTCCGCGCCCGCCTCCGCACCGCACGTTTCAGCGTCGCGGGAATCCTACGGTACGGGTCGGGGTGGCCCGGCCAGTGGAACGGGACGACAGGGGCCGGAAGCGTCCGGTCCCTCACGCGGCGCGGGTGGGGAGGCGCAGCGGCTGGCGTCGCGGCAGGTGGGCCGGTTCCTTCCGTTGAAGGTGTTGGGGCAGGGCGGCATGGGGGTGGTGTACGCCGCCTATGATCCGGACCTGGACCGCAAGGTGGCGCTGAAGCTGCTGCGGGTGAAGGGCGGCCACGAGGACCTGGAGCAGGGGCGGGCGCGGCTGTTGCGGGAAGCGCAGGCGATGGCGCGCATCTCCCACCCCAACGTCATCCCGGTCTTCGAGGTGGGGCAGTGGGACCACCAGGTCTACGTGGCGATGGCGCTGGTGGACGGCGGCACGCTGCGCGACTGGACGAAGGCGAAGCCCCGGACGTGGCAGGAACTGCTGGACAAGTACCTGGCGGCGGGCCGGGGCCTGGAGGCCGCGCACGTAGCGGGGCTGGTGCACCGGGACTTCAAGCCGGCCAACGTGCTGGTCGGCAAGGACGGGCGCGTCTACGTCACCGACTTCGGGCTCGCGCGGCCCATGGGCGAGGTGGACGACGAGGACGGCGGCGAGCGGACCCGGCCGGTGGCGGAGGACGACGGGGCCCTGCTGAACTCGCAGCTCACGCAGGCGGGGCTGGTGATGGGCACGCCCGCCTATATGTCGCCGGAGCAGTTCCGGGGCGAGCTGCTGGACTCGCGCTCCGACCAGTTCAGCTTCTGCGCGGCGCTGTACCGTGCGCTGTACGGCATCCGTCCGTTCGACCCGGACGAGCTGTCCCGGGTGGCCTCGCAGTTGCGGCCGCGCGAGGCCGGCTCCGACGAGCCTGGGGTGACGGAGGCGGTGGTGGCGCAGGTGCTGCCGCCGTCGCCCATCCAGGAGCCGCCGCGCGACACGAAGGTGCCTGCCTGGGTGCGCCGCGCGTTGATGAAGGGCCTGTCGCTGGAGCCCCGCGACCGCTTCCGCTCCATGGCGGCGCTGCTGGAGGCGCTGGCCCAGCGGGAGAAGCGGGCCCTGCGCAACCGGCGGGTGGGCGCCGCGGTGGCGGCCACGGTGGTGCTGGGCGTGGCGAGCGGCGCGGTGTGGTCGCGCTCACGGGCGTGCGCTGGCGCGGAGGGGCTGCTGGCGGAGCGTTGGAGCCCGGATGCCCGCGAGAAGGTGACGCAGGCGTTCCTGGCGACGAAGAGCCCGGTGGCGCAGGACATGGCGCGCCGGGTGGGCGCGGTGCTGGATGGCTACGGCGCGCAGTGGGCGGCGCAGCACACCACGGCCTGCGAGGACACGCGGGTGCGCGAGGTGCAGACGGAGGAACTCCTGTCCCAGCGCTTCGTGTGTCTGGAGCGGCGGCGCAAGGACCTGGGCGCGCTCGTGGGCACGTTGCAGACGGCGGACGCGGCGCTCGTGGACAAGTCGCTGGACGCTGTCTACGCGCTGCCTTCGCCTTCCGACTGCGCGGACGTGGAGGCGCTGGCGGAGGTGCAGCCCCGGCCGGCGGACCCCGCGAAGCGCGCGGAGCTGGACGCGCTGGAAGACCAGTTGGCGGAGGTGAAGGCGCGCATCGACACCAGCCGCATGCCCAAGGCGCTGGAGATGGCGAAGAAGGCGGAGGCGCGCGTGGTGGCCACGGGCTACCTGCCGCTGGTGGCGGAGCTGCGCTTCCACCTGGGCTGGGCGCAGGCGGTGCTGGGCGACAAGGACGCGGGCGGCGCGGCGCTGGAGCAGGCCGTCTACGACGCGGAGGCGGGACGGGCGGACCGGCTGGCCGTGTCCGTGATGAACAAGCTCATCTACGTGGATGGGGAGCGGGAGAAGTACGAGCTCGCGCAGCGCTGGGGGCGGCTGGGGGACGCGACGCTCAAGCGCGTGGGCGGGGACGCGGTGCTGGAGAGCGACCTGAAGGTGAACGAGGCCAACCTCGCGCTGATGCAGGACCATCCGGAGGAGGCGCGGGCCCTGTTGGAGAAGGCGTCCGGGCTGCTCGCGACGGCGCTGCCGGAAGGGCACCCCAAGCGGGCGCGGGTGACGTTCACGCTGGGGCGCACGCTGCTGGAGACGGGCGCGTCCGCGGAGGCGGTGAAGGTGCTGTCGGATGCGCTCCAGCAGACGGAGAAGGCGATGGGGCCCGTGCACCTGGACACCGCGCGCCGGCACCAGGCGCTGTCCATGGCGCTGCGCGAGCAGAAGGACTTCACCCAGGCGCTGGAGCACGCGCGCGTGTCGGTCTCGATCCACCGCACGCTGCTGGGGGCCCAGAGCGTGAAGCTGGCGGAGGCGCTGGATGAAGAGGGCATGAGCCTGCTCGCGCTCAAGCGCTACCCGGAGGCGCTGAAGGACTACGAGGAGTCGCTGGCGGTGAAGCGGGCGAAGCTGGAGGCGGACGACGAGCTGCTCCAGTACTCCCTGGATGGCGTGGGGCAGGCGCTGCTGGCGATGGGCCGCACGCGCGACGCCATCGCGCCGCTCCAGCAGGCGCTGACGTTCAAGGACGCGCAGGAGGACTCACTGGCCGAGTCCGGCTACGCGCTGGCGCAGGCGCTGTGGAAGGAAGGCGAGGAGGCGGCGGCCCGCGACGCGGCGACCCAGGCGCAGGCGCGCTTCACGTCCTCCGGCCGCGCGGCGCAGGCGAAGGACGTGGAGTCCTGGCTCCAGGCCCGGCCCGAGAAGAAGGCGAAGGCCGTGCCGGTGTCGTCGGTGCGCGGTGGCAAGCGCAGGCGGTAGGCCGGTCGCCAGAAGTTCGTGCCCCCCATCGCGCCAGCTGCCGGGACACGGTGGTGCTCGGGGCCCCCGTCCCTCTGCGCAAGCCCTCCCCGTGAAGCCGGACAGCAGGGCACTCCGGGTTCCATCCTCCCTGGTTTTCACCGATGGCGAGCCTGGCGAAAAGAGCGCCGGAGGCCCTGCCGGGCTACACCTTGGGAAACCTGTCCGACAGTCGGACAGGTTTGGACGCTTCGTCTTCGGAAGGGGGCTTCCAGTCCGTGCCTTCCCACCGGCCTACGCGGAAAAATCCCCGGTGTTCCGGGGGGTCAGCACTCCGGCAGGCCGACGCTGAGGTTCGCGACTTCCAGGACATTCACCGCGAGGCCTCCGCGCGAGGTCTCCTTGTACTTGTCCTTCATGTCGCGGCCGGTGTCGCGCATCGTCCTGATGACCTTGTCCAGGCTGACGAAGTGCCGCCCGTCCCCGGACATGGCCATGCGCATGGCGTTGATGGCCTTCACGGACGCCATCGCGTTGCGCTCGATGCACGGCACCTGCACCAGCCCGCCAATGGGGTCGCAGGTGAGGCCCAGGTTGTGCTCCATGGCGATCTCCGCCGCGTTCTCCACCTGGAGCGGAGTGCCGCCCAGCACCTCCGTGAGCGCGCCCGCCGCCATGGAGCACGCGCTGCCCACCTCGCCCTGGCAGCCCACCTCCGCGCCGCTGATGGAGGCGTTCTCCTTGTAGAGTGAGCCAATGGCGCCGGCCGTGAGCAGGAACCGCACCACGCCGTCCGCGTTGGCCCCCGGCACGAAGCGCCAGTAGTAGTGCAGCACCGCGGGGATGATGCCCGCCGCGCCGTTGGTGGGCGCCGTGACGACGCGACCGCCCGCCGCGTTCTCCTCGTTCACCGCGAGCGCGTAGAGGTTCACCCAGTCCAGCACCGTCAACGGATTGGTGAGCCCCGCTTCCGGCCGGCTCATGAGTCGCTGGTACATGGCCGCCGCGCGCCGCTCCACCTTCAGGCCGCCGGGGAGGATGCCGCCCGTCGTGCACCCACGCGTCACGCACGCCTGCATCACCTCCCAGATGCGCAGGAGCCGCGCTCGGATGTCCTCCTCGCTCCGCCACGTCAGCTCGTTGCGCAGCATCACCGTGCTGATGGACTGCCGTTCGCGCTCGCAGTGCTGGAGCAGCGCTTCAGCGGACTTGAAGGGCAAGGGAAGTGGCGTGGCCTCCTCGCGCAGCGGGTCCTGTCCCGCCGCCGCCTGTTCATCCACCACGAAGCCGCCGCCCACCGAGTAGTAGAGGCGGGAGACGAGCACCTCCCCGCCGTCGCCGAACGCGGTGAAGCGCATGCCGTTGGGGTGGTAGGGCAGCACCTTGCGCTTGTGCATCACCAGGTGCTCGCCGTCGCGGAAGGGCACCGCCAGCCGCTGGAGCAGCGACACGCGGCCCTCCGCGCGCCAGTGCGCCACGAGCGACGGCACCAGCTCCACGTCCACGCCTTCGGGCGTGTCGCCGCGCAGGCCCAGCAGCACGGCCTTGTCGCTGCCGTGGCCCTTGCCCGTCGCGCCCAGAGAGCCGAACAGCTCCACCTTGAGCCGCGTCACGCGCTCCAGGAGCCCCGCGTCCGAAAGCCCCACCACGAACGTGCGGGCCGCGCGCATGGGCCCCACCGTGTGCGAACTGGAGGGACCGATACCAATCTTGAAGAGGTCGAAGACGCTGACAGGCATGGCGGGGGCCACCATGCCATGCCCGCCGCGCGCCGCCCCAGCGACACCCCGTCGCGACGCGCTGCATGCATCCACTTCAGGTCAGCCCGCTCGCTGGGGAAGTTGTCGTCCCAAGCATGACGCGGGCGGACCAACCCTCCATCCCCGCCTACTCCAGCGGCGCCGGGAACGCCGGCAGCGAGGCGAAGTCCTCGAGCACGTGCTGGCGGATGACGCGGGCGTTGGAGTCCTTCGCCAGCGCCTCCACGCGGAGCATCGACGCGACCGTCTGTTCGCGGTCGCTGTTGTAGATGGGCACCAGCTTCCGCTCGCGCGACTCGCGCAGCGGCCACAGGTCTCCGGTCAGCAGCACGGCGCCGGACTTCGCCGTCTTCAACAGCAGCACGGTATGGCCGGGCGTGTGTCCGGGGGCCTGATGGATGGTCACGGTGCCGTCGCCGAACACGTCGTAGGCGCCGTCGCCTTCGATGAGCACCGGCTTCACGTGTTCCAGGGCGCTGTAGTGGGTGATTTCGCCGCGACGGCGGGCGGTCTCGGAGAACGCCTGCGCGTATTCGTCCACGTCCACGATCCACTTCGCGCTGGCGAACAGGTTGGCGTTGCCCGCGTGGTCGAAATGCAGGTGGGAGAACGACAGGTAGTCGATGTCGGCCGGTGCCAGCCCGAGCTCACCGAGCTGGGTGGTGAGCTTCTTCGGGACCTCGAAGCGCATGGGCGCGCCCTGGGGGCGCAGGCCGCCCGGCATGTCCGCGATGGACTCGGAGAAGCCGGTGTCCCAGAGCAGATCGCCCTTCGGATGGCGGATCAGGTAGCAAGGATTGATGCCCTCACCGCCGACGCCGTTCATCGAACCATCGTCCGCCATGGAGCCGAAGTCGGTGGCCTGAACGTGGCCACAGTCGATGGCGTAGAGCTTCACGGTGGACGGTGCCGCGGCCCCCGTTGCATCGCCGGTGGATGTCCTGGACGTGGCGCAGCCGGTGAGCGCGAGACAGGCGGACAACAGGCGGAGGGCCTTCATGGTGTCGCTCCAGGGGAGAACGCGAGGGGGACCCGGCGCGACGTGACGGCGCGCGCCGAAAAGCGCGCCGCCAACGCCTGACCGTGGTGTCCACTCCCGAGATTCGTCCGGGGCCTCGCGAAGGCAGACCCGCCCTACCCGGCGGCGGGCTGCGGCCCCGTGGCGGGCTGGGGCGGCGAGGACTGCGTCTTCGGCCGGAACGCCAGCAGTCGCAGGCCGTTGAAGACGACGAGCAGCGTGCTGCCCTCGTGGAGCACCACGGCCTGGCTGATCTTCGTCAGGCCCAGCACGGCGGCGACGACGAGCACCGCGCTCACGCCCAGCGCGATGACCAGGTTCTGCTTCATCACGGCGGTGGCCTTGCGCGACAGCTCCAGCGCGAAGGGCAGCTTGGCCAGGTCGTCGCTCATCAGCACCACGTCCGCGGTCTCCAGCGCCGCGTCGGAACCGGCGCCGCCCATGGCCACGCCCACCGCCGCCGCCGCCAGCGCGGGCGCGTCGTTGACGCCGTCGCCCACCATGGCCACCGCGTGCGTGCGACCCATCTCCTTCACCGCCGCGACCTTGTCGGCCGGCATCAGCGGCGCCTTCGCCTCGTCCAGGCCCACCTGCGTGGCGATGGACTGCGCGACGCGCGCGTTGTCGCCCGACAGCATCACGGTGCGCTGGATGCCGCCCGCCTTGAGCTCCTGCACCACCTGCCGGGCGCCGCCGCGCAGCGTGTCCGCCACGCCCAGCACGCCCAGGTAGACGCCCGCGCGGCGCACCACCATCGTCGTCTGGCCCGCCTCCTCCAGCCGCGCCACCTCCGTGGCGACATCCGTGGGGACCTTCTCACCCGCGAAGAGCGCGAGGCTGCCCACCTCCACCGCGTCGTCGCCCACCTTCGCGCGGATGCCCTGGCCGTGGATGGCCTCCAGGTCGCGGCCCACCGGCACGGTGACGCGCGCCTCGGCCGCGCCGTCCACCACCGCCTTGGCCAGCGGGTGCGCGGACAGCGCCTCCACGCTCGCGGCGGTGCCGAGCAGCTCCTCGCGCGTCACGCCCGGCGCGGGCCACGTGGTGAGCAGCCGGGGCTTGCCCACGGTGAGCGTGCCCGTCTTGTCGAAGGCGATGGCGCGGATGCCGCTCAGCAGCTCCAGGTAGATGCCACCTTTGATGAGCACGCCGCCGCGCGCCGCGGACGCCACCGCCGACAGCACGGCGGACGGCGTGGAGATGGCGAGCGCGCACGGCGACGCGGCGACGAGCAGGCCCACCGCGCGCAGCACCGCCTCCTTCAGCTCCGTGCCCGTCAGCACCAGCACCACCGGGAACACCACCGCCGCCGCCATCACCAGCGGCGCCACGGTGCGCTCCAGGCGCTGGGCGAAGCGCTGCCGGCTGCCCTTCTGCGCCTCCGCCTGCGCCACCATGTCCACCACGCGCGCCAGCACCGACTCCGACGACAGGCGCGTCACCTCCACCTCCAGGGCCGCCTCGCAGTTGATGGTGCCGGAGAACACCTCATCGCCCGGCTTGCGCGCCACCGGCATGGACTCGCCGGTGATGGCCGCCTGGTCGAGCGAGCTCTTGCCCTCGCGGATGATGCCGTCCAGCGGGACGCGGTCGCCGGGGCGCACGATGATGCGCTCGCCGCGCGACACGTCCGCCACCGGCACCTCCACCACGTCCGAGCCCCGGCGCACGCGCGCCACTTCCGGCCGCAACTGGCCCAGCGCTTCGATGGAGCGACGCGCCTTCTCCATGGCCCGGTGCTCCAGCGCATGGCCCGCGCTGAAGAGGAAGAGCAGGAACGCGCCCTCGAACCACGCACCGAGCACCGCCGCGCCCAGCGCCGCCACGACCATCATCGTCTCGATGTCGATGCGAAGCTGCGCGATGGACTGCACCGAGCCCTTGATGGCGAAGAAGCCGCCGCTCGCCATCGACAGCGCCCAGAGCACCGTGGCCCAGAGCGGCGGGGCCAGCGCGAAGTGCTCCACCACGAAGCCCGCCGCCAGCAGCACGCCCGAGGCGACCACCAGCGGCAGCTCCAGCAGCGGCGCCAGTCCGCCGCCGTGCGCGTGGTGCGAACAGGCGTGGCCCGCCATGGGCACTTCCAGCCCGTACCCGAGCGCCTTCACCCGGGCCTCCACGTCCGACAGCTTCAGCTCCTCCTTGTCGTACTCGATGACCACGCGCTCGCTCGCGTACGCGACGCTGGCGGTGAGCACGCCCTTCATCTTCGCGACGGCATGTTCAATGACCTGGGCCGCGTCCGCGGAGTCCATCCCGCGCACGAACCAGGTGTGGTGCAGGTAGCGCGCCGCCACCTGTCCGCCTGTCTTCTGGGCCAGCGTGACGAGCTGCGAGGCGCTCATCAGCGACGGCTGGTAGTGGATGCACACCTCCGCGTAGCCCGCGTCGCGGCGCAGGTGCACGTCGGTGATGCCCCGCTGGGACTCCAGCGCCGCCTCCAGCCGGGCGAAGCGGCCCTGTTCGTCCGTCTCTCCCGGCAGTGTGCCCTCCAGGTCGAGCTGGAGCGCGGTGCCGCCCCCTTCCGCCGGACGGTGGGCCGGCGGACGGATGACGCGCTGGGAGTGGGCATGGCCGTGGTGGTCATGCCCGTCGTGGTCGTGGCCATGGGAGCAGGAAGGGCCATGCACGTGGGCCTCGCCGTGCGCATGCGCGTGCCCGTGGTCATGACCGTGGTGATCATGGCCTGAGTGATCATGGCCGGAGCCGTGGTCGTGGTTGCACCCCGGGCCGTGGACGTGGAGCTGCACGGCGTTGCCGCTGCCCTGCGCCTCCTTGAGGCCCTTGATGTTCAACGAACCAAACCGCGACCCGCTCTTCTTCTGCTCCGACATGGCTGTGTTCCTGACGCGCCCTAGTGGCGGTGACCGCGGCGTGAATGCGAGGGAGCGGCGGCGGCCGGCGGCGCTGCCGGAGCCTCCTTGGGGTCCTCGTCCTCGTCCTCGTCGTGGTGCTCTTCGTCCCCATGGTCCTCGGGGATGGGCTGATCGAAGCGCTGACCCGCGACCTCCAGCGTGAAGCTCTTGCAGTCCGGAGGCACTTCGAACTCCAGCACCGCGGGCAGGCGGCCTTCGTACGTCTTCAGCACCTTGCCCTGCGCGTCGTAGACGGTGCCGCCGGCGGCGACGGTCATGGTCTCGTCCACCAGCACGGCGACGAGCTCCGCCATCTCCTCCATCCGGTCCGCGATGCGGTGGCACCAGAGGTGGCCCACGCCCGGATAGGTGGTGTGGGAGATCTCCTCCATCTGCTCCTCGTCCACCTTGTCGCCCACGCCCATGAACACGAAGTTGATGCGGGGCAGCCGTCCGGAGGCGATCTCCTTGGCCACCTGGGTGGCGTAGGCCGTCACGTCATGGGCGTCGTTGATCTGCGAGTCGGTGATGATGACCGCGAGGCCGCGCTTGGCGCCCTCCGACACCTGCTGCTTGATGTGCGCCACGAAGTCGCGGAGCACCGGCAGCATCACCGTGGCCTTGCCGTAGGAGCGCGGGCCGGGGAAGCGGTAGCCCTTGGCCTGGGGGCCGGTGAGGTCTCCCACCACCTCCAGTTGGGTGCCGTCGCCCGCAGCCCAGTACGTCACGCGCACCTTGCCGTCCCGGTCCTTGTTGGCCAGGTACTCCAGCATCCACTGCATCTGCGGTTCGACCTGGTTCTTCACCGGGGCGAGCTTCGCGAGGATGCCGCGCGGCCCGTACGCGTTCTCCATGCTGGCGGAGCCGTCCATGTAGAGGGCCACGTCCAGGCCCTCCACCGTGGGGTCGTGCAGGAGCGTGGCGACGACCTTGTTGCCCATCCGGTGGACGTCGGAGAAGGGGCGGTTGATGACTTCGTGGCCGGCCATCAGTGGTGGTCCTCGTCTTCGTCCTCGTCGTGGTGCTCTTCGTCGGGCAGCGGCTGGGTGTAGCGCTGGCCGTGGACCTCCAGCGTGAAGCTCTTGGCGCCTTCGGGCACGTCGAACTCCAGCACCGCGGGCAGGCGGCCTTCGTACGTCTTCAGCACCTTGCCCTTGTCGTCGTAGATGGTGCCGCCGGCGGCGACCGTCATGGTCTCGTCCACCAGCACGGCGACCAGCTCCGCGACCTGGGTGATCTCCTTGGCGATGCGGTGGCACCACAGGTGGCCCACGCCCGGGTGTTCCTGGTGGGCGATGTGCTCCAACTGCTCCTCGTCGATGTCGTCGCCCACGCCCACCAGCACGAAGTTGATGCGGGGCAGTTTTCCGGTGGCGATCTTCTTGGCCACCTCCGCGGAGAACTTCTCCACCGCTTCCGCGTCGTGGAGGCGCCCGTCGGTGACGATGATGGCGCAGCCGCGCTTGGCGCCCACCTTCACCTGCTCCTCCAGGTACTTCACGTAGTCGCGCAGCGCGGGCTCCAGGTACGTGAAGCCGCCCAACTGCTTGGCGCCGGGGAACTTGTACTGGTTGACGTCGGTGCCCTTGAGCTCACCGACGACCTCCACCTGCCGGCCGTTGGTGCCGCTGGCCCAGTAGGCCACGCGAAGCAGGCCGTTGCGGTCCTTGGTGGCCAGGTACTCCAACATCCACCGCACCTGGGGCTCCACCTGATTGGCGGGATCCTTCAGGGGCGCGCCGCGGATCCATTCCAGGAACGTGCGCGGCTTCGTCTCGTACTTGTACTCCTCGCGCATGCTGCCGGACGCGTCCATGTAGATGGCCATGTCCAGGCCTTCCACCGTGGGGTCGTGCAGCAGCACCGCGCGCACGCGGTCGCCTTCGCGGTGGAGGTCCGAAAACGGCTCGATCGGCTTCTCGTGTCCCATGGTCTGCCTTTCTGGAGGGTGAAAACGCTAGCGCTCCGTGTGCGAGCGTCGCAACGGGCGCGGTCAATCCTCGAAGTCGTTCATCCAGTCCGGCTTCTTGCCGGGCGGAGCGGGCGACTTCTGCTGCTTCGGGGGCTGCTTGTCCGCCGGACGGGCGGGCGGGTTCGCGGCGAAGTCCGCCTGCCACTCGGCGGGTGACGACGACGGCTTCGCGGGCGCGGGACGCGGCGCGGGTGCCGGCTGCATGCGGGTGAGGCGTGGCTTCGCGGCGCCCTTGCGGGCATGTGCATCCAGGAAGTCGTTCATCCATTCACTGGAGCGCGTGGGCGGGGTGGGCAGGCGCGGCGGAATGGATGCGGGCTGGAAGGGCGCGCGAGGCGGCATGCGCGGTGTCGCGGCGCCTGGTGACAGCGTGCCCGCGAGCACATGGGCGCGCAGCGTGCGCTCCGTCTCCGTGGGCCAGCCGGGCAGGAGCGTGAGGACGTGGCGCGAAAGCTCCAGGAACTCCGACAGCGGCGCTTCGCGGGGGACGCGCACCTCTTCGTTCTGGAGCCAGCCGGAGAGCTTGCCCACCAGCCCGCCCTTCGTGGGACGCGGGATGGCGATGTCGCCCTTCACCTCGTAGCCCTTCACCTCCAGTTCCGCGACGGCCATGGCGCGGCTGGCGACGGGCAGGTCCAACGCGGCGATGGCCTGGGGGCCCTTGTTCGTCCTCGCGTCCTCCTGCAACTGGGCCAGCACCGCGTGCAGCACGCTCGCGACCTGCGAGCCGTTGGCGACGTTGTGCGTCTGGAGTTCGGCGGGCACCGCGGGGTAGGTGAGGACCAGCCCCTTGCCCTGGGCAAGCTGCTCCGCGCGGTCGCCCGGCAGGAGCGCGTGGTATGCGCTGGGCGTTTCGCGGCGCTCCACGTCCTTCACGTAGCGGAAGGCATCCGGGGCGCCGTGCGCGAAGCCCGCGAGCACGTCGCCCCGGCTCACGGTGAGCTGTCCGGGCACGCGTGTCACGGCATCGCCGGGCCAGGGGCCCGTCAGGGTGCCGTAGAGGTAGACGGGGTCGTTGAAGCCCTCCGCGTCCGCGGGGTGTTCCACCAGTTCGGTGGAGAAGAAGAACAGCTCCGTCGCGGCCAGCCGGCGCGGGGGGCGTCCCGCGGCGACCTCATGGTGCGCGAGCTGCGCCTGCACGGACGCGGGCAGCCGCGCGCGGTCGCTACCGGGGATGAGCTGGAGCTGGCCCACGACGTCGGTGCAGACGAACCACTCCGCCTCGCCCAGGTACGCGGGCTCCAGGCGGAACGCGTCCATGACGTGGACGACCTCGGCGGCATCGCACGGCACGGGCTCGACGGGGCTCGCGGCGTGGGGAACGAAGTAGCGGGGAGGGCTCACGGAGGCCGCGACAGGCTGGCGCAAGCCGCCGGGGCAATCAAGGGGTGGGGCGGCGTCCCCGGGTCCGCGCATCCGCGTGGGTTCCATCGTTCGTGCCACGCCCCTTAAGTGGAGCGGGCGTGAAGCGAAAACGGCCCCCCCGGCTCAGGCCGGTTCGATGAAGTTGAGCCGGTAGCCGTCCGGGTCGGTGACGATGATCTCCCGGGTGTACCAGGGCTGCACCTGCGGCCCCTCCACGGGGGCGCCCAGCGCGGTCGCCTTCGCGGCCACCGCGTCCACGCCCGCCTCGCCCGCGTGGAAGCCCACGAGCACGCCCATGCCCTTCCTACCCTCCAGCTTCAGGCCCGCGGGCGGACTGATGAGGTAGACGTCCGCCTCACCGCCCCACTGGAGGCGGATGATGGGGGGCACCGACGCGATGCGTTCGAAGCCGAGACCTTCATAGAAGCGCACGGAGGCCGGGGCGTCCGTCACCAGCAGCTTCACGAACGACCGCGTCGTGTGGGGCTTGTCCATATGGGGGCGGCAGTCTGCCCGGGGCGCTGGAGGGATGCCATGCGCCGTTTGCCCCCCGTACCCCGCGTGTGGGGGATGGCATATCGTCCCGGCATGGGCTGGTCGTGGTTTCGTCGTCGGAAGCGGATCCTGGGGGACGCGGAGGAAGCGGCGCTGGTGGAGGCCATCCGCCGCGCGGAGGCGGGCCACCGGGGGGAGGTGCGCGTCCACGTGGAGCGCACCAGCAGGGGCCTTCATCCCTTGTCCCGGGCCGCGCACCTCTTTGAAGGTCTGGGCATGCGACACACCACGAAGGACACCGGGGTGCTGCTGTACGTGGCGGTGGAGGACCGACAGGCCGCCGTCTACGCGGGCCGGGGCATCCACGGCGCCGCGCTGCCGGGCTTCTGGCAAGAGGTGGTGGACGCGGTGGCGCAAGGCTTCCGCGAGGGAGCGTCCCTGCCCGCGCTGGTGACGGCGGTGGAGCGCATTGGCGCGCAGCTTCGCCAGGCGGCACCCGGGGCGGATGTCGCGGGCAACGAACTGCCGGACGCCGTGAGCCAGTCATGAGCACGACGACCCGCACCGGTGGGGGACCGCCGAAGGACGTCGCCTATGACGACGTCAACGAGCTCATCGCCACCGCCACGCGGCTGATGCAGAAGGACGCGGCGCCGGACACGCTCACCCCGGACGACGTGCGCAAGATTGGCGAGGAGTTGGACATCCCCGCCCGCTACGTGGACCAGGCGCTGGAGGCCCTGTCGCGGCGCCGCGAAGAACAGGCGCGCGAGGCCCAGGCGAAGGAGCGCCTGGCCCGGCTGCGGCGCGTCCAACTGCGCCGGGCCGCATGGGTGGGCGCGGGCGTCGTGGGGCTGCTGGCCGTGTCGGGGCTCTTCGTGCGCAACGGGCTGACCTCCACGCTGGCGGACGTGGCGCGGCAGCGGGCGCAGGTGCGCAACGTGGTGGAGCGCCGCGAGTCGCTGCATGCCCGCAAGGACACGCTCACGCCCGGCCTGGCGCGCGACGCGGAGCTGGCCGGCGCGGACAACCGCGTGGCCATCGAACAGCGCCGCTATGACGAACGGGCCGCGGACTACAACGCCTCCGCGGCCTCCTTTCCCTCCGGATGGGTGGCGCGGCTGACCGGCCTGCCCCCCGTCCTTCCGCTGTCCTCGGAGGTCTCCACATGGTGAAGGCCGTCCTGCTGTCGCTGCTGCTTCCGACGTTGTTCCTGGGAACGGTGCCCTCCGTCACGCGGCCGGTGACGGACCTGACGGAGACCCTGAGGGCTCAGGAAATGGAGACCGTGGCGCAGTCCCTGTTGAAGCTGCGCAAGGAAAAGAGGGTGCAGATGGCGGTGCTGCTCGTGGACACCACGAACGGCCAACCCATCGAGGACTACGCGGAAGAGGTCTTCCGCGTCTGGAAGGGCGGCGAGGCGGGGCGGGACAATGGCGTACTGCTCGTCATCGCCAAGGGCGACCGGCGCTCGCGCCTGGAGGTGGGCTACGGGCTGGAGTCGGATCTGACGGACGGCGAAGCCCAGACGCTGCTGCACGCGCAGGGCCCGCTCTTGCGCCAGGGGCGCTTCGAGGCCGCGCTGCTGGCCATCATCGCGGGCGTGAGTGGGCAGGCGCCGGGGCCGTTCGGGCTGCAGCCGCCCGGGACGGACTGGCCGTTCTGGGCCGTGAGCGCTTTCTTCCTCACCCTGGTCGTGTTCGCCTTCGTGGCGGCGGGGCTGCTGATCCAATGCGGGCTTTCGGCCCGCCAGGGCGCGGTCATGCGGGTCGTGGCGGGGATGCTGGTGCTGATCCCTCCGGTGGTGCTCGTTTCGATCTCCTGGGACTCCCAGATGGCCCTCGAGGACATCCTCCTCGTGTATGTCGCGATGCTGGCCGCGTGCCTCGGGGGCTGGTTCGTGGCCCGGCAGCGGTCGGGAGTGGTGGGAGGCGTCCTACTCGCGGGCATCCTCCTGGGGTCAGTGGCGTGCTGGATGTGGCCGCTCTCACCCTCCGCCGGACTGGTGGGCCTGCTGGCGTGGGCGCTCTTCCTGTCCATCGCCGCGATCCTGGCCCTCGGTTTCATCGTGGCCGTGGTGAAGGGCATCAGCGCGGGAGGCAGCGGGGATTCCTCTTCGTCGTCCTGGGCCACCTCGTCTTCGTCGTCCTATTCCACGGACTGGAGCTTCAGCTCCTCATCGTCGAGCTACGACTCCTCGTCGTCGTATTCCAGCAGTGACTCCAGCTCCTCGTCGGACTGGAGCGGCGGGGGAGGCTCCTCCGGCGGCGGCGGTGGCAGTGATTCCTGGTAGGTGGCCCGCTTCTTCGAGGTCTGTCCCATGGTGAAGGCCGTCCTGCTGTCGTTGCTCCTGCCTGCGTTGCTCGTGGGCGCCATGCCCTCCATCGAGCATCCGGTGACGGATCCCGACGGGATGCTGAGCGCCCAGGAGCGGGAGTCCATTTCGAGCGCCCTGGTGCACTTGCGCGACGAGCGTCAGGTCCAGATGGCGGTGCTGCTGGTGGGCACCACGAACGGCCAGCCCATCGAGGACACCGCGAGCGAGGTCTTCCGGTCCTGGAGGGGTGGGGTCGCGGGCCAGGACCGGGGCCTGCTGCTCATCGTCGCGAAGGACGACCGGCGCATGCGCCTGGAGGTGGGCTACGGGCTGGAGGCCTACCTCACCGACGGCGAGGTCCAGGTGCTGCTGGACGCCCAGGGGCCACGGATGCGCGAGGGGAAGCTCGCGGAGGTGCTCACGTCCATCATCGCGGGCGTGCGCGCGGAGTCGGAGGCGGGGGTGTTCGCGACCACCCTCTTGTCACCGCCCACCTTCTCCAAGAAGGCCAGGACCCTGGCCTCGTTCGGGGTGCTCTTCGCCATGATCGCGATGGCCTTCGGGGCGGGCGGGGCGCTGGACTGGTGCAGGACGCAGGGCCTGCGAAACGGGCGCATCCTGCGTGTGGCGGCACTGGCGGTGGGGATTCCCCTGGTGGGCCTTGGCCTGGGCGCGGGTTTTTTTGAACTGCCCGTCGCCTACGTCCTCGCCGTGTATGCCGTGTTGGTGGTGGGCGCCTGCTTCGGGTTCCACTGCTTTTCGGACGATGGGCCCCTGGGGCTGGGCATCCTGGGCGCGCCGTTCCTGGCAGCGCTCCTGCTCATGACGGGTGCGGCCGACGCCACGCCCGGCGGGGCGCTCTGGTTCGTGCTGGAGGTGGTCTGGAGCGTTCCCTTCTTCGGAATCCTCTTCGCCATCACGCACTTCCTGCAGTGGATCTTCCTCGTGGTGACGGGCAAGGAAGGCTTCTGGGATCGGGCCGGGTCCGGTGGCAGTTCCGGGTCCAGCTCCTGGTCGTCCTTCTCCTCGTCGTCTTCTTCTTCGTCGTCTTCGTCCAGCGACTCCTCCTCCTCTTCGTCCACGTCCTGGTCG
>NZ_RAVZ01000192.1 GCF_003611635.1 Corallococcus terminator | reverse complement strand
CCCCATGTCCCCAGTCCCCCTGACGGTCCGGTCCCCCGGCCTCGTGCTCGCTTTGCTGTTGGCGTGCGCCATGGGCTGCGCGATGGGCGACTCGGAAGCGCCCTTCATCCACGGCGGAGGCCCGGATGCCGCGTGCACGGTGGATCAGGACTGCGCGGATCCGTCCCTCTTCTTCTGCAACACCGCCCTGTCGCGCTGCGAGGCCGCGTGCCGGAGCGACGACGACTGTTCGGTGAGGCGCCGGGGACAGCAGCACGCCATCCTCGACTGTGAGCTCCAGTCGCTGGGCTGTCGCTGTGACGCGAACCGCTGTGTCCCCGCCCTCTGCACCGGGGATGACGCCTGCGAGGAGGGTGAGGTGTGCCGCGACGGCACCTGCGGCCAGCCCCTCCCGGAGGACCTCGCCACCGTTTGTCGTGTGGTGCCGGAGCGCGTCGTCGCGCCCGTGGGCACCTCCGTGCGCTTCGAGGCCTGGGTGTCCGACGCCAAGGGGCAGGCCGTCGTCCTCGGCGAGGGCATCACCTGGAAGGCCGTGACCGCGCTCGTGACGGGGACTGGCGCGGGCCCCAGCGCCACCTTCACGCTGGCCTCGCCCGGCGCGGAGGCCGAAGCGGTGGAGGCCCGCGTGGGGAAGGCCACCTGCCGCGCGCGCATCACCGTGTTGCCCCCCCATGTCGACCCGGAACAACTGCGGGTGCTGGTGACGGATGCGCTCACCGGGTATCCCGTCAAGGGAGCGTCCGTGCTGGTGTCGGACACGCTGGGCCAGACGCTGGCCCGCGAGGCGACGGACGCGGTGGGCGTGGCCGTGGTCGCCGCGCGCGGCGAGGTGGGCGTGTCCGTGTTCCACGAGGACTTCGGCTACCTCACGCTGGCCCACTACGACGTGAAGGGCTCGCGCGATCTGCGCCTGCCCCTGCGCCGCAATCCAGCGGACCGCGTGGGTGGGGTGCGCTCGGTGTTCAACAACTTCGCTCCGGTGGGTTCCGGGGGCGCGCTGGCCCTGGGATTCACGGGCCTGTCGGTGCCGGGGCTCGCGTCGGAAGCGGCCCCCGGTCAGGTGATGGGCCCCGAGCGGCCGGTGGACTTGAAGCTGGGGGGCGCGACGCGCCGGTTCCAGGTGCCCGACAACCTCTGGGTGTTCGGACTGGGCGTCTTGGCGCAGCCCGATATCACCGCGCCTGGAATCGCCGGCGTCTGTGATGCCCGGCTGCTCGATGTGGCGGAGCCGGAGGAGGCCATGCGCACGGGCGCCTGTGGCACGCGCTCCGCCTGGGCCCTCACCGCGCAGGTGCCGTCGGGCGAGCTTCCGGCGGGCATGATGGATCCGGGGACGGATCCGCTGCTGCTCCTGGCGCGCGCGCTGCCCCAGTCCGGGCGGTTCTCCTCGTCGATCATTCGCGACGTGCAGTTCACGCTGCGTTCCCCGGGCGGGGGAGAGGCGGTGCGCACCACGCCGGTGACGCATGACTTCCGGCAGGTGCCGCTGGGCTTCCCCTTCGTCGTGCGCGTGCCCGCGCTGCCCCTGCTCCGCGAGGGCTACCCGGAGCGCGCCCTGGTGCTGGGCACGGTGGCCGTGCCCGGCCGGGGACTCGTTCCGCTGGGCCTGGGCGCCGCCGTCAACGCCAACCCGTCGGATCCGCTCACGGACACCCAGCCGGGCCTCCTGACCCCGGGCTTCGTGCGCGTGCGCATGGCCCCGGCGCACCATGGACTTGAGGGGCAGCCCTACCGGTTGCTCGCGCTGGCGTCGTCGGGCCCCCTGACGGGTGAAGTGCCCGCGGGCGCCGCCACCAGCGCGGTGTTCGCCCCCCTGGATGCGCCCCGGTTTGATCCGGAGGGCACGCAGCCGGTGACGTTCTCCGACGCCTTCCTCTCCGTCCCGGAAGGCTCCCGCTACAACCCGGACCTGTTGCCGTGGCACGGGCTGCTGCCCCGCGAGTGGCGCCTGGACGCCACGGTGCCGCTGGCGACCGTCGTGCGCACGACCTTCACCAACGCGGCCGGACGGCGCTGGACCGTGGTGATGGATGGCCGCCGCGCGGTGTCCGGCGTGCGCCTGCCCGTGCCGCCGTCCGGCCTGGAGGACCGCACCTTCCAGGGCGACACGGAAGGCTCGCGCGCCTCGCTGTCGGTGGAGGCCCTGCGCGTGACGACGGACGAGGGGATTTCGCTCGGCGCCCCGGCGCTGGCGGAGTCCGGGGGACTGTCTCCGGAAGCGCTCGCGGAGGCGACTCGCTCCATGTCCACGCTGCACCAGGGCCGACCCCAGGTGCTGTGGGTGGATCCAGGGGAGGGGGCGTCGCTGACGCGCGGTGCCACCGTGCGGGTGCGGGTGGACGGCTTCCGCGTGGGGCCCGCGCTCACCGATGACGGTGGGGTGCTGCTCTCCGTGCGCGGTGGCGGCCCGGGCTGTGACGGCCTGTGGCTGTCGAGCGACCTGGCTTCGCGGTCGGGCGAGGTGGCGCTCACGCTGCCCACCACGTGCTCGGGCGCGGAGGTGGTGCTCGCGGCGTCCCTGGTGGACGGGCTGCACCTGCCGCTGCGCCCGGCCGTCACCGCCGTTCGCACGGTTCGGGTGCCCTGACGTACCGGGGTGTCAGTGCTTCTACGACCTGGGAAGGCACCTGCGCCGGCCGTGAATTCGCTTTCACGATTTGCGCGGTGATACGTTTACCGACGCCATGGGCCAGAAGGAGACGGTCGTCACCGTCATCTCGAAGATCTCCGAGCGCCCCGTCAACCTGGACGCGGCGCTGGTGGTCATCTACGGCCTGGACCTGGGGCGTAAGTTCGACTTGAAGCGCGAGGAGACCCTGATTGGTCGCTCGTCCAAGGCGGACATCCAGATTGATCAGGAGGCGGTGAGCCGCAACCACGCGCGGATCACCAACACCACGAAGGGTGTGCGCATCGAGGACCTGGGCTCCACCAACGGCACGTTCGTCAACGACGACGTGGCGGCGGGAGGCCGGGCGCTGCAGAACGGCGACCTGGTGAAGATTGGCCGCACCATCTTCAAGTTCATCGCGGGCGGCAACATCGAGGCGGCGTACCACGACGAGATCTACCGGCTGACCACGATGGACGGCCTGACGCAGATCTACAACCGCCGCTACTTCGACGAGCAGTTGGACCGTGAAATCTCCCGCAGCCGCCGCTACGAGCGCACGCTGTCGCTGGTGATGCTGGACCTGGATCACTTCAAGGAGGTCAACGACACCTTCGGCCACCTCGCGGGCGACTCAGTGCTCAAGCAACTGGCGTCCACGGTGCGCACGCGCATCCGCCGCGAGGACGTGTTCGCCCGCTACGGCGGCGAGGAGTTCGCTCTGCTCCTGCCCGAAATCACCCTGGGCGGCGCGCGGCAACTCGCGGAGAAGGTGCGCAAGCTGGTGGAGCGGCAGCGCTTCGAGTTCGACAAGCAGGTCGTCCCCGTCACGCTGTCGGTGGGCGTGGCCACGCTGGAGCCGCACCACCGCGAGCCCGCGGAGCTGGTGCGCGCGGCGGACGAACGCCTCTACGAAGCGAAGACCCAGGGGCGCAACCGCGTCTGCGGCTGAGCCCCCGTCGTACCGGTCGCCAGGACCTCAGCCCGCGAACACGGAGCGGCGCTCGCGCAGCAGGGCCTGGAGCATGGACTGGATGGCTTCGCGGGTCTGTTCGGTGAGCCGCTGCACTTCGCCCAGGTCGTCCGCGGACTCCGGCGGCAGGCCCTCCATCGTCAGCGGTTCGCCGAAGCGGATGGTCCACTTGGCCGGCAGCGGACCCGGGGCCGTGAGCGGCAGTGACGGGAACCCGAGGAAGCCACCGGGCAGGCGGCCCAGCAGCGGGGAGGTCTCCTCCGCGCCGACGATGGCCACCGGGACGATGGGCGCGCCGGTGCGCAGGGCCAGCTTCACGAACCCACCGCGTCCGAAGCGCTTGAGGCGGTAGCGCTCCGCGAACGGCTTGCTCGCGCCCTGGTAGCCCTCCGGGAAGACGACCAGCGGCCGGTGTTCATCCAGCAGCCGCAGCGCGTTCTCCGGCGAGGCGCGCACGGCGCCCAGGCGGTTGAAGAGGGTGCCCAGCATGGGGGCGTGGAAGACCTGATCCTCCACCAGCCACCGCGCTTCGCGCAGGTCCGGGCGTTCACGCTGCAGCACCTGGGACATCACGAGGCCGTCATAGGGCAGGGCGCCGGAGTGGTTGGCGACGAGGATGGCCGCGCCCCGGGGCACGTGATCCACGCCCTCCACGGACACGCGCCAGTACTGCTCGTAGAGGAAGTCGAGGACCGGCTGGAGGTTCTCCACCAGCCCCGCGTCCTTGCCGTAGTCGTCCAGCCGGCTGCCACCGCCTGTGCCCAGGCCGGTGCGCACCGCTTCCATCAGGCCGTGCATCGCGCCGACCGCGCGCCCCAGGCCCTCGCTCGCGAGCGCCTGCCCGGCGATCTCCCTCGCCAGGGAGAACATTCCCGCCGCGCGCCCCGCGAACCCCTGGGGCTGGGCGGCCTCCTCAGTCCCAGCGAAGGCGGAGGCGCCCTGCTCCGGTTCGTCCCGGCGGACAGGTGCGTCGTCGGTCACGAGGGACAGGGGGATGCGCCGGCTGGGCGGCAGCTCGTCGTGGGACTCGTCCGGCAGTTCGACCTCCGGCTCCACGTTGGTCGGGACCGCGCCCGCGATGACGGAGACGGAGATGTGCACGCCGTCCTGCTCGCCGCGCTCCACGCCTTCGGCCAGGTCGTCCGCGGCCTGGGAACCGTTCGGGGACACGCTGTCCGGATCCCGTTGCCAGGCGTCGGCGGTCCACACCTCCTCCTCCTCGCCTTCGTCCTCGTCCAGCGCCTCCTCGGGAGGATTCACGGGCACGCTGTCCGGATCCCGTTGCCAGGCGTCGGCGGTCCACACCTCCTCTTCGTCCTCGTCCAGGTCGTGGGCATCGCCGTCCTCGGCGGTGGAGAGGGCGCGCTCTTCGGGGGCGGTGGCCTGGCGGTCCAACACCTCGTCCACGGCGACCCCGGCGGTGGCCTCGGCCACCTGGGTCGCGACGAGGGTGGCGAGGTCCCGTTCAGAGGCGATGCCGTGGCCGTCATCCAGGACCTGCCGCACCGCGGACTCGGCCAGTTCGGCGACGAGCTCCGTCGCGAGGACGCGCTCGATGCTCCGGTCCTGGCCCGGACGTCCCGGGAGCAGTTCGTCCACGGCGGTCTTCGCGGCGGCTTCCGCCGCGTCCGCGGCCAGGGCCTCCGTCATCGCGCGGTCCACCGTTCGCTCCTCGGGACGCACGGCGTGCACTTCCTCCGCGAACACCTGTGGCCGGGAGGGCGGCGAACCAGAGGCGGAGGGGTGGGGCGCGGCGGGCTCGCGCAGCAGCGCGGGCTCGTCACCCGGGTGGGCAGGGGCCAAGGTGCGGGACGACGGGGCGCCATGCCCGGGCTTGCCGGTCGGCGTGCCGCTGACGTCCCGCGAGGCCTGGGGGGATGCGTCCGCGCCGCGCGACGGGGGCGGAGTCCCGCGCTTGCCAGCCGCCTGGGCCTCGCGGGTCGTGTGCGGTGCCTTCGCGGTCCGCTCCTCGTGCTTCGGAGGCGACTCGGACGTCGCACCGCGCCCGTTCGCCCGCGCCTCGAACTTGTGGACCGCCACGGCGGGGGTCTTCGGGGCCGTCACGGCCGGTTTCGTGTCCGTGCTCCGACCCTTGCCGGCCTTCGGAGGCTTCGGGCTCTGGGCCGCCTTCGCGGATGCCTTCGCGCCGCGGGCCTTGCCCCCTGACTTCGCGCTCTTCCCGGCGCTGTCCTTCGCGCCCTTGGCGTTCTTCGACGCGGGCGCCTTCTTCTTCGCGGCCTTGTCCTCCCGCGCATCGTCCGTGCGAGGCGCTGCGCCCCGCTGGAAGGGATCATTCCCGAGGACACCCTTGGTCATGACTGGCTCCTTCGGAGCGCCGCGGCGGCGTCCTTGACGTGGTGGAGGGGCACGAACCCCAGGGCGGACTCGGCGCGCTCCCCGTCCGCGACCCAGGAGTAATGCATGTAGTCGAGCAGGGCCACCGGCAACGTGCCCGCCCCCATCACCCCGAGCGCGCGAAGTGCAGCACGAAACAACGGCCCCGGCAGGGGGAGCGGTTGCGCGCCTGCCTGTCGGATGAGCCCGGACAGGGGCAACACCCCGCGCCCCACGATGTTGAATTCTCCAGCCACCTCCGCCCTCAGGGCCAGGTGCAGCGCCCGGCCCGCGTCGTCCTCGTGGACCGCCTGCCAGAGCGGGTCGAAGCCCAGCAGCGTAGGCACCACGGCCTGGGTCAGCAGGCGCGTGGCTGGATTGTCCAGGCTCCGACCGAGCAGGGGCGCGAACCTGAGCACCAGCGTGTGCGTGTCCGGGTGCCGTTCGCGGAAGGCCCGCACCTGGCCCTCCACCTCCACCTTGTCGTTCACGAACCGGCTGTGCGGACAGCCGAACAGGGGCGAATTCTCCCGCAGCAGCGCGGGGTTGTTGCCCCGGGCCCCGTAGGTCGCGGTGAGCGACGGCACCACCAGCCGGGGCAGCTTCGCGCGGCCTGCCGCCGTCAGCACGTTCATCGTGCCGATGACCTCCAGCTCATGCGCCAGCGGGCCGTTGAGGATGGGACCGAAGAGGAAGGCCAGGTGGAAGAGGGCGTCCACGGGGCGCTCCGTGAGCGCATCCGTCAGCTCGCTTTCCGCGTCGTAACGGGTGAGGTCCACCCGGTGGAACTCGACCTTGCGGGTTCCTTCCGGTTCCTTGGTGTCGAGCACGAGGATGCTCTCCACGGCCGGGTCTGCTTCCAGTCTCGGCAGGAGCAGCTTGCCGTAGTCGCCATTGGCGCCTGTCACCGCGATGCGCATCGGGCCCTTGCCTGCTCGGATCACTTCCATTCGCAGGGTCGGGTGTTAGCCCAGCCGTCCCGGAATGTCAGCCGAGTGCGCCCGTGATGTTCTGGACAACGTCATCCAGGTGGCGGAGGGTCGAAGGTCGCCATGTCCCGAATCGCGCGCCTGAGCGACGTGCTCATCAACAAGATCGCCGCCGGCGAGGTGGTGGAACGCCCCGCCTCGGTGGTGAAGGAGCTGTGCGAGAACTCGCTCGACGCCGGCGCGCGCACCGTGCGCGTGGAACTGGAGGGCGGCGGTGTGGGCCGCATCACCATCTCCGACGACGGTCACGGGATGAACCGCGAGGACGCCACGCTCTGTCTGGAGCGCCACGCGACCAGCAAGCTGCGCGAACTGGACGATCTGTTCCACATCGACTCCATGGGGTTCCGGGGCGAGGCCATCCCCGCCATCGCCTCCGTGTCCCGCTTCACGCTGCACACCGCGGAGCCCGAAGCGCACGAGGGCACGAAGATCCACGTGGAGGGCGGAGGGCCGCCCACGGTGGAGGACGCGCCGCCCCGCGTGGGCACCGTCATCACCGTGGAGGACCTGTTCTTCAACGTGCCGGCGCGCCGCAAGTTCATGCGGCAGGGCGCCACCGAGCTCAAGCACTGCGAGGAGTCCGTGGTGCGCCTGGCGCTCGCGCATCCGGAGGTCGGCTTCTTCGCCACCCACGAAGGCCATGAGCTCTTCGCCAGCCCCGCCAGCGAACATGATCCGCGCGAGCGCATCGCCGCGGCGCTGGGCCCCGCGTCCTTCCCGCACCTGTTCCCGGTGGAGGAGCGGCGGCTGGGCGTGAGCGTGACGGGCTACCTCGCGTCGCCGGAATACACGCTGCCCAACGCGCGCGGCCTCTACACCTTCGTCAACCGCCGCTACATCCGCGACCGCGGCCTCATCAGCACCGTGCAGCGCGCGTTCCAGGACTTCCTGCCCGCGGGCCGCCAGCCGGTGGTGGTGCTGCACATCGACGTGGAGCCTCGCGCGGTGGACGTCAACGTGCACCCCCAGAAGCAGGAGGTGCGCTTCGCCGACGCCCGGGGTGTGCAGGACGCGGTGAGCGCCGCCCTCTCACGGGTCCTCCGCGCATCCCCCTGGCTGGGCACGCCCGAACAGCAGGCCGCCAACCCGCCGCCCCGGGACGCCGCGCACTACGCGCACGCCGTGGAGCGCTTCCTCACCCGCGCCCAGGAGGCCACCTGGGGCGCGCCCCTTCCCACCGCGATGGATGGCCCGGGGCCCTCGCAGCCCGCGCGTCCGTTGAGCCCGTCCTACTTCGCCCCTCCTGGAGGTGGCGCTCCGGGGCCGTTCCCGGGCCCCGCGATGCCGGGCCGCACGCTCGGGTTCGGTGAAGCGCAGCCGCAGCTCAACGAAGCCCCGCCCCCGGGCTACTTCGTCGCGCTGCGGCCCATGGGCCTGCTGGGCAGCCGCTTCCACGTCTGCGAAGGCCCTGGCGGCACGCTGGTGGTGTTGGATCCGCACGCCGCGCTGGAGCGTGCCCGCCTCACCGCGTACCTGCGCCGGCTGGACGAGGGGACGAAGGCCCCCGCGCCGTCGCTGTTCGGCACCACGGTGGAGCTGTCCCTGGCCGCGGTGAAGTCCCTGGTGGATGGCAGGGAGGCGCTGCTCCTGCTGGGCGTGGACGTGGAGCCCTTCGGTGGGACCGCGCTCGCGCTCAAGTCGGTGCCTCCGGGCCTGGAGGGCGTGGATCCCCGCGCGCTCCTGGAGGCCCTGTCGCGCGCGCTGCCGCCTCGCAGCGCCCCGCTGGATGTCACGAGCCTGGCGGAGGCCGTGCGCGTGATGGCCTGTCACGCCGCTCGCCGCGCCTCCGCCACGCCGCTCACCGATGCGCAGCTTCGTGCGCTCCTGGGTGAGTTGGATCGCGCGGACTTCACCCCACCGTGCACGCACGGCACGGTGGTGGTGTTGGAGATGCCCCTTTTGGAGCTGGAGCGCCGCGCCCGCTGATCAGGCCTTCGCGGCGATCTGCGCGCGCAGCGCCTCTTCCTTCGCCATCAGCTCGCCGGTGGGGTCGCTCGGCGCGAAGTCCTCCGCGGAGGCCACCTGGCGGATCTCGATCTCCCCTTCGACGAAGGGCACGCGTCGCGCCCAGGCGATGGCGTCCTCCTTCGACTTCACCTCGATGATCCAGAAGCCGGCGACCAGCTCCTTCGTTTCCGTGAACGGACCATCGACGACGAAGGTCTGCTTCCCCGAGAAGCGCACCCGCGCCCCCTTGGTGCTTGAATGGAGCCCTTCGCCCGCGAGCAGGACTCCGGCCTTCACCAGCTCCTCGTTGTACTTCCCCATGGCGACCAGCTCCTCGGTGGTGGGGAGCTTGCCGGATTCGCTTTCGGGACTGGCCTTCACGATCATCATGAAACGCATGGGATTGCCTCCTGTGGGCGGGAAGTGTGCCCTCCCGCGGGTTCATAGGTGCGTCGAACGAGGGGAGGGGAGATCGACACGCCGGATTTATTTTTCCTTTCGTTCAATGCTTGCCGCATCCGCGACGCCTCTGGGCCAGCTCCCACCGACTGTGGGAAATGAACCTCTCCCGACTCATCACCTACGATGGGGATTGGGGCCTGCGCCGTGTCATCCAGGGCGACGTGGTGTCGAATTCCTACTCGGCCGCGGTGCTGGCCGTCGCCCCTGGGAGTGGTCGGGTCCGGGCGGGAATGGGCATCCAGCGGAACACCCGGTCCTGGGGGCTCCAGGGCCCACCGCCCCGGACCTATTCCCTGGGGCCGTGGACGCCTTCGCCGGTGCTGACCGGGTCGCTCAAGGACTCCCGCTCCATCGACAGTGAGCTGGTGGAGACCTTGCGGCTCACCGTCGACTGAGCGCGCGCCGCCGTGCCCGGGTCGGAATGTTGACGGGGCAGGGGTCGGGGCTACGGTGTGCCACACGCCTGTAGCACCGGGCCGCGCGCGTCGCGCCGGCAGAAAGATCCGTGTCCTCCTCCGTGATGCTCCGCCGTGCGCCCCTGCTGCTCGCCCTGCTCTGCTCGCCCGCCTTCGCACAGGAGGAGGCAGAAGGTGACGCGCCCACCAATCTGGATGGCGTGGGTCGCATCACCGTGGAGGCCGGCTACCGGCTGACCTCCAACGCCACGCTGTATGAGTCCTGGTACGGCGCGAAGGGACCCGGCGCGGGCCTGGAGCGCGCGCCGGAATCCACCGGTGCCCCCGTGGGCGCGCTGACGTTCGCGTACGCCGTGTCGGACCTGGTGGAGCTGGGGCTGGACCTGTTCGGCTCGGCCCAGAACCTGCGCCTGACGGAGAGCCTGAGCGACGGCACCACCGTGTCGCGCAAGGTCAGCACGCTCTCGTACGGCCTGCTCGTGGGCCTGCGCTTCCAGGGCGTGCTGGACATCGGGCCGCAGGGGCTGGTGCCGTTCGTGGGCCTGCACACCGGGCCCACCGTCATCTCCTCCCAGCGCGAGGGCTCGGCGCTTCAGGAGAACGTGGGACAGGCCTGGGTGGGGTCGCTCGGCGCCACGCTGCGACTGTCCGCGAAGTGGGGCATCACCGCCGAATACCGCCTGATGTTCCTGCGCGGTCCGGTGGAGTCGCCCGACGCCGCGAAGTTCAAGGGACCCTTCAGCTTCAGCAACGGCGGCAACTGGTTCTCGCTGGGCGTGACTTATACGTTCCCACCGGATCCATCCCGGCCGCTGCCGACGTTCTAATCACTCCCAGGACACGGCGATCCGGGCAGGCAGGCACGCAGGCATCCAGGCGGTCGGGGAATGACCGTGGCGGACAGCTCTGTTGGGGAGCGGAAAAAGAACCCGCCCCTCATCCAGGAGAGTCCCCTAGCATGCGTGAGTCGGCCGAAGTCATTTCCGGTCCCAGGAAGATGTCCATGCCCCCCTCTGAATCGCCGAAGACCGATCTCGAGAAGGAGCTCTCAGAGCTTCGCCGGGAAGTCATCGAATCGCGCAACCTCGTCATCAAGACGGACAACCTGCTGAAGAACCTCCACGCGGAGGTGAAGGCTGTCGGCAAGCGTCACGAGGACTTCCAGAAGCGGCAGTGGATCTCCTCGGCGGTGGCCTACGCGCTGTTCGTGATTCTCGCCGTCGGTGGCGCCGTGTTGGTCAGTGGCGCGCGCAGCTCCAGCTCCACCAACGAGCGCGAGCGCCTGGAGAAGCAGGTCGCGGACCTGAGCACGCAGTTGGAGAAGCAGCGGGGCGATGCCACCGCGCACCTGACGGCCCAGCGCGCCGCGGGTGAGGTCTACAAGATGATGACCACGCTGCCCGGTGACGAGCGCCTCAAGGGCATCGACGCGCTGGTGAAGCTGGACACGCAGCGGCTGTCCTCGCTGGAGCGCCAGGCCCTCAATGACCGCGCCGCCAACCTGCGCCGCGAGACGGGCGACGCCGCCTTCGAGCGCGGCAAGCAGGCCTTCCGCCGCAATGAGATGAACGCGGTGGTGTCGGACCTGTCGCGCTTCCTCGCCATGAACCCCGGTGAGGCGGATGCGCTGGACGCGTCCTTCTTCCTGGGCACGGCGTACAACCAGTTGCGCCAGCACGACAAGGCGGTGCCGCTGCTGGCCCGCTTCGTGGACGGCGACAAGAAGTCCAAGACGCGCGACTACGCCATGCTGCTGCTCGCCCAGTCGTACCAGGAGACGGGCGCGTACGATAAGGCGGCGGACACGGTGCGCGACGCGCTGGCCACGTACCCGGCCACCCAGTACCTGTCGCAGTTCCGCGGCCGGCTCTCGTCCGCCAAGCGCGCGGCCTCCGGTGGTGACGCCGCGGCCCCCGCCGGTGTCCCGGGCGCGGCGGTTCCTGCCGCCCAGACGGCCGCTCCCGCGGGTCAGTAACCGGAATTCCCGGGACTGCTGCCGGGGGCCGTCCGCCCCTGGACGGCGGGAAACGGAAGCATTGCCACCCGGGGTCCAGGGTCGTAAGACCTGGACCCCGTGTCCGCTCCCGAACCCCGGAAAGACCCCCGCTTCCGCAGCTTCCGTGGCGCCGCGTATGGGGTCCACATCACGCTGTCCACGCTGTTCTCGCTGTGGATGATCTGGAACGTGGGGCACTCCGTGGCGGCGATGACGCCCGAGCGACCCCCGGCCGTGACGCCGCCGCTCACCGTGCGCGAGTGTCTGGACGCCGCGGACCGCCACTGGAAGGACCTGGAGGCCGAGCGCGAGAAGCTCGTGCACGTGCTGCCCGCGCGCAAGGTCGACCAGGAGTGGATGCGCTACCGCACCGAATGGCTCACGCGCCTGCGCAAGTCCGAATCCGAGTGCGCGCTGGACTCGCGTGACCCCGCTCGGGGCGAGCTGCGCGCCGTCTACAAGCAGCTCGCGAAGGTGCAGGACCTCTACACCATCCACGCGGTGCAGTACGCGAGCGAGGTGGGCGGTGCGGTGGACGCGCTGCACGCCGCCTTCGACACCGCGCGCCGCGACAGCAACAGCAAGCTGCCCTGAAGCCGCTTCAGCGGGTGGGCAGCACGGTGGAGTACCGCCCCGTGCTGTCGGACACCGTCTGCGCCAGCAGCAGGGAGGCGGGCCGTCCCGCCACCGTCACCACGCGGAAGAAGCGCACGGAAGCGTTCGCCGCGATGCCGTCCGGCGCCACCGCGGGATCCGGCGGCAGGGTGATGCGGCCGCTCAATGAACGTCCCCGCGACAGCGTGAAGGGCACCAGCTCCAGTTGTTCCTCCTCCTGCGTCCGGGGCGGCACGGAGACGAAGCGGCTGACGCGCGGCAGGTTCTCCCCGGGCAGGAAGTCCAGCCGGTACTCGCCTGGATCCAGCTCCAGCCGGAAGCCTCCCAGCGCGTCGGTGGTGAGGGGGACCTCGAAGCCCATGGGCGGCTGGGGCCAGCCGGACAGCGCGCCCACCGGCTCCGCCACGATGCGCACGCCCGACGCGGGGGCGCTGCCGTCGGGCTGGCGCACGGTGCCCGTCACCGTCATGCGCGAAGGACAGCTCACCTCCGGCAGGGCGGTGTCCCGCGGAGGGACCCTCACCGGCTGGAGCGTGAGGCGCGCCGCGGAGGTGGGCGGCGGGACGATGACCAGCGTGAGCGGAGCGTCGGGCGCACCGGGCAGGGTCTGGAGCTGGTAGCGGCCGTCCTTGTCCGTCAGCACGGGCACGCCCTGGAAGGTGCCTCCACCGTTCACCCGGCCCTGTAGCGAGACGCGGGCTCCGGCGATGGGCACCCCGCGTGCGCCCTCCAGCACCTGGCCCTCCACGCGCACCGACGCCCCCGGGTCGCCCAGCTCCAGCGTCGCGAGTGGGCTGTTGGACGGCTCCACCACGAACGTCTTTGACGGCAGCAGGTCCCCGGCGTTCACCGGCGACACGCGCAGGAGCACCGTGGGGCGCGCGGCGTCCTCCACGCTGAGCGCCAGCCGGAACGCGCCCGTGGCCCGGGTGATGCGCGCGCGCTGGGACAGGGGGCGCAGCAATTCATCCAGCGCCTGCACCTCCAGGTCCGCGTCCACGCGCTGGGTGCCCTGGAGCACCAGCGTCCCCGTGAGCGACACGAGCCGGGCCGGCCCGGGCAGCTCGAACGCCACCGTGCCGCCGGTGCCCGGATCCACCGACGTGGTGCGCAGCAGCGGGGGCAGGGTGGGGTCCACCGGCGTGAGCGTCACCGTGTAGTCGCCACTGCCCACGGGCAGCACCCACGCGCCGTTGTCCGGGACGAGCGTCGTTTCATACCGCCGCGCGACGCCCGGGATGAGGCGGGACTCCCCGGTGGCGAGCAGGTGGATGGGCTCGTGGTAGGCGGCTGGCGTCGTGCCGCCGTCCGCGTCGGGGACGCTGCCCCGCGACACCTCGCCCCTCAGGCGCACCGGGCTGAACAGCTCCAGGTTCTGCTCCGGACGCAGCCGGTCCACCGGGAAGTCCTGCGCGTGCAGCCCCGCCCGGGGGTGGGCCTGCACCTCCACGACGATGTCGCCGCCGGGGTTGCCGCAGCCGTCCACGAAGCACACCTGGCCCGCGGCGCACTCCGCGTCGGAGCGGCACACCAGTTGATCCGGCGGCTTGTCCTCGGGAAACAGGCCGCATCCGGCGCCCGACACCCAGAGCGCCAGGGCCAGGGTCCGGAGCGCGCGGCTCACTGGCAGTCCCCGACCACGGTGTTCACCACCCACGAATACGAGGTGACGAAGCCCGGGTTCTTCACGAGCCCGCCGTCCGCGAGGAACACCTCCTCGGGTGGATCCGGCTGGCGGTTGGTGAGGTGCCGGTCCGTCACCAGCGCCTCCACCAGGTGGATGCCCGGCGTGCCCAGCGGGTTGTTGGCCGAGCGCAGATCCATGTGCAGCGTGCCCCGGTCGTCGCGGCGCGGCTGGCCGGTGTTGGCCAGGACGATCTGCCGGTAGAAGCCCACGGGGTCGGACGGGTTGTAGTCCACGTACCACTCCACCGTGAGGCGGTCGTCCACGTCCAGGTCCTCCACCACCACGCTGAAGTCCTGCGTGCAGGTGCCCACGCCGAAGGCGCGCAGGATGCGCTCGGAGGGCTCCACCTGCTCCTCCACGATGCGCGGCGGCCGGTTCTTGAACTCCGGCACGCCCTCCAGCAGCGCTTCATCCTGGGGGATGAGGCAGCCGGAGCCCACCGCGAGCGAAGCCGCGCCCAGGCCCGCCAAGAGCGGCTTGAGGATGCCCCGGTGCTTTCGCGTCGCGTGCGGATGCATGGTGGGAAGGAAGCTGGAGCCTACAGCAATTCTTCCCCCTCCTCGGGGGGCAGGGGCCGGCCCGTCTTCTCCGCCTCCAGCTTCTCCAGGTGGCGGAAGATGGTGCGTGGATCCACGCCCAGGTCCTTGGCCGTCTTGGTGCGGTTGCCGTTGTTCCGGGCCAGCACCTCGTTGATGTAACGCTTCTGGAACTCTTCCTTGGCCTGGAGCAGCGGCATGATGGGCTCCAGGTTCTCCGGCTTGAGGTCCAGGTCGTCCGGGCCCAAGAGCGGCTTGTCCGCCAGCACCACCGCCTTCTTCAGGCGGTTCTCCAACTCGCGGATGTTGCCGGGCCAGCCGTACTTCTTCATCGCCACGGCGGCGGCGGGCGTGAAGCCGCGGGCCTTGGCGCTGAACTCGCGCGAATACTTCTGGAGGAAGAAGCGGCCCAGGACGATGACGTCCTCGCCACGCTCGCGCAGCGGCGGCAGCTTCACGGTGACGACGTTGAGGCGGTAGTAGAGGTCCTCGCGGAACGCGTTGCGCTTGACCTCTTCCTCCAGGATCTTGTTGGTCGCGGCCACCACGCGGATGTCCACCGGCTCGCCGCGATTCTCTCCGACCTTGTAGACGATCTTGTCCTGGAGGGCGCGCAGCAGCTTCACCTGGAGCTGGAGCGGCATCTCTCCGATTTCGTCCAGGAAGAGGGTGCCGCCGATGGCCGCCTGGAACTTGCCGGGCCGGGTGGCCACCGCGCCGGTGAAGGCGCCCTTGGCGTGGCCGAACAGCTCGCTCTCCAGCAGGTTCTCCGGGATGGCGCCGCAGTTCACCGTGATGAACGGGCCCTTCACGCGCGGCGAGCGGCGGTGGATCTCCCGGGCGATGAGCTCCTTGCCGGTGCCCGTCTCGCCGGTGATGAGGACGGAGATGTCCGTGGGCGCGATCTTGTCGATGCGCTTGTACACGTCCCGCATGCCCTGACAGGCGCCCACGATGTCGCCGTAGCGCTGGTCCTCCAGCTTTCGGCGCAGCTCCGTGTTGTCGAGCTTCAGGTCGTTGACGAGCAGCGCGTTCTGCAACAGCAGCGACGCCTGCGCCGCGAACACCGTGAGCATGTCCAGGCTCTTGGGTTCGAAGCGGTTCACCAGCCTGTCGTTGCCTACGTAGAGCACGCCGAACAGGTCGCCCTTGTGCATCACGGGCACGCACATGACGGAGTGGACCTTGAGGTTCACCACCGACTCGCTGGCCTTGAACTCCGGCGCGTCCAGCGCGTCCGCGACGATGATGGCGCGCTGGTCCTTCACCACCTTGGCGATGATGGAGTCGGACAGCTTCTCCACCGCGTCCTCGATGTTCTCCCGGGCCACGTTGCGCGCGGCCTTCACGCGCGGCTCGCCGCTCTCCATCAGGATGAGGAAGCCCTTGTCGGCGCGCGTCACCTCGATGGCCTCGTCCAGCAGGCTTTCCAGGATGCGGTCCACATCGTAGGTGCCGGACAGCCGCTCGCTGAACGCGGTCAGCCGCTTGAGCAGGACAAGCTCCCGGCCCGCCACGCCGGGCAGTTCGGACGTGTGCGAATCCGACGACTGGGCGGCGCCAGCGGAGAGGGACACCTCGCGCTCGGGGACCTCGCGGCGCACGGATTCGCGGGGGGCGTCCTCGCGGGAGAAGGTGAGCTCGGTGCCGCCCACCTTGACCACGTCGCCGGTGGACAGCGCATGGTTGTCGCGCCGCTTGCCGTTGACGTGGAAGGTGGCGCCCAGGCTGCCCACTTCGTAGCGGGTGCCGTCGTAGGTGACGTGCAGGGCGTTGGGAGGAACGCTTCCGTCCTCCAGGGGCACGTCGTTGTCGGGTCCACGTCCCAGGCTGGTGATGCGCTTGAGCAGGGAGACCGTGCGGACCTTTCCATCGGGGGTGCGGACGGTGAGGCTGGCCATAAGCGGGAGGGTGTCCGGGGCTAGAACGTGAGGGAGAGACCGGCGCCCAGCCCACCCCGGGTGGAGTAGAGCCGCAGGCGCGGGGGTGGAACCATGGAGACGGCGGGAGGCTTCGACTCGGGGCGGGATTCCACGGTGGTGCTGGTCACCACCTGATCCTCGTGGTGGTAGACGGCGTCCACCACGCCCAGCGTGTACACGGTGTAGAAGCCGGTGGCGGACGCCAGTTTCAGCAACTGCCAGGTGTCCGCCTGCCGGGCGCGGTCGGTGGGGATGAAGCGCACCGGGATGGAGGCGCGGCCGTCCTCGTCCAGGACGTTGTCCAGGGTGATGAACCGCTCCTCGAAGAGCGAGTCGTACGCGAAGAACGCGATGATGCTGGTGATGGCGAGCGCGCCTTCCGTGGCCGCGAAGACGATGCCCATGCTGTTGCGGCCCTGCTGGAACTGACCGGCGCCGAACGGGACGAAGTTGACCAGGAAGTTGCGCTTCTCCACGGTGCGCACCGTCACCTGGCGGGCCAGCTCCTCCGCGCGGCGGCGCTGGGTCTCCAGGGCGACGCGCTCCTGTTCGCGGCGCTCGGCCTCCGTCTTCTCACGCTCCAGGCGCAGGCGCTGTTCCTGGCGGAGGAAGTCGCGCTCGCCGGCCATCTGGTTCTTCAGGTCCTCGAAGAAGGCGACGGCCGGGGGCGGGACGACGAAGGGGTCCAGGCTGAAGTCGGGATCCAACCGGAGCACGGCGCGCAGGTGGCGCTCGGCTTCCTCGGTGCGGTTCAGGTTGAAGGCGGACAGGCCCGCGAGCTTGTGCAGCTCCACCAGGTCTTCTTCCGGCAGGTCCCCTCGGTCGATGCGCTGGCCCGCGCGCTCCAGCACCTCCGCGTACTTGCCGTATTCGAAGGAGGAGCGCAGGGCGGCGACCTCCGGATCCGCGCTGGCCATCTGCGCGCGCGCGGACGCGGGGCCCATGAGGGCCAGCAGGAGCAGCAGGAGGCGCAGCGGGCCACGGCTCATTCGGGGGACAGGCTCCCGCGCAGGGTGGTGGGCTTGCCCGGCTCCAGCAGCACGACGCGCTTCTCCGTCCTGTACCCGGGGGAGGTGATCTCCACCTCCACGCGGTGCTGGAAGCTGGCGGGGCCCCGGGGCGAGCGGATGTCGAAGGGATGCTGGACGCTGTCGCGCGCGGCCTTCTCCACGTCGCCCACGCGCACGATGGCGTCCGGTGGCTGGTAGTCCATGGTGAGCTGCGAGGGCTTGAGCAGGGCGCGCAGCCGGAAGACGTTCTCGCCCTCGGGCTTCACGTCGATGGTCTCCGTCGCGTCCTCGCAGTACCCGCACGAGACGATGATGGTGTGCGGCCCTGGCGTCACGTGCACGTCGTGCTGCGCGAGCTGCTGCGGGCTGGCCGGGCCGCCGTCCACGCGGATGGAGCCGTAGGGCCGCACGAGGATGGACACGGGCATCCGGCCCGAACGGGCATGCTTCGTCGTGGGATCGTCCGTGGGCTCGACGCTGGCGACGAGGGGCTGACGCGGATTGCGCTCGGCGGAGGAGGGGAGCCCCGTGCCAGGACCGCCGCCGTTCGGCGCGCGCGGTGTCGCATCAGGATTGAGCGGGGGGACGAGGGTGTCGCGGCCGGACGTCGCCGGCCCGTTCGGGCCCTGCGGACCGGTGGCCTTGCCCGTGGGGTTCGAGCCCGTGGCTCCGCCCGCGATGGCGGGTCCATTGGGAGCGGTGGTGGATCCGCCAGTCCCCTGCGCGCCGTTGGGTGCACCGGTGCTTCCGCCCGCGGCCTGCGAACCCGCACCCACGGTTCCATCAGGTGCGCCGTTGGAGCCGCCCTGGACCCGCGGATCCGCCGTGCCACCCTTGCCGGCAGCCGTCGCGCCGCCACTCGCCGGACTCCTGTCCTGGGTCGTGGCCTGATCCGCTGCCTCATCGCGCGCGCGGTTCCACTGCCACCCGCCCACGCCCAACG
>NZ_RAVZ01000191.1 GCF_003611635.1 Corallococcus terminator | reverse complement strand
GTTGCAGGGGGATGCGCTGATTGGCGCGGCGCGGGCGGCGGCCCTGGCGGCGGACCGCGGCGAGACGCGCGTCAGCGGGCCTTCGCTGTACCGGCTGGCGCTGGGCGAGCGGTCGGTGGTGGTGGCGGACGCGGCGCTGGTGCGGCTGTTCGAGCTGTTGCGAAGGCTGGCGGCGAGCCCGCTGCCGGTGCTGGTGCACGGCGAGACGGGGGCGGGCAAGGAGAACGCGGCGTGGGCGGTGCATCACTGGTCGCCGCGTTCGGCGCAGACCTTCGTGGCGATCAACTGCGCGGCGCTGCCGGAGAGCCTGGTGGAGGCGGAGCTGTTCGGCCATGAGAAGGGGGCCTTCTCCGGCGCGGACCGGGCGCGGGCGGGGCTCCTGGAGCGGGCCAGTGGTGGGACGCTGTTCCTGGACGAGGTGGCGGAGCTGTCGCTGCCCATCCAGGCGAAGCTCCTGCGCGCGTTGGATCAACAGGTCATCACCCGGCTGGGGGATTCGCGCGAGCGGCCGGTGGACCTGCGCGTGGTGGCGGCCACGCACCGGGTGCTGGCGGACGAGGTGAAGGCGGGGAGGTTCCGGCAGGACCTGTTCTTCCGCCTGTCCGCGGCGGTGGTGATGCTGCCGCCCCTGCGAGACAGGCCCCGGGAGCTGCCGCTGCTGGCGAGGGCCTTCCTGGAGGATGCCTGCGCGAGGGCGGGGCGTCCGGTGCTGCACCTGTCCGCCGCGACCATGGCGGTCCTGGGTGCGCATTCCTGGCCGGGCAACGTGCGCGAACTCAAGAACGCGCTGGAGTACGCGGCGGCCACGTCACCGGGGCCGGTGGTGGAGCCTTCGCACCTGCCGGAGTCCCTGCGCGAGGGACTGGAGCGGACGGACATGGAGGGGGACCCGGACGAGGGCGGTGACACCCTGCGTGACGGGATGGAGACCCCGGTGCCGCGTGCGTTCCAGAACCTGGCGGAGGAGCTGCGGACGCTGGAGCGGCAGCGGATGGTGGAGGCGCTGGAGGCGACGGGCGGGGTGCAGACGCGCGCGGCGCAGTTGATTGGCATGCCGCTGCGCACGTTCGCGTTCAAGTTGAAGCAGCACCGCATCGCTTCGCGAGGACGGGGCCCGGCGGTGGAATGAGGAGCGAGGGCCTCTCACCGTGGCAGCCCCCCGCGACGTTCGGGGAGTACCGCCTGTTGCAGCCGTTGGGCCGGGGCGCGATGGGGGAGGTGTACCTCGCGCATGACACGGTGTTGGACCGGCTGGTGGCGGTGAAGTTCATCGCGGGCGTCGCGCCGGATGAGGTGCAGCGCGAGCGCTTCCGCACCGAGGCTCGGGCAATTGCGCGGGTGCAGCATCCGAACGTGGTGGGCATCCACCGCGTGGGGGAGGTGCGGGATCGGCCGTATCTGGTCTCGGAGTTCCTGCGCGGGGACAGCCTGGATCGGCTGGCGCGTCCGGTGCCGTGGGAGCGCGTGCTGGAGATTGGCATCGGGCTTTCGCGGGGGCTCGCGGCGGCGCACCGGCAGGGGGTGCTGCACCGGGACCTCAAGCCCGCGAACGCGCTGCTGACGGAGGACGGGCAGGTGAAGCTGCTCGACTTCGGCGTGGCGAAGCTGCTCGACGTGGCGGTGGTGCCTGTCGGGCCTGTGCTTCTGCCGGACTTCCAGGCGGATGGGGCAGGGGGCCTGCTGGCGGAGGGCTCGGCGACGGTGGATCTGCCGGAGGGCACCGGGGACCGGGAGGGTCCGCGGCCGATCTCGACGACAGGCCGTTCAGGCGTTGCTGAAGCAGGAGCCCTCCGACGCCTCGCGTCCGCGAACCAGGCCACGATCGATTCAGCGGAGGACTTGCGGCGAAGCGCGATGGCCGCACCTCCGCGCAGTGAGGACTCCTCCCAACGCACCGCGACCGTGGCCCCGCTTGCGCCGCAGGAGCTTCCGCGCGGCCCTTCGGAACTGCTCTCCACGGGCCGCATCGGGACCCCGCTCTACATGGCGCCCGAGGTCTGGAGGGGCGAACCCGCCACGGCCCGAAGCGATCTCTTCTCCCTGGGGGTGCTCCTCCACGAGCTGTGCGGAGGCACCACTCCCGGGCCGCTCGCGGATGCGCCCTTCGAACCCCGGGCCTTCGCGCCCCTGGACGCGGTGGTGCCCGGAATCGATCCGTCCTTCGCGTCGGTCGTCATGCGCTGCCTCGCGCATGAACCATCCGCGCGCTTCGACTCCGCCGACTCCCTGCGCGAGGCCCTGGAGTCCATCGCGTCGCGCCTCTCCGTCCTCAGCGGGGACACCTCCCTCGCGGTTCCCCCGAGGCCCCGGCCCAGGTGGGTGCGGGTCGGCCGGGTGATCGCGCTCCCGCTCCTGGCGGCATCCATCTTCCTCGGCAGCAATTGGTACGGTGATCACTCCCGTCGTCGCGACGCCGAGCAGGCGCTGGCCTCCGTTGCAGCCGCGCTCGATGCGAACCGGGTCCTGGACGTGCAGATTGAATCCCTCCGCGCGGAGGCCTTCTCCGCGTTCGATTCGGACCGGGTGCCCTTCGCCGAGGACGCCTGGGCCAAGGCCTTGTCCCTGGGTGCGAAGCAGGCCCGAAGCTACGAAGAAGTCACCGCGATCCTCGAGGCCTCACGGACGCGCGTGGGTGCGGGCTGGAATGATGCGCTGGATCAGCGCCTGGCCGACGTGCTCTTCCAGCGCATCCTCATCGCGGAGCGCGACCGCAAATCCGAAGTCCGCGCGGCCCTGATCCAACACCTGGACGAAGTGGATCCCAGTGGCACCACGAGCAACAAGCTGAGAGCCCCCGTCCGCATGGACCTGGACAGCGATCCTCCGGGAGCCACCGTCCAGGTTGAAAGCCTGGAGCCGATCGCGGGCGAACCCTCCGAACCCTGGACCATCGGCACCACGCCCATCACCTCGGGCATCACGCTGTCACCCGGCTCCTACCTCCTGACGTTCACACGACCGGACCGGCCCCCCGTGCGCTACCCGGTGCTGCTCGGGCGCGGTGGTGTCTTCCAGGCCCGCGTGGTCCTCCCCGAACACGTTCCGGACGGCTACGTGTACGTGCCCCCGGGCCGCTTCCTCTACGGCAGCGGCGACGACGAAAGCATCCGCCGCACCGTCGTGCGCACGCGACCGCTGCACCCGCTCACCACCGGGGCCTTCCTCATCGCGCGCCACGAAGTCACGTACGCGGACTGGCTCACCTGGCTGCGCGCACTGCCCGCGTCGGAGCGCGCCGCGCGCAGACCCCGGGGCACGAACTACTTCGGCACCATCGAACTGCGACCCGACCCCGACGACACCTGGACCTTCCACCTGGAACACGAAGGCGTCGCCTACCGCGCGAGGGAAGGGGAGCCGTTGCGCTATCAGGACCGCGAGCAGCGCGCCGAACAGGACTGGCGCCGCTTCCCCGTGTCCGGAATCTCCTGGGAGGACGCCCGCGCCTATGTGTCCTGGCTGGACACCACCGGCCGGCTCCCCCGCGCGCGCCTGTGCACCGAACGGGAGTGGGAACGCGCCGCCCGGGGCGCGGACGGGCGCGACTATCCGCACGGTTCGACGCTCGCGCCGGACGACGCCAACTTCGACGCCACCTACGGCCGCAAGCCCCGCGCCTTCGGGCCGGACGCGGTGGGCTCACACCCCGCGTCGGACAGTCCCTTCGGCGTAACGGATCAGTCCGGCAACGTGTGGGAGTGGCTGGTGACGGACACGCAGGGCACGCCCGCGTACGGCGGCGGGTCGTTCTACCAGGACGCGCTCACCGCCCGGGTCCTCAACCACGGCGACGGGGAGCCACGCACACGCTTCCCCTTCATCGGGATGCGCGTGTGCGCGTCCGTGCCGTGATTCAGAGGTCGCGGCCCGGGAGCTGGCCCACCGCCGGCAGGTAGCCCAGGTCGCGCACGAAGATGAAACCGGCCGGAGCCTCCGTCATCGTCGCGAAGACTCCCGCCTGCGTCGCATGCCGCCACAGCTTCAGGGGACGCCGCTGGCCCGCGCTGGTGGTGTCCACGCTGCTGTACACGAAGCCCTCCAGCCCACCATCCCCCGCGATGGACTTGAGCGTGTAGCCGGGCGCCGAATCACACACCTTCGAATCCGTGAGCAGCTTGCGTCCGCTGCTCGTCGTGCAGCGGTACAGCGGCTTGATGAACGCTTCCATCCGCTGCTTCAGCTCCGTCGTCAGCGTCGCGGCCAGGATGGGCCCCTCCACCCGCAGCGGCTCGAACGTGGAAGGCGCCGTGTCACCCATGCCCGGCATCAGGTGGAAACCGCCCAGCTCCGTCCCTCCCGCGGACTCACCCGGGAAGCCCTGCACGGCGGTCGTCGTGATGTACTCGGTGGTGCCCCGCTTGAACGTCACCAGTGCGCGGTCCAGGAAGGGCGAGTACGACACGAGCATCCGGTCCCCCAGTTGGGACAGGTTCAGCATCTCGCAGGAGACCTTGGTCTCGGGGATGTGGAGGTCGGCATCCAGGCAGGTGCCTTCCGTCGAAAGCGTGTCCCAGCGCCGCTTGCCCAGGCACACCGGGCGCGCGAGGCCACAGGCATCCATCGTCCACACGGCTTCCAGCGAATGCCCCGTCGTCCCCAGTTGCTCCGGCAGCTTGCCCTGGATGCTGATCGCCGCGGCGGCCTGCGGCCCCATGAAGGACAGCGGCGTGCCGTCCAGCGTGTTGCTCTTGCCCTCGCCGCAGTAGTCCGCCACCGCCATGCGCGTGCAGAGCTGGTGGTACTCCCGCGCGAAGGTGTCCGTCGTGGACGACTCTCCGGCCCACGGCGCATAGCCCCAGTCGATGCACTTGGCGATGACGCCACCCCCCACGAAGAACGGCTTGCCCGCCGTGCCCTGGTTCGAGGGCGCGCAGGCGAACGTGAAGTAGTTCGGGTTCTGCAGGAGGTCCCCGGACGTGGACCACGCATTCGGCACCGCGAGCGCGAAGCCAGTGCCGGTGGGACACAGCGCCACCTCCTCCTTGTCCGTCGTGGACGCCGTCACCCGGTACTCCCACCGGGCCTTGCCCGCCTGGACGAGCTCGGTGGTACAGGCCACCGGGGACGAATCGATGTCCTCGTGGCACCGGACCTCGCGGATGGTCAGCTTCACCGAACGCCCTTCGAACGGAGCGCGGAACGACACGCCCACCAGGGTCGGTCCCTCGAACCTCCGCCGCACCTGATACGGAGGGTCGTCCAGGGTGCAGGATTGGTTCACCAGCAACCGCCCCCCATCGGCCATCGTGCCCGCTCCCGAGGAACACTGCGTCCCCGCGGGCGCTGGGGTCGGCTCCACCGACTTCAGGGGGATGTTGATGAACTCGAAGCGCTCCGACCCGTGCAGTCGCGTTCCCTGCGCGCTGTTCGTGGGAGGAGGCTCCGCACCAGCCCCAGCGCCCACCGTCAACACCGCGCCCACCAGCCACCACTTCCCATGCATCGCCATCACGTCAGCTCCTGTCGCGCGTTCATGCGAACCCTGCTCCCGTTACGCCGGCGGCCCGCGAAATTCGGGCCGCCCGGCGTCCAGGGCCGGGCTCAGAGATCGCGGCCCGGGAGCTGACCCACGGCGGGCAGGTAGCCCAGGTCCTTGATGAAGACGAACGCGGAGGAGGGGGACTGGGTGGACGTGGCGTAGAAGCCCAGCGTCGGATGCTTCCACAGCTTCAGGGGCCGTCGCTGCCCCGTGCCGACGGTGTCCACGGAGCTGTACACATAGCCCTCGATGCCCTGGTCGGAGTTCATGGCATGGAGGAAGAAACCGGTGGCGGGAGCGCAGGTGTTGGAGTCCGTGAGCAGCTTGCGGCCCGCGGAGTCCACGCACCGGTACAGCGGTTTGATGAAGGCCCCCATGCGCTTCTTGATGTTCGCGGGCAGCTTCGCGGAGAGGATGGGACCTTCCGCGCGCAGGGGAACGTACGGCGACGGCATGTCCGCCAGCCCATCACCGGTGAGGTCCGTCTTGAACGTGGACACGTCCATGAAGCCCGGGTGCTCCTGGAGATCCGCCACCACCGACGTGGTCGTCACGAACTCCGTGTCGTTCTTCTTGAACATCACCAACGCACGGTCGATGAAGAGCGAATAGGACACGAGCAGCGTGTCGTCCGCGAAGTTCGTCAGCTTCATGTCCTCGCATGGCCGGATGGAAGGCCCGGTGGCGATGACGGGAGGCGTGCCGGCTTCGAGCGCGCGGTTGAGGCACGTGGCCTCCAGCGACAGGCTGTCCCAGCGCTTCTTGCCCAGGCACAGCGGCCGGACCGTGCCGCAGGAGTCCCGCGCCCACACGGCTTCGAGCGCGTACTGCCCCTGGTTCACGGTCGCCGCCGGGTAGCCGTTGGTGCTCAGGGCCAGGGCGTTCTGCGGCCCCATGAAGGACAGCGGCGTGCCGTCCAGCGTGTTGCTCTTCCCCTCGCCGCAATAGTCCGCCCTCGCCATGCGCGTGCAGAGTTCGTGGGAGTCGCGCGTGATGTCGTCCCCGTTGGTGGCTCCACTCCAGGGCGCATAGCCCCAGTCGATGCACTTGGCGATGACACCTCCGCCCACGAAGAACGGACTGCTGGAGGTGCCCTGGTTCGAGGGCGCGCACGCGAAGGTGAAGTAGTCCGGGTTGTTCAGCAGCTCACCGCCCGCCGACCACGGATGGGGCACCGCGAGCGCGAACCCGCTGCCCGTCGGGCACAGCGGCACGGTCGTCTTGTCGTCCGTGGTGGCGCTCACCCGGAACTCCCAGCGCGCCGCGCCGGAGTTGAGGTTCTCGGTCGAACACGCGACCGGAGCGCCCGTGATGCCCACGTGACAGCGGGCCTCCTGGATGACGAGCTTCACGGAGCGGCCCTCGAACGGCGCACGGAAGGTCGTCCCCACCAGCGAGGGCCCATCCTGGAGCGCCCCCGGAAACGGCGGAGTCCCCCCGGTGCACGTCACCTGCCACACGACGATTCGCCCGCCCACCATCCCGGACTTCACCGTCGCGCACGTCACACCCGAGGGAAGCGGCGGCCCCTCCACGGAGGCATGCGGGATGTTGATGGACTCGAAGCGCTCCGAGCCATGCAACTGCGTCCCCTGCGCGCTGTTCGTCGGCGGAGGCTCCGCGACCACGACCGCGCTTCCCAACATCACCGCGCCCAGCAGTCCCTGCCTCCAGGCCTTCATGATGGATGACACGTGTTCGTCTCCCGCCTGCGGATGTTTGAGCGGGACGCGTGAACGCGCCCCCGCATGAACCAGTACGCCGGAGACCTGTGCAATTCGAAGGCCCGCCTCCGTCGCCACGGGCGGGTGTGCAAACCTTGCCGGGAGTGCAAGCCCCGCACGCCAGGGCCTCGGCCCCCTGTGCAAACCTTGCACGGGCACGCCGCGCTTCCTTGCCCCCGCCGCATCCCCCACAATGCCGCCGCACAATCCACTCGAAGAGGGAGGGGGCATGTCCCCGGGCACCCGCATCCTGGCCGCGCTCACGCTGTTCTCGCTGTCCGGCACCGCCGTCGCGCAGACGCAACCCGCGCCGAAGCCGCCGTCCGAACAGAGCCCGGAGCAGCGCGCCGCCTACGTGCGTTCGCACTACACGAAGTACGAGGTGCGCATCCCCATGCGCGACGGCGTGAAGCTCTTCACGTCCTTCTACGTCCCCAACGACGCGAGCCCCACGAAGCGCTACCCCGTGCTGCTCCAGCGCACGCCGTACTCGGCGGCCCCGTACGGCGTGGACCGCTATCCGAAGAGCCTGGCCACCACGGCCTTCGAACAGGACGGCTTCATCTTCGCGGTCCAGGACGTGCGCGGCCGCTACCTGTCCGAAGGCGATTTCGTGGACGTGCGCCCCCACCGCGCCAGCAAGCGCGGCAAGGAGGTGGATGAGAGCAGCGACACGTACGACACCATCGACTGGCTGGTGAAGCACGCGCCCCACAACAACGGCCGCGTGGGCATGTGGGGCATCTCCTATCCGGGCTTCTACGCGTCTGCGGGCGCCATCGACTCACACCCCGCGCTCAAGGCCGTGTCGCCGCAGGCGCCCATCGCGGACTGGTTCTGGGACGACATGCACCGGCATGGCGCCCTCAACCTCCAGCTCACGTTCACGTTCTTCTCCGCGTTCGGCAAGCCGCGCCCCACGCTCACCGACGTGGAGGGGTGGGAGGGGTTCGACCTGGGCACCCCGGACGCGTACCAGTTCTTCCTGGACCTGGGCCCGGTGGCCAACGCGGACACGAAGCACTTCCGAGGCGACATCGCCTTCTGGAAGGACCTGCTCGCGCACCCCAACTACGACGCCTTCTGGCAGGCGCGAAACCTCCTGCCGCACCTGAAGAACATCAAGGCGGCGATGCTGGTGGTGGGCGGCTGGTACGACGCGGAGGACCTCTACGGCCCGCTGCGCACGTACGCCGCCATCGAGAAGCAGAACCCCGGCATCACCAACACGCTGGTGATGGGCCCCTGGCCCCACGGCGGCTGGATGCGCACGGACGGCACCGGGCTGGGCGACGCGGACTTCGGCTTCCCCACGAGCGTCACGTACCAGGACCTGGCGCTGGCCTTCTTCAAGCACCACCTGAAGGGCGGGCCCGCCCCCACCGTCCCGGAGGCCCTCGTCTTCGAGGGCGGCGCCAACCGCTGGCGCCACCTGGATGCGTGGCCTCCGAAGGCCGCGAAGCCGACGCGGCTGTTCTTCCAGCCCCAGGGCGCGCTGACGTTCCAGGCGCCCACGGGCAAGGAGGCGTCGTTCGACGAATACGTGAGCGACCCGGCGAAGCCCGTGCCGTACACGCAGGCTCAAAGCGCCAACATGACCCAGGGCTTCATGGCGGAGGATCAGCGCTTCGCCTCGCGCCGCCCGGACGTGGTCGTGTACCAGACGCCGCCCCTGGAGGAGGACCTCACGCTGGCGGGCCCGCTGGAGGCGGAGCTGTGGGTGTCCACCACCGGCAGCGACGCGGACTGGGTGGTGAAGCTGGTGGACGTGAACCCGGGCAAGCTGCGCGGCTGGACGAAGGAGTCGGCGTCCTCTGGCGAGCGTGACCGGGGAGGCCAGCAGACGCTGGTGCGCGCGGAGCCGTTCCGGGGCCGCTTCCGCGACAGCTATCTGCAGCCCAAGCCCTTCACCCCCAACGAGGTGACGAAGGTGCGCTTCGTCATCAACGACGTGTTCCACACCTTCCAGCGCGGCCACCGGCTGATGGTGCAGGTGCAGTCGAGCTGGTTCCCGTTCATCGACCGCAACCCGCAGACCTTCGTGCCCAACATCCCCCTGGCGAAGGAGAGCGACTTCGTGCGCGCCATGCACCGCATCCACCACTCGGCGGCGCACCCCAGCGCACTGAAGGTGTCCGTGCTGCCGGCGTTGGACGACTAAGTCACCAGCCGGACGCGCGGGGTCTGCTACGCTCGCGCGCCGCCGGGCGGGAGCGCTTCACGCCTTTCGCCTTCGACCCATGACGGGAGGGACATGACCGGTCACGACCGGACCGACTCCGAGCTGGTGCTGCTCGACGGAAGCATGGGGGAGGGAGGGGGCCACATCCTCCGCTCGGCGCTGTGCCTGTCGCTCATCACCGGCCGGCCCTTCCAGCTCACCCGGCTGCGCGAGCACCGGGAGCCGCCGGGCCTGAGGCCCCAGCACCTGGCCTATGTGCGCGGCGCGGAGGCCCTGAGCACCAGCACCAGCGAGGGCGCCGCCGTGGGCGCGTCCGACATGCGCTTCACCCCTGGCCCGGTGCGCGCGGGGGACTACCTGCTGGAGGTCGGCACCGCGGGCAGCACGCCACTGCTGTTCCAGTGCCTCGTGTACCCGCTCGCGCTGGCGGGCGGAGGCCGGCTCACGCTCCGAGGCGCCACGCACCTCCAGAACAGCCCCAGCTTCCATGCCCTCACCGGCGCATGGCTGCCGGTGGCGCGCGCCTACGGGTTTCCCGTGCAGCTTTCGCTCACGCACGCGGGCTTCTATCCGGAGGGCGCGGGCGAATTCACCGCGGAGGTGGGGGCCCCGGAGGAACCGCCGCTGCGGGTGGACCTGCCCGCGCGGGGCGTGCTGCGCGAGGTGCGGGTGATGTCCTTCGTGGGCGGGCTGCCCTTCGGCGTGGCGGAGCGTCAGTCGCGCGCCGCGGTGGCCGCGCTGCGCGAGCGGGGCATCCTGGCGGAGGCCGACAACCGGCCGCTGCCGGTGACGCGCTCGCAGGGCACGGTGACGTTCGTGCTGGCGCAGTTCGAACACACCGTCGCGGCCTTCACGTCGCTGGGGGATAGGGCGCTGGACGCGGAAGCGGTGGGACGAAGGGCGGCGGAGGCCCTGACCCGGTTCATGGAGACGGGTGGGGCGCTGGACGAGCACCTGGCGGAGCAGTTGCTCCTGCCAGCGGCGCTCCTGGCGTCGGGGCGACTGGGGCCGGTGACGCCGGGCACCACGCGCTTCACCACCGCGTGTGTCACGGGGGAGCTGACGACCCAGGCGGAGGTGCTGCGGCGGTTCCTGCCCGTGGACATCCGCGTGGAACCGGGCGGGGCGGTGGAAGTCCGCCCCGCCTGAAGCTCCGAAGGGCGCCGTTGGAAGACGGCGCTGGGACGGCTGCTAGGTGTCGTCGCCGCCGTCGTGGGCGCCGAAGGTGTTCGCGGTGGCCATGTCCTTCACCGTGCCGCGGTAGGCCTTGATGGCGAAGGGCAGACACACCGCGAAGATGAGGCCCGCGAGCCCGATGGCCCGCCACGGCATGGGCTTCTCCTTGGGCTTCGCGTCCTTTTGGTAACCCGAAAGGTTGTTGCCCATGGCGCGCGCCTTGGCGGCGTCCTTCTCTTCCTGGGTCAACTCCTTGCGGGTCTGGAAGTCCTGGGGCTGACGGCGCTGGGGCTGGGCCATGACAGCGCCGCCCCAGACGAGGGCGAGGATCAGAACAAGCCGGGGGAGCGAGGGGGAGGACATGGGCCCTGAGCCTAACAGAGCCTCCCTTCGCGATGAACAGGGGTTGCTTCACACCACCTGGGCCGTTACCCGCGCCCCATGCTCCGGCTCCCCCTCGTCCTCCTGGCGAACCTGTTCCTCGGGCTGCGCCTGCTGCTGGGCCTGCCCTTTCGTCTGATGGCGGTGCGTCAACGACCCTCCTGGGTCCGCTTCCGGCTCGCGGGGAGCCTGCCGTACCGGCCGCGCCGGGGCCCCCGCCTCCGCCTGGGAGGCCCCCCGGTGGAGCCCGCCACCGTCACCTCGCTGGAGGACTTCGGTCGGGCGCTGAGGCTGCTCGCCGCCGACCCGAAGGTGGAGGGCATCCTCCTGGAGGTGGAGGGGGTGTCGCTGACGGACGCCCGGCGCGAGGCCCTGCTGGCCCTGCTGTCGGACTTCCAGGCCGCCGGCAAGCGGGTGGTGTCCTGGGCGGTGATGGTGGACACGAACGAGTACCCCGTCCTCGGCGCGGCGGACGAGGTGCTGCTTGCTCCCATGGGGCGCGTGGAACTGGTGGGCTACGCGGCGGAGGCCACGGTGCTGGGCGAGGCCTTCGACCGGGTGGGCATCCACGCCCACTTCGCCCGCCGGGGTGACTACAAGACGGCGCCGGAGTTCTTCACGGACGGCAAGGTGTCCGACATCCAGCGCCAGACGCTGGAGACGTTCCTGGATGAACGGTTCGCCGCGCTGGTGGAGGCCCTCTCCCGGTCGCGCGGCAAGACGCCGGAGGAGGCGAAGGCCCTCATCGACGCCGGGCCCTACAGCGCGAAGCGGGCGCTGGAGGCGGGGCTGGTGGACGGGCTGGTCCACGAGGCGGACCTGGGCGCGCACCTGGGCCTGGAGTCGAAGAAGCGCGGCGGCGACGAAGAGACCCCGGTGCCGACCTTTGGCGCGTACCTGGCGACGCAGGCTTTTCCGCCGGTGCGCTGGCTGAAGCTGCGGCGCCGGCCCCGGCTCGCGGTGGTGGACGTGGCGGGCATGATCGTCCCGGGCAGCGGCGGGGCGGGCCGGTTCGCGGCGGCGGACACGGTGGTGAAGGCGCTGCGCAAGGCGGGGCGCGACCCGAGGGCGAAGGCGGTGGTCCTGGCGGTGAACAGTCCGGGAGGCTCGAGCCTCGCGTCGGAGCAGATGCTGGAGGCGGTGAAGCGGGTGGCGAAGCAGAAGCCGGTCATCGCGTACGTGGATCAACTGTGCGCGAGCGGCGGGTACATGGCGGCCATCGGCGCGAAAGAGATCTGGTCCGCGCCGCACGCCATCGTGGGCTCCATTGGCGTCTTCATCGGCAAGTTCGAATACGGCGGCCTGCTGGAGAAGCTGGGCGTGCAGCGCACCACGCTGACGCGGGGGGAGAACGCGGCGTTCGCCTCCAACTCCAGGGGGTTCACGCCACACGAGCGCGCCGCGCTGGAGCGCGAGGTGGAGGAGTCCTACCAGACGTTCCTGGAGCTGGTGGCGCAGGCGCGCGGCCGGACGAAGGAGGAGATCCACGAGCGAGCGGAGGGCAGGGTGTACTCGGGGCTGCGCGCGAGGGACGCAGGGCTGGTGGACCGCATCGGGGGCTTCGAGGAGGTCTGCCGCCACGCGATGGACGAGGCGCGGGAGTCCTCCGACGACTTCGAGATCGTCCGCTACGGCGGCGGGGCACGCTCGAAGCTGTCGCTCCTGAAGCTGCTGACGGCCGCATCGCACCCGACCACGTATGCCTTCTGCACCGCGGCATGGAGCCTCTGGGGACTCGGGTCTTTGCGGCGCTTGGACTAACATGGGGGCATGGCCCGCTCCTGCCCGGTGTGCCCCAGCCAACCGTTGAACGTCGTCCAGGCCTCGGACGTGGACGTGGACATCTGTCCGCGCTGCCACGGCCTGTTCTTCGATCGGGGAGAGCTGGAACGCTTTCCGGACCGGCCCTCGCTCAAGCCGCTGATGGGCACCGCGAGGAACGCCGCGTCCCGGTGCCGCGCCGGAGGACATCTGGTGCCGCGCTCCCTGGCCAACTGCGCCACGTGTCGCAGTGAGCCCGTGGCCTGTCCGGGCTGTGGCGCGAGGCTCGGGCTGGTGTCCGCGCGAGTCTGCACGGTGGACCTGTGCGTGCAGTGCGGAGGCGCGTGGCTGGACGCGGGCAAGTTCGAAACGCTCGAACACGCCACCGTGGAGGCTCCAAAGGCGTCACCGTCCGGCTCCAAGGTGGGCTGGGAGGTCGCCCCCGCCACGGACGGAGGCGCCGACCCATGGATGGCCCCGGGCGCCACGGCCCCGTTGCCACCGTCGCATTCACCCTCCGGGGGCTATGGCCTGTCGTCTCCCTTTGGCTGCGTGCAGTGCGCCCTCCCGGTGCCGGTGAGCCAGGCCTGGGCCTGGAACGGCGACATCTACTGCGGCGAACACCGCCCCAAGGGCGCCGTGTCGGGCGCGAGCCTGCCCAAGCACCGGTCTCCGGAGGCCCTGCCTGAACTGACCATGGGCCGCAATGGCCCGGATTGGGGCGATCTGGTGTTCTGGGTGGTCCAGTTGCTCCGGATTCGCTGACGGCCCCAGGCTCGGGAAGCCCCCACCTGTCCGGCCGCCCTGGGGAGCGCCAGGGAGGGCAGGGCGCATGAACGACACCGCTGGGTGCCCCGGAGATTGCTCCCCCCAGGCACGGGGTCTACCCTGCCGCGCCAGTGATGCCCCGCCTTGCTCCTCTCAGTCTGCTGCTCCTGGGCACCGCCTGCGCCACCGCGTCGCGCGAGCCGGCCTCCGTGGCGGAGGCGTACGCGAAGGCGCTGGAGGAGAACCGTCTCTCGGACGCCTACCGCCTGACGACCGGGGGACCGGAGGGCGAAGTCGCCTTCCTGGACGAGTTCTCCAACGAGACCGCCCGCCGCGAACGCGCCGCCGCCGTGCGCACCGGCACGGGTGTGCTGGAGGCCCGCGCCCCGTCCGTCACCCTGGCCCGCCAGGGCGAGGACTGGCGCGTGGTGGAATCCCGCCCGGCGGACGTGCCCCGGGCCGCACTGAAGAAGTTCCTCGACGAGGTGGAGTCGCGCGACTGGAAGGGAGCGTGGGGTCTGCTCGCCTCTCCGCTGCGCGCCCGCTACACCCCGGAGCGACTGCGCGAGGACTTCGAACGCGACCCCCTGGCGAAGGAGCGCCTGCGCCGGGCCCGGCTGTCCCTCCACACCCACGTGCGCGTGGCCGCGGGCGAGGCCCTGTTCCCGCTGGGGGAGGACCGGGCCGTGCGCCTGGTCCTGGAAGACGGGGAGTACCGGGTGGCGGCCATCGAATGAGGGCCAGAAGCCGGGCTCGGTAGGCCCGCGGCGATGGCCGATGCACCTTCCGGGCCCTCGCGTTAAACGACGTTGACAGCCCCCGGAGTGCTGGCAATCTCCGCCCCCCTTCAAGCGTGCAAACGCCCGTTTTCAAAAGGTTTCAGGTGTCCCGATGAGCGTCACACAGGCCGATGTCATGACGGCCATGTCGAAGGTGATCGATCCCGAGCTGCACATCGACCTCGTGAAGGCCGGGATGGTGAAGGACGTGCGCGTCACGGGCGACACGGTGAAGTTGAAGATCGAGCTGACCACGCCCGCGTGTCCCATGAAGGGGAAGATCCAGGCGGACGCGGAAGCGGCGCTCAAGGCGGTGCCGGGCCTGAAGACCTTCGACATCGAATGGGGCGCCCAGGTGCGCGGCGTCGCGGGCGGTTCGGGTGGCGGCGGGGCGCTGTTGCCGGGCGTGAAGAACATCCTGCTCGTGGGCGCCGGCAAGGGCGGCGTGGGCAAGAGCACGGTGGCGGTGAACCTGGCGGTGTCGCTCGCGCAGCACGGCGCCAAGGTGGGCCTGCTGGACGCGGACTTCTACGGCCCGTCGGTGCCGCTGATGACGGGACTCGCGGACAAGCGTCCGGTGAGCCCCAATGGCAAGACGTTGGATCCGCTCATCGCGCACGGCATCAAGGTGATGTCCATCGGCTTCCTGGTGGAGGCGGATCAGGCGCTCATCTGGCGTGGCCCCATGCTGCACGGCGCGCTGATGCAGTTGGTGCGCGACGTGAACTGGGGCGACCTGGACTATCTCATCCTGGACCTGCCCCCGGGCACGGGTGACGTGGCGCTGACGCTGTCCCAGTCGGTGCGCGCGGCGGGCGCGGTGCTGGTGACGACGCCGCAGGACGTGGCGCTGGCGGACGTGGTGCGCGCCAAGCAGATGTTCGACAAGGTGCACATCCCGGTGCTGGGCATCGTGGAGAACATGAGCCAGTTCATCTGCCCGCATTGCTCCAAGGCCACCCACATCTTCAACCACGGTGGCGGGCGCAAGGCGGCGGAGATGTTCGGCATTCCATTCCTCGGGGAGATCCCCCTGGACCTGAAGGTGCGCGAGTCCGGAGACTTGGGCGTGCCGGTGGTGGCGGGGGCGAAGGACAGCCTGGAGGCGAAGGCCTTCCAGGAGATTGCCCGGAATGTGGCCGGACGTGTGTCCGCGCAGACGATGAAGAGCGTGCCGTTGCCGGTGATGCAGGCCCGGTAGTGCCCAACCCGTAAGGAGACCGCATGGCCCCCGCCGGCAACGACGACTTCCCGCCTGATCCGCTGTTCGACGAATCGGAGCAGCAGCCCGGGCGTGAAAGCCGCTCGGGGGGCTTCGTGCCGGACTTCGTGCGGCGCATGGCGGTGGCCGGCATGGGCGCGGTCTTCATGACGGAGGAGGGCATCCGCTCGCTCGCGGGTCAGCTCAAGCTCCCCAAGGAGGCCCTGGGCTTCATCCTCTCCCAGGCGGAGAAGACCAAGGACGACATCTCCCGCGTCGTCACGGAGGAGATGCGCCGCTTCATGCAGTCGGAGAAGCTGCGCGATGAGTTCCTCAAGCTGCTCTCCGGCATGACGGTGGAGGTGAAGGCGCAGATCCGCCTGGTGCCGTCGGAGAAGTCGGAGAAGGAAGAAGAGCCTCCGCCGCCGGAAGCCCCCAAGGGCAAGAAGGCCGCGGAGTCTCCGCCCACGACGCGCGTGGTCATCACGGAGCTGAACGCGCGCCGTCCCGCCTCCAAGCGCACGAAGCGGGAGTAGGGGAGGACGTGGCGGAAGTCCCCGAACAGCCGTCGCCGGAGCCCCAGGCCCCGGTGCCCGCGAAGCCGCGCGGAGCCTGGCGCACGCACCCGTTGCCCAAGCGCCTGGCGCTCATCGCCATCGTCGCGGTGGGCCTGTGGCTGTGGAAGGCGACGGACGTCCCTGAACGACAGCTCATCCTCCAACTCGACGGAGCGGGCTGGAGCGACGTGCGCGCGATGGACCTCCAGGTGCTGGACCCGGAGGAGCGCATCCTCAAGCGCGAGGAGCGGTTCTTCACCAGCGGCCCGCCACCGGAGGTGACGTTCAAGATGAACCTCCCGGAGGGCACCTTCCGCACGCTCCTGTTCCTGAAGATGCGGGACAGCGAACAGCGGGTGCGCCTGGAGGAGCGGGTGTCGGTGGGCGAGGGTGAAGCCATCGTCCGACAACTGCGCCTGCCCGCCACCAGTCGTTGACCCTCCTGGGGGCGTGCGTTATGGCCGCCGGCACAGGAGAAATCGCCATGGCAACGGAACACATCGTCGTCGTCGGTGCAGGGCAGATGGGCGCGGGCATCGCGCAGGTGGCGCTCCAGGCGGGCATCCGCGTGTCGCTGGTGGACGTCAACAAGGACGGCCTCGCGAAGGGCGCGGACCGCATCAAGGCGGGCCTGAAGAAGCTGGTGGAGAAGGGCAAGCTGGACGCGGCGAAGCAGCAGGCCGCGGAAGCCAACCTCTCCACGTTCACCAGCGCGCGCGACGCGAAGGACGTGGACGTCGCCATCGAGGCCGTCACGGAGAACGAGGACCTCAAGCGCCGCATCTTCCTGGAGCTGGACGAAGTCGTCCGCCCCGGCGGCATCCTCGCCACCAACACCTCCTCCATCCCCATCACCCGCATCGCCGCGGCGACGAAGCGCCCCGAGTCCGTCATCGGGATGCACTTCATGAACCCGGTGCCGGTGATGCAGCTCGTGGAGCTGATCCGCGGCGCGGCCACCAGCGATGAGACGTACGCCACCATCCGCGCCATGGCCGAGCGCATGGGCAAGACGACGGTGGTGTCCAAGGACTACCCGGGCTTCATCGTCAACCGCATCCTCATCCCGATGCTCAACGAGGCCTGCTTCGCGCTGATGGAAGGCCTGGGCACCGCGGAGGACATCGACACCGCGATGAAGCTGGGCACCAACCAGCCCATGGGCCCGCTCCAGCTCGCGGACTTCATCGGCCTGGACACGGTGCTCTACATCGCCGAGGTCCTGCACAAGGGCCTGGGTGACTCCAAGTACCGTCCGTGCCCGCTCTTGCGCCAGTACGTGGACGCGGGCTGGTACGGCAAGAAGAGCGGCCGCGGCTTCTACAAGTACTAGTCGTCCCCACCCGACACAGGAGCTTCGACGCACATGGCCTACGAGAACATCCGGTTGGAGAAGGACGGCCCCATCGCCGTCCTCACGGTGGACCGCCCCAAGGCGCTCAACGCGCTCAACAGCGCGACGTTCCATGAGATGGACGACGCGCTGCGCTCGCTGAAGGACGACACCCGCGCCCTCATCGTCACGGGCGGTGGGGACAAGGCGTTCGTCGCCGGCGCGGACATCGCGGAGATGGTCACCATCACCGCAGCCCAGGCCCGGGAGTTCTCCGCGCTGGGACACCACGTCTTCCAGTCGCTGGAGAACCTGCCCATCCCCACCATCGCGGCGGTGAACGGCTTCGCGCTCGGCGGCGGCCTGGAGCTGGCGCTGGGCTGCGACCTCATCTACGCGTCGGAGAAGGCCAAGCTGGGCCTGCCGGAAGTCACCCTGGGCGTCATCCCGGGCTTCGGCGGCACGCAGCGGCTGACCCGGCTCGTCGGCCGCTCCCGCGCGAAGGAGATGCTCTTCACGGCGGACCGCATCGACGCGGCCCGGGCCAAGGAGATTGGCCTGGTGCTGGACGTGTTGCCCGCGGACAAGCTGATGGAGCACTGCCGCGCGGTGGCGGCGAAGATCCTCAAGAACGGTCCGCTCGCGGTGGCCCAGGCCAAGCGCGTGGTGGAGTACGGCGCGGATCAGGACCTGCGCAGCGCGAACGAGCTGGAGCGCCAGGGCTTCGCGGTCCTCTTCGGTTCTGAGGATCAGCGCGAGGGCATGGCCGCGTTCCTCGCCAAGCGTCCCGCCGCGTTCCAGGGCAAGTGACGTGAAGCACGCGGTCGCGGCCGGAAGCCTGCTGTGCTTCCTGGCCGCGTCCCAGGCCCGGGCTCAGGCCCAGACCGAAGCTCGAACCGAGGAGCTGGAACGAGCCCCGGCCCTGGTCTCCTGGAAGCGCACGCTGTGTCTCTACACGCTGTGCTTCCTGGAGCCGCTCATCCCGGACCTGCGCCGGGAGTGGGGTGACGGCGCGCACTGGGTGTTGTCCTGGCCCATCCACCCGTGGGCCACGCCACCCCTGGATGTACCCGGACCCACGCTCATCGTGTCGCCCTTCGTGGAGCCCCAGCTCCGGCTGCGGCCCAGCACGTTCCGCCTGCTGGCCGGGGCCCGCGTTTCGGCCTTCCCGGACACCTCCCGCTTCGGCGTCCTGGCCGAGGGAGCAGGCGTCTGGGGCGGGGACGGGAAG
>NZ_RAVZ01000190.1 GCF_003611635.1 Corallococcus terminator | reverse complement strand
GCTCGCCCCCCTGCACCGCGCCATCCCCCGGAGTGTTGACAGCGCAACGCATCATCGCCCCCGGGGCGGGGTTAACCGCGTTGACAGTCACGAACTTTACATTTTACGCCGGCCCGGTCCGCGGATGGAGCCCCAGTCCCCCTTTGAGTGCCGTCAACCCTCTGGAATCACGGTGGGTTTACGAATTTTCAAGCAGGGGGGTGACAGCGCCCGGATTCGACTTTAGATTGCGTTCGTCGGATTCCCCACGTGAGGAGCGGCGCATGGCTTACGACGGCGAGCTTGTGAAGATGCAGAACGGTCGCTGGGCGCGGTTCCAGCGGTGCCAGGTGTACCGGCCGGGCGTCACGGACGCCGGTGAGACGATGCTGCTGATCGCGGTGGAGCTGGAGGAGCGCTACCAGCAGATGCTCGACGACGCGGCGGATTCCCTCGCGGAGTACCGCTCCCAGGGCGTCCAGGTGCGGCTGGCGCCGGATGCGCAGGGCCTCTCCCTGCAGCCCGAAGCGTCTGCTTCCGCGTCCGTGAACTAGGTCCCCCGGCACCCTTCGGGTGCCCGGTTGGCCGCATGCACTGTAAATCTCCGGGCCCTGCGCTTTCACTGCGCGGGGCCCGTTGCATTTACAAGCCCTGGAGCCCGGAGCCTTTTCACACGCCCGGTGCCGCCCGCACCGGGCGCGTCTGGCGCGCTCAGTCGTGGATCTGGAAGAAGGTCGCGGCGTTGTCCCGGGTGACGCGCCGCACGAGCCGTTCGGACAGCTTCGCCTTGCCCAGCAGGTTCGCGGTGCGCGCGAGGCCCAGGATGTCCCCCGCGCCGTCGCCCGCGTCCGAGTCCAGCACCAGCCGCTCGCTGCCCAGCCGCCGCACCAGGGCCACCGCCCGGTCCGCCTGGAGGGCCTCCGGGTGCAGCGTCAGCCCTGCCCAGTGACCCACTTCCAGGATGGTGCGCACGGTGCGCGCGTTGGCGTGGTCCACCAGCGCGCGCGACGGGGCGAGCCCGGACTGGCGCAGCAGCGTGAGGATGCGCCGCGTGTGGCGCTCCTTGTCCTTCAGGGGCGTGTGCACCACCACGCGCAGCTTGAGCTGGCGGGCCAGGGCGAGCTGTTCGAGGAACGCTTCCTCCTCCTCCTCGCCGCCCGCGTGCAGCCCCGTCTCTCCCAGGGCCACCACGCGGCCGCCCTCGAAGTAGTCCGGCAGGTGGCCCAGGACCTCCGACAGGCCCCGGCGGGGGATGCAGCGCGGGTGCACGCCCAGGGCCGCCCAGGCGCGGATGCCCAGCCGCTCCAGCCGGGGGAGCTGGCGTTCGACCAGGTGGTCGAAGTGCTGGCGCAGCGCCTTGGCCGTCGCTTCCGGGAAGTGATGCGCCACGACCAGGGCCCGCTCCACGCCGAAGAAGCGCATGGATTCCAGGTCCTGGTCGGTGAGGGCCTCCGGGTGGAGGTGCGCATCGAAGAGCGGCAGCGGCTCGGGCACGGTTCTCCTTCTCTCTAGTCCTGGCCCATCGCGGCGCCCTCGTTGCGCGGGTCGCTGGACGAGGAGCGCAGGTTCGTACGTGGGTCGCTGTAGACGGCCTCCGCGTCACCCCAGCCGTCCACGCGGCGAATCTTATGGCCCCGGGCCTCCAGGGTGGCCAGCGTCGCGGGCTCCAGGCCCCACTTGTCCACCCACAATTCGTCCGGGAGGTACTGGTGATGCAGGCGGCCCGCGCCCACCGCCCGCGTCACGTCCATGCCGTGGTCCACCACGTTGCTGATGGCCTGGATGACGGTGGTGGGGATGGTGGAGCCACCAGGGCTGCCCACCGCCAGCATCACGCGCTTGGGGTCTTCCTTCGCGAACACCAGCGTGGGCGACATGGAGGACAGGGGCACCTTGCCGGGCTGGATGGCATTGGGTTCGCCCGTGACAAGGCCATACGCGTTGGGCACGCCCGGCTGCGCGGCGAAGTCATCCATCTCATCGTTGAGCAGCACGCCGGTGCCCTTGCCCACGAGGCACGAACCGAAGCTGTAGTTGACCGTCGTCGTCATGGCCACCGCGTTGCCATCCTTGTCGATGACGGAGATGTGCGTGGTGTTCTTCTTCTCCGGCTCCGGCGTGAGGGGCCCCGCGTCGCGGCGCAGCGTGGAGGCCGGGCCGCCCGTCACCGGCGCCAGCAGGGACGCGCTCGCGGTGGCCTTCTTCGGGTCGATGTTGCCCGCCAGGTCCGCGATGTGGCCGGGCGAGGACAGCCGCTCCAGCGGCACCTGCACGAAGGCCGGGTCGCCCAGGTACTTCGCGCGGTCCACGTACGCGCGGCGCACCGCCTCCACGTAGAGGTGCAGCGCGTCCGGGTCGCGGTAGGGCAGGCCCTGGGGACGCAACTGCTGGAGCATGCCCAGCACCTGCACGACGGCCAGTCCTCCGGCGCTCGGCGGCGGCATGGTGAGGATGCGGTGGCCCCGGTAGGTGGTCTCCAGGGGCGTGGCCTTGCGCGTCGTGTAGGCCGTCAGGTCCTCCTGGGTGAGCACGCCGCCCGCGTCCTTCACCGACTTCACCAGCGCCTGCGCCACCGGGCCCGAATAGAACGCCTTCGCGCCGCCCTTCGCGATGAGGCCCAGCGTGCGCGCCAGGTCCGGCTGCTTGAGCAGGTGGCCCAAGGGGGGCACGTCCGGCGTGCCCTGCGCGTTCTTCACCAGGAAGATGCGCGCGGCCTCCGCGTCCTGGCGCAGGCACTCCGCGCGGCCCGTCGCCATCTGCTGGTACTTGGGCGTCACCCAGAAGCCCTGCTTCGCCAACTGGATGGCCGGGGCCAGCACCACCGCGGGCTTGAGCTTGCCGTGCGTGGCGAGCAATTCCAGATAGCCCGCCACCGCGCCCGGCACCGCCACGCTCAGCGCGCCGTCCGTGGACAGCCCCGGCACCAGCGCGCCGTCCTTCAGGTACATGTCGCGGGACGCGGCCTTCGGCGCCACCTCGCGGAAGTCCAGCACCCGCGTGTCGCCCGTCTTCGCGTCGTGCACCAGCGCGAACCCACCACCGCCCACACCGGAATGGTAGGGACCCACCACGGCCGCCACGAAGGCCGCCGCCACGGCCGCGTCCACCGCGTTGCCGCCCTTCTCCAGCATCTTCAGCGCGGCCTCGCTCGCGGGGGGGTACGCGGTGGCCACCGCACCTCCCCGGTAGGGCCGCGCCGCGAAGGCCGTCGCCGCCGCGAGTAGCACCGCGAGTCCCACCGAGCGGGCAAGTGCATGCCCGACGGATCCAATGTGTGTATTTCCCACCTGGACGCCTTTCCTTGTGATTTCCGGCCGTTCCCTAATGCACCATGCATCGCGTTGGGACCAGGGTTTCAACAGGACAACATTTTTTTCCTTGGATTGTGAAAGGAGACAAGGCACTCTTGGGCCATGTGTAGCGACTGGTGGCGTCCATGAGTCCTCCAAACCCCAGTGAGGGTCCGGCTCCGGTGCCGGCCTCCGTTCCGGTGCGGCTGACGACGTTCCTGAAGCCGCGTTACGGCATCACGGTCCAGCGCAATACGTTGTGTGTGGCAGTCAGCGTCCGGACTTCTTCTGAAGGTCCCCGGCCCGCTTTGACGCCCGCTCGCGGTTGACGAGTTGATCGGCGGTCCCTAATTCTCCGCCGCATATGACAGCTTTGGCAGCGGTGGTCCTGTGCGCGGGGAAGGGCACGCGGATGAAGTCGGAGAAGGCGAAGGTCCTTCACCCCATCCTCGGTCGTCCCATCTGCGCCTATCCCTTGAAGCGGGCCCTGGAACTGGGCGCCACGTCCGTGGTGCCGGTGGTGGGCCACCAGGCCGCCGAGGTGGAGAAGTCCATCCGTGCCCACTTCCCGGACGCGCCCCTGCGCTTCGCGCTCCAGAAGGAGCAGCGCGGCACGGCGGACGCGGTGAAGGCCGCCCAGGACGCGCTCGCGGGCCACGAGGGCCGCGTGCTAATCCTCTACGGAGACGTGCCGCTCTTGCGCAAGGAGACGCTCCAGGCGCTCTTGTCCGCGCATGACGCCGCGGGCGGCGCGCTGGCCATGGTGTCCACCACCCTGGAGGACCCGACGGGCTACGGCCGCGTCATCCGCGAGGGCGGCAAGGTGTCCCGCATCGTGGAGCACAAGGACTGCACCCCGGAGCAGCGCGCGGTGAAGGAGTGCAACGCGGGCATCTACTCCGTGGAGGCGTCCTTCCTGTGGAAGGCGCTCGCGGAGATCAAACCCGTCAACGCGCAGGGCGAGTACTACCTCACCGACCTCGTGGAGATGGCCGCCCGCCAAGGCCCCGTGGGCGCGGTGGACGCGGACGCCACGGAGACCGCGGGCGTGAACGACAAGGTGGAGCTGGCGGCGCGGGCCCGCGTGCTCCAGCAGCGCATCAACGAAGCCCACATGCGCGCGGGCGTGTCCATCCAGGACCCCGCCACGGCGTACATCGAAGAGGGCATCACCATTGGCACCGACACGGAGATTGGGCCGAGCGTCACGCTCGCGGCCGGCACCGTCGTCGGCAAGAACGTCACCATCGGCCAGGGCAGCGTGCTGACGGCTTCCCACGTGGCGGACGGCACGCACATCAAGCCCTACTCGGTGCTGGAGGAGGCGCGGGTGGGCGACCGGTGCATCATCGGCCCGTTCTCCCGGCTGCGTCCCGGAACCGAGTTGGCAGAGGACGTGCATCTGGGGAACTTCGTGGAGACGAAGAAGGCCCGCATTGGCAAGGGCAGCAAGGCCAACCACCTGACTTACCTGGGCGACGCCAACATCGGAGCGGGCTGCAACATCGGCGCGGGCACCATCACCTGTAACTATGACGGGGTGAACAAGCACCTGACGGAGCTGGGCGACGGGGTCTTCATCGGCTCCGACTCGCAGTTGGTGGCGCCGGTGAAGGTGGGAGATGGCGGGTATGTCGGCGCGGGCACCACGGTGACGAAAAATGTGCCTCCTGGGAGCCTCGCTGTGTCCCGTGCGCCGCAGGTGGTGAAGGAGGGTTGGGTGGCGGCCAAGAAGGCGCGGCAGACGAAGGTGAAGGCAGGCTGATTTCCGACGCCTGCCTGGTGGTCGGACGGTGGGGCGTGGTTGGGCGTGACAAGGTTTCCCGTGGTTTGCTCTGGCGGGCGCGGGTCGAGAAAGAGGCAGGAATATGTGCGGGATTGTTGGCTACGTCGGTGACAAGGAATCTGCTCCCATCCTGGTGTCGGGTCTGAAGAAGCTCGAGTACCGGGGCTATGACTCCGCGGGCGTCGCGGTGGTGAGCGGCAACCAGCTCAACGTGGTGCGCGCCACGGGCAAGCTGCGCAACCTGGAGAACCGGGTGGTGCAGGACCTGCCGAAGGGCACGACGGGCATCGGCCACACGCGTTGGGCGACCCACGGCCGTCCCTCCGACGAGAACGCCCACCCGCACACGTACAAGAACGTGGCGGTGGTGCACAACGGCATCATCGAGAACCACCTGGCGCTGAAGGTGGAGCTGCGCGCGCGCGGCCACGTCTTCGCGTCGGAGACGGACTCGGAAGTGTTCGCCCACCTCATCTCCGAGGAGGTCGAGCGCGGCGTGGACCTGCCGGACGCGGTGCGAGCGGCCATCAAGCAGGTGAAGGGCACCTACGGCCTCGTGGTGGTGTGCTCCAAGGATCCGGGCCGCATCGTGTGCACCAAGGACGCGTCGCCCATGGTGCTGGGCCTGGGCGAGGGCCAGAACTTCGTGGCCAGCGACGTGCCCGCGCTGCTCGAGCACACGCGCGACTTCGTCTACATGGAGGAGGGTGACCTGGCAGTCATCACCGCCGCGAAGGTGGACATCTTCAACCGCGCGGGCCAGTTGGTGAACCGCCCCACGCGCCGCATCGACTGGACGCCGATGATGGCGGAGAAGGGCGGCTACAAGCACTTCATGCACAAGGAGATCCACGAACAGCCCCGCGCCATCGCGGACACGCTGCGCGGCCGGATGCTCCTGTCCGAAGGCGACGTCCACTTCGACACGTGGAACCTCAGCCTCGAGCAGGTGAAGTCCTTCACCAAGGTCACCATCCTGGCGTGCGGCACGTCGTGGCACTCCGGCGTCGCCGGCAAGCACATGATCGAGTCGCTGGCGCGGCTGCCGGTGGAAGTGGAACTCGCCAGCGAGTTCCGCTACCGCGACCCCATCGTGGAGAAGTCGCACCTGGTCATCGCCATCAGCCAGTCGGGTGAGACGGCGGACACGCTGGGCGCCTTCAAGGAGGCCAAGCGGCTGGGCGCCCACACGCTGGCCATCTGCAACGTCATTGGCAGCGCGATGACGCGCGAGTCGGACCTGCACATCCTCACCAACGCGGGTCCGGAGATCGGCGTCGCGTCCACCAAGGCCTTCACCACGCAGTTGGTGACGCTGTACCTCTTGGCGGTGAAGCTGGGCCGCATGCGCGGCACGCTGTCGGTGGAAGGCGCGCAGGAGCACCTGACGCAGTTGGCGCAGGTGCCGAAGATGATCGAGGACGTGCTCAAGTGCGAGCCGCAGGTGAAGCGCGTCGCGCGTGAGTTCATGAACGCGCAGGACTTCCTGTTCCTCGGCCGCGGCCCCATGCACCCGGTGGCGCTGGAGGGCGCGCTCAAGCTGAAGGAGATCTCGTACATCCACGCGGAGGGCTACGCGGGCGGTGAGATGAAGCACGGCCCCATCGCGCTCATCGACGAGAAGATGCCCGTCGTGGTCATCGCGCCGAAGCATCCGCACGTCGCGTACGAGAAGATCATCGGCAACATCGAGGAGGTCCGCGCGCGCGGCGGCAAGGTCATCGCCGTCATCGACGAGGACGACACGCAGGCGGACACCCTGGCCGACCACGTCATCCGCATCCCCGCCGCCTCCGCGCTGCTCGCGCCGGTGGTGGCCACCATCCCGCTGCAACTGCTCGCCTACCACGTGGCGGAGATGCGCGGGAACGACGTGGACCAGCCCCGCAACCTGGCCAAGAGCGTGACGGTCGAATAGCGACACGGCGCTTCAACGCCTGACGCGAAAGAGCCCGGGTTCCCTTCCACAGGGGCCCGGGCTTCTTCGTTTGCTTCACGCTGGGGTGCGCGGCTTCAGGGGTCTTCCGACAGCTCCAGCAGCACTTCCAGGTCCGCCGCCGCGTCCAGCGATTCGAGCAGCTCCAGGTTCTCCACCACCTCGCGGTCCTCGTCGGTGAGCGCGGGCTCCTGGCGGCGGACGTCGGTGGGGATGGGGCGCGCCTCCGGATGCACCGGCGCGACGGGGGCGGGGCGCTCCGGTGCTTCACCCGGCGACGGGGCCTGTTGGGCCGCGGCGGGCAGGGCGAGCCCGAGCGTGAACAGCAGCAGCCATGACGGGGCGGTGCTCACTTGCGCCGCCTTTCGCGCAGCCGCTCGCGAGCCTCCTGACGCTGCTCGGCGGACATCTGCCGCCAGCGGCGCATGTTCTCCATCATCTGCTCGCGGCGCTCGGGGTGTTCCTTCAGGTAGGCGCGCATCCGCTGGCGCAGCTCCGCGCGACGCTCCGTGGACAGGCCCCTGAGGTCGCGCACCTGTTCGCGCACGGCCTTGCGCTCCTGGGGCGACAGGCGCTGGAAGTCGCGCAGGTTGGTGCGCAGCCGCTCCCGCTCCTCGGGGGGAAGCTGCCGCCAGCGCTGGAGGTTCTCGCGCACGCGCGCCTGCTCCTGGGGCGGCATCGCCTTGAACTCGCGCAGTTTGGCTCTCAGCGCTTCCTTCTGTTCCGGGGGGAGCTTCTCGAAGCGCTCGGCCGCGGTGGGCGTGGGGGCGTTCGCCGCGCGGGCGGACGCGACCGGCAGGAGGGCCAGCGTCAGTCCCACGGCGAGGGCCGTCAGGGTCGTTCTTCCCAGCATCACGGCATCCCCAGTTCGTGGAGGTTCTCGACGACCTCCAGGTCGTCGGAGCTGTCGAGTCCCAGCACTTCGTAGTCCTCGACCAGCTCCAGGTTCGTCGCCACTTCCAGCGCGCCCGCGTCCAGCTCTTCCAGCGCCGCGGTGTCCACGCCGCCGCGTCCCGCGACGAGCAGCGCCAGCACCGCGGTCGCGGCCACGCCCGCGGAAGGCACCAGCACGCCCGGCCGCAACAGCGACGCCATCCGCTCCCGCCACGTGGGCGGCAGCGCGTCCAGCCGCGCCAGCACCTCCCGGCGCGAGGAGGAGGACGGGATGAAGGCGGGCAGCTCCGCCATCCGCGCCACGGTGACTCGCAGCAACTGCTCCGTCCGCTGGCACTCCGCGCAGGTGCCCAGGTGGGCCTCCATCCGGGTGCGCAGCGGGGGCGGCAGCTCCCCGTCGACGTAGGCCGTCAGGTCTTCTTCGTAGGTGCAGCTCATGCCCGACTCCTCGCGGGCACGGTGCCCGCCTGCAACGCTTCAATCCTGCGCGCCACCGCCAGGGTGGCGCGGTGGATGAGACTCTTCACGGCGGCCTCGCTCGCCTCCAGCGCTTCGGCGATGTCCCGGTACGCCATGCCTTCGAACCGGCACATGGTGAAGGCCGCGCGCTCGCGGTCGCTCAAATCGCCCAGCGCCACGCCCACCGCCGCTTCCAACTCCCGGCCGCTCAACGCCTGGTCGGGCCGGTCCCCTTCGGGCCCTGGCATCTCCACCGCTCCCGCGTCGTCCGCGTCCGGGGCCTCCGAGGCGAGGCGCGCCACGCGGTACTCCCCGCGCCGCATCTCGTTGAGGCAGTGGTTGGTGGCCACCCGGAAGAGGAACGTCTTGAACTTCGCCGTCGGCTTGTAGGAGCGCGCGTGGCGGTAGAGCTTCACGAAGATGTCCTGCGTGAGCTCCTCCGCTCGCGCCGGGTCCCCCACGAAGCGGAACGCGAAGCGCGCCACGCTCGCGTGGTGTCGGTCGAAGAGCCAGGCGAAGGCCTGTTTGTCGCCCGCCGCCACCTTCAGCATCGCCTGCGTGTCCGGGTCCGAATCCATCCGTGAGGCATCAACCCCGTTGCCCGGAGGAAGTTGCGGGCACCTTCCACTTTGAACCCCGAGGGGCGCCCCGGTTACAGTTTCGCCACCGTGACCGATGCTTCCCGCCCACGTCCACGTACATCCGACTCCCCCTTCGAGGGCGAGGACGGTGCCCCGTCGGACCTGGCGGCCTGGGAGCCTCCGGCGCAGTCCGGCTCGCCCACCCCGCCCTCGGACTCCCCGCTGCCCATGCTCCTGTTGGCGCAGCAGGCCCGGCGGGCCTCGGGGGAGGAGCGGCTGCGGCTGGCGTCGGATTTCAACGGGCTCCTGGCGGACGTGGTCGCGGAAGGGGCGGGACGCGCGGAGGCGGATGCCTTCCACCGGCTGCTGGAGGGCGGCACCCTGGAGGGGCTGGTGGACGCGGACGGGCGCACCTGCCGCGCCGCGACGGTGGAGTCGCTCTTGGCGCTGGGCTTCCCCTATGCGCTGGAGGTGCGCCCGGAGGACCTGGACCACCTGAAGACCACCCCGGTGCTGGGGACCCAGCTCGCGCCGCCCCGGGGCGGGCCGTTCCCGGCGCTCGCGGTGGGGCTGGGGGCGCTGGCGGCCCAGGTGCTGCTCACGGTGACGGGGCTGGTCGAGCCTGGCGGGCTGCTCATCCTCCAGGGGCTCCTGAGCCTCCTGTCCCTGGCGCTGCTGACGGTTGCCTCGGTGGGCTCTCCCCTGTATCGCGGAGCCCTGGCGCTGCTGACGGTGGTGTCCGGGGTGGGGTTGTGGATGTTGCTGGTGCCGGACGTCCCGGCCGGTTGGGTGGCGGGGCTGGGCGGTCTGGTGGCCGCCTTCCTGGCCGCCCTGCGCAAGAGCTGACCGGCAGAACCCAAAACGGATGTCAGAGGGGTGGACTAGGGTCTACCCATCGCGTACTAAAAGCGCGTTCAGGTGGGCCGGGGTGGCCCACTCTTCCAAGGAGCGACGAGAAATGGCCGTGAATCAGGAGAAGGAAAAGGCGATCGAGCTGGCGCTGGCGGCGGTGGAGCGTCAGTTCGGCAAGGGTTCCATCATGCGGCTCGGCAACGACGAGCCGATGATGAAGGACATCCAGGCCATTTCGACGGGGTCCATCTCGCTCGACATCGCGCTGGGCGTGGGCGGCGTGCCGCGCGGGCGCATCATCGAAATCTTCGGGCCGGAGTCCTCCGGCAAGACGACGCTGTCGCTCCACATCGTCGCGGAGGCGCAGAAGCGCGGCGGCGTGTGTGGCTACATCGACGCGGAGCACGCGATGGACGTGGGCTACGCGCGCAAGCTGGGCGTGCGCACCGACGACCTGCTCCTGTCCCAGCCGGACACCGGCGAGCAGGGCCTGGAGATCGCGGAGATGCTGGTGCGCTCGGGCGCCATCGACGTGCTGGTGGTGGACTCGGTGGCCGCGCTCGTCCCCAAGGCGGAGCTCGAGGGTGAGATGGGAGATGCGCACATGGGCGTGCAGGCGCGCCTCATGAGCCAGGCGCTGCGCAAGCTCACGGGCACCATCTCCAAGAGCCAGACGTGCGTCATCTTCATCAACCAGATCCGCATGAAGATTGGCGTGATGTTCGGCAACCCGGAGACGACGACGGGCGGCAACGCGCTGAAGTTCTACGCGTCGCAGCGCATGGACATCCGCCGCGTGGGCGCCATCAAGAACGGCGACAACGTGGTGGGCAGCCGCACCCGCGTGAAGGTCGTGAAGAACAAGGTCGCGCCCCCGTTCAAGGAAGTCGAGTTCGACATCATGTACGGCACGGGCATCTCCCGTGAGGGCGACCTCATCGACCTCGCCTCCAACGACAACATCGTGGAGAAGAGCGGCAGTTGGTTCTCCTTCAAGGGAGAGCGCATCGGCCAGGGCCGGGAGAACGCGAAGGAGTACCTGCGCGAGCACCCGGAAACCCAGAAGGAGATTGAAGCCCTGGTGCTGGAGAAGTACGGCATCGGCAAGGCGGCCGCTGGCGCCCCCGCGGCGGAAGCCCCGGCGGAGCCCGCGGAAGGGGAGAAGCGTCCCCGCGTGAAGGCCGTGAAGTAGGCCCACACGCCGCGTCCGAAGACAGTCCGTGCGCGTTCCTCCGGGGGGAGCGGCGCGCGCGGGCCTGAAGGAAGAAAGGGGTCGACCGCCGTCGCTGGCGGTCGGCCCCTTTCCCTTTCAATGCGTGCGGGGGGACGGGCAGGCACGGCCGCGTGACGCGCAAGGTCATGCGGGTGTGTCGCGGGGATGTTTCGTGTGGAGGGGGAAGCGCCTCTAGACTTCGTCGGCCGGGAAACACCCCTTCACCCGATTCCCGCTGGAGTCCAACGCCTTGTTCAACCCCTTCAAACGCCGCACGTTCCTGCAAGCCGTGGTTGCTGTCGCGGCGACGACGACCTTTGGATGCTCCGACGACGAGACGTCGGCCACGCCGGATGGTTCGCCCTACTTCCCGCAATCGCTGGCGTCGGGAGATCCGCGCCCGGACAGCGTGGTGTTGTGGGTGCGCGTGGAGGACACCGCGCGCGCCGGCCAGGACCTGCCCCTGCGGCTGGAGGTCTCCACGACGGAGGACTTCTCCTCGCTGGTGCTGGACAAGAAGGACCTGACGGCGCTGGCGGCGCACGACCACGCGGTGAAGGTGAAGGTGACGGGCCTGTCGTCGCGCACGACGTACTACTACCGCTTCTCCTACGAGCAGGACGGCCAGAAGAACACCACGCGCATCGGGCGCACGCGCACCGCGCCCGCGGCGGGTGACGACGTGCCGGTGAAGTTCGCCTTCGCAAGCTGCCAGGACTTCATTGGCCGCTACTACAACGCGTGGCAGCGGCTGTTGCAGTTGGACCAGGACCTGGACTTCATCGTGTTCCTCGGGGACTACGTCTACGAGACCACGGGCGACACGTCCTTCCAGTCCGCCGACGGCGGCCGCACCGTGCGCTTCAGTGAGCCCCAGGCCGCGCTGGCGCAGGGCACGGGCGTCACCGCGTTCCTGGCGGCCAACTCGCTGTCCAACTACCGCGACCTGTACAAGACGGTGCGCACGGACCGGCAGCTTCAGGCGGTGCACGAGCGCTACCCGTTCATCATCACCTGGGACGACCACGAGTTCTCCGACGACTGCTGGAAGGACGTGGCGACGTACGAGGACGGCAAGCGGGACGAGACGCAGTTGGAGCGCAAGCACAACGCCGAGCAGGCGTTCCTGGAGTTCATCCCGCTGGACACCGCGCAGTCCGCCGAAGGTGTCGTCAACGTGGACAACGAGCCGCGCTTCCCCAACACGCGCATCTACCGTGACTTCGAATACGGCCGGCACCTGAAGCTGCTGGTGACGGACTACCGCAGCTACCGTCCGGACCACCTCATCCCGGAGGACGCGTACCCCGGCGCGGTGGCGCTGGACGCGACGCTGCTGGGCGCGGCGCTGGCGGGCCAGCCGGACGCGGTGAAGCAGGTCTTCCAGGCGGACACGTTCGCGTACGTGAACATCGACGACGCGGCCTATGCGCAGCACAAGCAGGTGCTCCAGGGCGCGTACCTGAGCCAGGCGAAGGCGGCGGGCCTGACGGACGCGGAGGCCGCGCAGAAGGTGGGCCTCTGGGTGAAGGGCCCGGTGGCGCTCTTCTACGTGAACCAGGTGTTCAAGGCGGCGGGCTTCGCCGCGCTGCAGATCGCCGCGGCGGACAAGCCCCGAGGCCTGGCGTACGCGCACATGGGCAAGAGCGCGCTCTTCAACATCCAGGGCTCGCGCTACGTGGTGGTGAAGGACACCTTCGACCTGTTCGCGGCGGTGAAGTACCAGTTGTCCGCGGGCGCGAGCGAGGACGTGTTCGGGCCGGATCAGCAGGCGTGGTTCAACCAGACGCTCGCCTCGGCGACCAACACCTGGAAGATGGTGGTGAGCTCCACGTCGCTGTCGGCGCTCATCTGGGACCTGCGCGCGAAGTCGGACATCTACGACCCGACGCTGCGCCAGCGCTTCTACTTCAGCGTGGACCAGTGGGACGGCTTCCCCACGAAGAAGAAGGTCATGCTCAACACGCTCAAGGCGCAGGGCGTGAGCAACGCGCTGTTCCTCTCCGGCGACATCCACGCGTCGTTCGCGTCGGTGGAGGAGGGCGTGCCCACGCTGACGGCGCCGGGCATCACCTCCGGCTCCATCAAGGAGCTGGCGGGCCTGGCCCTGCTGGGCGCGGGCTACGCCCCGGGCGCGCCCGTGTACGGGTACGCCGTCACCAACATGGAGAAGACGCTCAAGGACTCCAACGCCGGCCTGCGCTTCGCGGACGCGGACTCGCACGGCTTCGTGGTGGTGGAGGTGAAGGCGGATGAGACGCTCGCCACCTTCCATCTCATCCCCGCCGCGGAAGTGGCCAAGGACTACTCCAAGCGCGACCCCAGCGAGCTGGAGGCGAAGTTCGCCTCACACACGTTCCGCGTGAAGAACAGCGACATCCAGCCCGCCTGAGACAGGCCGGCTGAAACACCGTAGGGCCTTCGGGGCCGCGTGGGGACACTTCCCCACGCGGCCCCGCTGCTTTTGTAACCCTTCATGTCACAAGCGGGTCCAACCAGACGCCTGGGCGGGACGGCTCAATCCGTTTCAATCAGGGTGAAATGGGGCGGCCGTGTTGACGCAAAGTTTTCTCGCGTGTTACTGCTATTCACATCGCTCCCGCTTGATTCGTTCTGCAAGACCTCACGTGGTCTCCGGGCAATCATGAAATTCCAGCAATTGGGTCAAGCACTCCAGAAGGTGCTGCCCGCAGTGCTGTTGTTCGGTCTGGGAATCCACTTCGCCTTCACGCTGGCGTTCCTGACGCCCATCAACCCGGTGAAGGTGTCTGTCCTTGGCGCGGTCAACCGATACATGCAGCCTTTCTTCTATCAGCGCTGGACGCTGTTCGCGCCAGACGTGGAGGCCAAGACGCGCCATGTGTTCGTGGCATGCCGGGGTGAGGACGCGGCGGGTGTCTCGCGCGAGGAGCCCTGGGTGAACGTCACGTCGCCGCTGCTGGACTTGAAACAGCGCTATCGCCTGACGCCCGCGGACCGGCTGGAGCGCGCGCAGGTGGCGGGGTTGAGCCAGCTCACGGCGAGCGACGACGAAATCACCACCCGGCTGTTGGAGAAGCCCGAGGACACGGACGCCTACCGCCAGGCGGTGGCGGCGGCGGAGGGCCAGCGTCAGCAGCGCAAGCAGCAGGGGCGGCGGCTGTTGGGGCGCGTGGCGTCCGCGGCGTGCACGTCGCTGTATCCCCAGTTGCGCACCCGGGAGGTGCGGGTGCGGATGGCGACCATCAAGGCGCCTGCCTTCTCCCAGCGCATGAACGCGGACGCGCCGGGCGACACGACGTGGATGGAGTTGTCCTGGCAGCCCATGGAAGCGGTGGAGGCGCGATGAGCGAAGGCTCCAGCCCCGCTGTCTCCCCTGGGTCGCCGTCGGCTCTGGCGAAGGCCTGGGAGGCCTTCACCGCCTGGCAATCGCAGCCGCGCTACCTGATGGGCGCAAGCCTCTTCCGCCTGGTCGCGGGCGCGGCGGTGCTCATCGAATACCTCATCAACTACTCCCAGCGGCGCTATCTGTTCGGGCCGTCCGGGCTGTGGCCGTATGAGACGTTCGTCGCGGAGCTGGCGCACACGCGCAACTTCTCCGTCTATGCCTGGAGCGCGTCGCCGCTCTTCTTCGAGGTCTGCTACCACCTGGGCATCCTGGTGGCGGTGCTGTGGATGGTGGGCTGGAGGGCGCGCTGGCTGACGCCCTTCCAATGGGTGTTCCTGTGGTCGTTGCACCAGCGCTTCCCGGGCATCTGGGACGGCGGGGACAACATCATCCACCTCATCCTGGTGTACGCGTGCTTCGCGGACGTCAGCGCGCACTTCTCCCTGGACGCGGAGCGGCGCGCGAAGGGGCCGGCCGCGCCGGAGGGCGTGGAGCCGGGGCCCTGGGCGAAGGTGGGCGCGATGTTCCACAACACCGCGATGGTGGCGTTCGCGGTGCAGATCAGCCTCGTGTATGGGCTTGCCGGGCTCTACAAGGTGCAGGGCGGCGTGTGGCAGGACGGCACGGCCCTCTACTACGCGTTTCGCAGCGGGCAGTTCGTGATTCCGGGCGTGACGGAGTGGATCTACCGCGACGCCTTCGTGGTGACGGCGCTGTCGTACTGCACGGTGGCCTTCCAGGTCGCGTTCCCGTTCCTGCTCTTCCTCAATCCCTACAGCCGCCGGCTGGCGGTGGTGATGGGCTTCACGTTCCACGTGGGCATCGCGCTGGTGCTCGGGCTGGTCACCTTCTCGCTGTTCATGACGTCCGTGGACCTGGCGCTGATGGGCGATGACGAGTACCGCGCCATCGGTCGTTTCCTGACGCGTCTGCGCCAGCGTTTCCTTCCCCGTTCGTCGTCCCCCTCCGCCCCGGTGGCTGTCGAAGCCCTGGCGGAGCCGTCCACAGGATCTCACCCTCCCGCATAGGGGAGGGTGGATACTGGCGTGAAGCTCTGGGGCCCCGGAGCCGAGCGTCAGGGCTGTTCAAAACCCCCAACGCTAGGATTGCCCCCATGAAGAAGCTGCTTGCGCTGTTCGGTCTCGTCGCGGGTCTGGCTGCCTCCTCGTACTCCGTGCCGGCCTCCGCGGCCAAGGGTTCGGACTACAACGGCCCGACGACCAACGCCCAGGACGTCATCATCATCGTCATCGGCGACGACGAGTTCTACTGGGTGGAGTACTACGGCGCGGCCGCGAACGCTTCGACGAGCGCCGCTCCCGTGCTGAGCGACGCGACGTTCGACCGCTAGTCGCGGCGACGTTCGTCTCCAGAAGCGTCACGTGACAACCGGGGCCGCGGTGCCTTTGACCGCGGCCCCTCCTTTTCCATTTCCTTGAGGACAGGGCCATGAAGCGTTGGGTTGCGTGGGTGCTGGGAGCGCTGGTGTCGGGCCTCCTCCTCTGGTTCGCGCTGCGCGAGCCGAACGCGGACCCGACGGTCGTCGCCGCGCGTGAGGAAGCCCCGGCCACCCCGCTTTCGGTCCGTTCCTCGAATGTCTCCGCCCGGGGCGCGGGCCTCACTGAGTTGTCGGCGCTGCCCCTGGTGCCGGACGAGGACCGTCCGGGCGGCTTCCACGTGCAGGGCCTGGTGTTGGACCCGGAGGAACTCCCGGTGGAGGGGGCCACGGTGGTGCTGGACACGAGCCCGCCGCGCTCGGTGCGCACCGGGAAGGACGGCACGTTCGACATCACGGGCCTGTCGCCTCGCGCGTACCAGGTCGTCGCCCGGCATGGCTCGTTGCTGGCGGGCCCGGTGGGCCTGTGGCTGAACGACGAGACGCAGCCCCTGGTGCTGCACCTGCGGCCCGCGGCGTCGCTGGAGGTGACGGTGGTGGAGGGCGCGGAGGCCCGGGGCGTGCCGGGCGCGGCCGTGGAATTGCGCTCGCAGCAGACCGTGCTGGGCACCACGGATGCGCAGGGCCGCGCGTTGCTGCAAGGCTTGCCCGTGGGACGCCATGTCCTCAAGGTGTCCGCCCGGGGCTTCGCGCCGTCGTGGCAGGTCACGCAGGTGGTGGACGCGGTGGACGTGGCCCAGAAGGTGACGGTGGCGCTGCGGGGTGGCGCGGCGGCCTCCGGCACGGTGGTGGATGCGCGGGGCAAGCCGGTGGCGGGCGTCGTCGTGATGCCGGTGCCGGAGACGACCAACACGCTGCTGTCGCTGACGGACGCGCGCGGGGATGGCGTGGAGACGGACGCCCGGGGCGCGTGGCGCTTCGAGCACCTGGGCGCGGGGCCCTACCAGTTCACGGCCTCCGGGCCGCGCGTCGCGCCGGGCACGTCCGCGACCGTGCGCCTGGATGGCATGAGCGAACAGTCCGGCATCACCATCACCGTGCCGGATGCGGCGCGCTTCAGTGGCCGCGTGGAGGATGCGCGCGGGGCGCCGGTGCCCTACGCGGTGGTGCGGGTGGCGCTGGATGAGGGCGCGCGGCGGACGCTGGCCCGGCAGACCACGGCGGATGCGCGCGGCGCGTTCGAGATGGAGGGCCTGCCCCAGCGCCGCGTGGCGGTGGTGGCGAAGCACGAGCGCGCGACGTCCGGCACGCAGTTCGTGGACCTGTCCCAGGAGGCGGTGCGTAAGGCGCCCGTGGTGCTGGTGCTGTCCGCGGCGGAGGTGCTGCGGGGGCGCGTGGAGTCCTCCAGCGGTCAGCCGGTGGGCGAAGCCGTGGTGTCGGCGGAGTTGACGGGGGCCAGGATGCGCGGCCGGTCGGAGCAGACACTGCGCGGGCAGCTCATCACCACGGCGGATCCGGGCGGGCGCTTCGAGTTCCGGGGCCTCCTGCCCGGCACCTACCTGCTTCGCGCCGCGCCGCCGGGCACCACGCTCCAGCAGCGGTTGCCGTGGCTGACGCCGCCGGTGCAGGCGGAGACGGGCGGCATGGAGCCGGTGTTGAAGATGAGCCTGGGAGGCACGCTCACGGGCCGGGTCGTCCGGGAGGACCAGGTGCCGCCCACCGACTTCTCCGTGGTGGTGCGCGGCGCGGGCGCGGCGCCCAACGGTGGTGGGGACGGGCGCTTCCACCTGCGAGGCGTCCCTGCGGGTGAACACACGCTGTACATCACTGGCAAGGGCTTCATGAACAAGACGGTGCCCGGCGTGCGCATCCAGGAGGGGCAGGAGACTTCGCTGGGGGACGTGGTCGTGCAGCGAGGAAGGCAGCTCCAGGGCCGCGTCGTGAACGCGTCGGGCGCGCCGGTGGCCGACGCGACGGTCACTGTGTCGCAGCCGGTGAAGGGCGTGGGCGTGGTGGTGGGCTCGGCGGCGGCGCTGGAGTACGGACTCCAGCAGGTGCGGACGGGGCCGGATGGCGGCTACGTGTTCGAGGGGCTCCCCATCTCACCGCTCCAATTGTCGGCGGAGCACTTCCAGGAGGGGCGGTCGGAGTTCACGCAGCTCCTGGCCGGCGTGGCGGACCAGAAGATGGACCTGCGGTTGTCCGCGACGGGGCAGTTGGACGGCACGGTGCTCAAGGGCAACCAGCCGGTGAGCGGCGCGCTGATCATCGTCACCAACCCGGCGGCCCCCGCGGGCGGCGTCAGCGGGACGACGGGCACGGATGGCACCTTCCACTTCGACAACCTGGCGCCGGCGACGTACTCGGTGCTGGCGGTGACGGAGTCGGGTGGCGGCCAGCAGGTGCAGCGCACGACGGCGAACATCCAGGCGAAGCAGACGGCCCGCGTGGACCTGACGATTCCCGAAGGCAGCGTGACGGTGCTGGTGCGCGCCCAGGCCGCGGAAGGCACGCGCGCCCAGGAGGCCCGGGTGCTCCTCATCGAGAAGCTCCAGGGCGCCAACCAGCCCGCGCAGGTCCAGGCCCTGTCCATGGCGCAGCCCGCGCGCTTCGAAGGCGTGAACCCGGGCGAATACCAGCTCTGCGTGTCCGCCATGACGCTGCCTGGCCAGACGGATGGGGGCACGGGGACGCCCCGTTCGGATTGCCGCCCCGTCAACGTCGCGCAGCAGCCTGTGCAGCAGGAACTGGTGATGGCGCTGCCGCTGCTCTGATGCGCGCGTGAGACATCCGAGGCCTGTCCGGGGCCGCGTGGGGGACATCCCGCGCGGCCCCTTCGTGTTTCATGCGGGCTTTTCGTTTTTACGGCTTTGTGCTGTTTTGCGTGGAAACGATTCCCTGGGATGGAACAGGGCCGGGAAGGAACGCATCGTGGGCGCACGCAAGGGATTGC
>NZ_RAVZ01000018.1 GCF_003611635.1 Corallococcus terminator | reverse complement strand
CCCCCGGGCCCCGCCGAAACCCTCGTGGACGTCTCCGACACGCCCGGCACCCACCTCTGCTGGAAGGCGGAGCTTCCTGGCGTGAGTGGTCGCTGCACCCCCAGCATCGGGAGCGTGGACGTGGGCTACGAATTCGCCCCCTTCGGGCCCTGAGGGCAAGCAGGCACGCCGCATGGAGGACACTCGCCCCACCGGGCCCCTGGTGGGGGAGTCGAGCCGTCCCTACATCCCTGTGGGATGTGATCTCCCCTGCGCACAGGTCGGAGGGCAGGCAACCCTCCCTGGGGGGCATCCGGAAGAACCTTCGGATCAGGGCCCGGTAAAAACTGCCGGTTTCCGCCCTAAGCATCGAAGCGCCTTCGCGCAACCCACCAGAATCATTGAGGTTGGTCGTTACCTGGCATTGGCACCTGCATTGCTAAAGGTTCTCCCGTCGCAGCAAACGAGCGGAACACATCCCGCCCTCTTCCCCGAGAGACCCCCATGCAGGCTTCCAACTCCTTCTCTTCTGCTGACTCGCTCTCCACGTACCTCTCGGAGATCAACCAGTACCCGCTGCTGAGCCCGCAGGAGGAGCAGGCGCTCTCCCGCAGCTTCCGCGCCGGTGACCTGTCCGCGGGCCACCACCTGGTGACGAGCAACCTGCGCTTCGTGGTGAAGGTGGCGTACGAGTACCGCTCCTACGGCCTGAAGATGTCGGACCTCATCCAGGAGGCGAACATCGGCCTGATGAAGGCCGTGCAGAAGTTCGACCCGGAGAAGGGCATCCGCCTCATCTCCTACGCGGTGTGGTGGATCCGCGCGTACATCCAGAACTACGTGCTGCGCAACTGGAGCCTGGTGAAGCTGGGCACGACGCAGGCGCAGCGCCGGTTGTTCTTCAGCCTGGCCCGCACCCGCCGCGAGCTGGAGAAGCAGGGCGCCGGCGACGGCCACATCGTCAACGCGGAGGAGATCGCCCGCAAGCTGAACGTGAAGCCCACGGAAGTGCGTGAGATGGAGCAGCGCATGGGCGGCCGGGACCTGTCCCTGGACGCGCCGGTGGGTGAGGACGGGGACGCCACGCACCTGGACTTCGTGGAGTCCGAGGCGGCCTCCCACGCGGATGAAGTCGCGGACCGGCAGCAGGCGGGCCTCACCCGCACGCTGGTGCAGCGCGCCCTGACGCGCCTGGACCCGCGCGAGCGCTTCATCATCGAGCAGCGCGTGATGAGCGATTCGGAGATGACGTTGAGCGAGCTGGGCGAGCACTTCGGGTTCTCCCGCGAGCGCGCCCGTCAGTTGGAGATCCGCGCCAAGGACAAGCTGAAGGCGGAGCTGGCGAACCTGATGGCCGAGGCCGGCCTGGACCAGGCGGAACTCGCCGCGTAACGCGCGAGGCGCAACACCTGCGACAGCGATTCGGCCCCGGACCCTCGCGTGGGAAGCGCGAAGGAACGGGGCCGAGTCATGTCCGGTGCTCGTGCGGCGGCACTCCGGCCCCGGACCCTCGCGGAAGGCACGAGGGAACGGGGCCGAGTCAGTCCGGGCTACCGGGGTACGACACCCGGCGAGGACTCGCCACTCTCCGGAGCGGCGGGCGCCGCTGGCTGCGTGCGAGACGTGGCGTCGATGCGCAGCGCCCGCGGCTCACCGCTGTTCGCATCCGTGCGGTACGAGGCCCGCACCTGCGCGCCTTCCTGGATGTCCGCGGCGCTCGCGGCCCGGCCATCCACCCGCACCTGCGTGGTGGGCCCCACCTGGAGCCGCAGTTGGGGCTCTCCGCCCTGGCTGAGCAGCACCTCGCGGGAGCTCGCGCTCAGCACCTCGCCGGAGATCTGCTGGTCCTGCGCGGACGGCTGCGCGTTGGCCACCGGGGCCGCCACGGGGGCGTTCTGGCCCACGACCTCGCGTGACGGCGTCAGCCCCTGCTGGAGCCGGCGTTGGGCGTCCAGGGCGCTCGCCTGGGCCTGCTGGGCCTCGGACTGGGCCTGCTGGGTGCGCGCCTGCGCCTGCTGCTGGCTGGCCTGGGCCTCCTGCGATTCCTTCTGGGCGGTGGCCTGGGCCTCCTGGAGCTCCTGCTGCTTGTGCTGGAGGTCCTCCTGGGCCCGAGCGGCCTCGCGCTGTTGCCGGGAGGCCTCCTTCTGCGCGTCCCGGGCGCTGTCGAAGGCCTCCTCCGAGCGGGCCTGGGCCTGCTCGACCTCCTGCCCTGGCGCGGCCCGGGTGCCTTCCTGTCGGGTGCGATCGCCGTCCTGGCAGGCGGTGCCCACCACCAGTGCCGCGACTCCCGCCGTGAGCCATGTCGTGCGCGATTTCATGGGGTTCTCCTGTCGAAGGGATGACAGGGCAAAGATGGCGAGGGCGCGCGGGGAACCAAGCCATGGGTCCGCGAGCGCCCGATGCCCTGCCCGCTCCACGGCAGGCACTCACTTTGGGGCTACCGCGACCGGAGGAATGGCGATAAGGGGCGCCCCCCCATGCGCGCCTGCGGACTCGACTTCGGAACCAGCAACACCGCCCTGGCCCTGCCGGATGGCACCGTGTTGCCCCTGCAACCCCACACGCCGGAGCCGCGTCTGTTCCGCTCCGTGTTGTTCTTCGCGGAGGAAGAGAAGGAGATCTTCGCGGGCGCGGACGCCATCCAGCGCTACCTGGAGGACAACAACGGGCGGTTCATCCAGTCCGTGAAGTCCTTCCTGCACAGCTCGTCCTTCCGGGCGACGCAGGTGAAGGGGCGCACGTTCACCATCGAGGACCTGGTGGCCATCCTGCTGCGCCGCGTGCGCGAGTCGGCCGGGGCGCACCTGGGCGAGCTGCCGGACGCGGTGGTGATGGGGCGGCCCGCGGTGTTCACGCCGGATCCGGACGCGGACGCACTGGCGGAGAAGCGGCTGCGCAAGGCGGCGGAGCTTGCGGGCTTCACGCACGTGCAGTTCCTCATCGAGCCCATCGCGGCGGCGCTCGCATACGAGGCGCGGCTGACGCGCGACGAGCTGGTGTTGGTGGCGGACTTCGGCGCCGGCACCACGGACCTGACGCTGATGAAGCTGGGGCCGTCACGCCGAGGGAACCTGGACCGCAGGCCGGACGTGGTGGGGTCCACGGGTGTGCGCATCGGTGGTGACCGGTTCGACGCGGAGATCATGCGACACAAGCTGTTGCCGCGCTTCGGGGCGGGGTCCACGTACAAGGTGAAGGGCTTCAGCGAGAAGCGGATGCCCATTCCGCAGCACGTGATGGCGAAGCTGCTGAACTGGCATGAGATGTCGTTCATCCGGGAGAAGTCCACGCAGGAGCTGCTGGAGGTGATGCTCGACACGAGCGACCGGCCGGCGGAGATCGAAGCGCTCTACGACCTGGTGATGGACAACCTGGGCTACCGGCTGTTCCGGTCGATTGAAGCGGCGAAGGTGCGGCTGTCCAGCGAGGACGTGGCGACCATCGACTTCGACGAGGCGCGCATCCGCCTGCACGAGCCCATCACCCGCGCCGAGTTCGACACGGCGAGCGCCACGTTGCTGGATGAACTCTCGCAGTGCACCGAAGGGCTGTTGGCGAAGCATTCGGAGGCCAGGGACATTGACGCCGTGTTCCTGACGGGCGGTTCGTCCCAGATTCCCGCGGTGCGGGAGCTGTACGTGAAGCGCTTCGGTGAGGAGCGCGTGCGCACCGCGGATGCATTCACCTCCGTGGCGGAGGGTCTGGGACGCGCGTCCTCGTGGCTCGCGGGGTGAAGCATGGGTGGGCTCACAGCACGGCGGCGCTGGCTCGCGGCGGGCGCCGCGCTGACGTTGATGACAGCGTGTGTCGGGCCTGCGAGCAGGACCTTCGTCACGGGGCAGATCAGGCCCCGGCAGATCCGCTTCGTGACGATCCGCGAGACGACCCCGGGTGAAGCAGGAGGCCGGCGAGCGGCCTGCATCCACATCCGGATTTCGCGCGAGAACACCGGCGAAGCCATCCTGTGCAGGTTCGGGGTCGAGACGCCTCTTCACAACCACGAGGGCCCCGTCTCCACCGCGCTGGCCCAACGCATCACGGCGGAGCGCATCAACGAGGCTACGTATTCCATCTTCGGCGTCGCCACGATGGAGTCCCCGCTCGGAATGCTTTGCGAGTCATTGAAGGCAGCCCTGCGACCTACGTTCAAGGCGTCCATCGCGGGAGCATTGTTCACGAGCCAGTGTCACGAGAAGACCACTCCCGTGCAATTTGGCGACTACACCCTCTGACGCCGGAGCCTTCAAGCCATGTCCCTCAGTCCGGAAGAACTGCTGGTCATCGCCAGACAGTATTGGCCGGCGCCAGGAACAGAAGCCTCCGAGGAGAACGGCCCTGAACACGCACGTCGTGCCCTGCGCTGGAACGAGGCCCTCCGCGACAACGAACGGTGGAACGACTTCCTCAAGGACCTCCGAGGCTTGTTCCCAGGCTTCAGCGTGGGAGACGGCACCTCGACGTCACAGGCGTGCTTCACGTGCGTCCTCTTTCCCGCGAAGGGATATCCCATCCCGCCCGTGCCCTGGGCTGTCGTGGGAAGCATGAGCATCCTGGCGCCTGTCTTCACCGTGTACGGCATCACGTTCGCATATGAGGGTAGCAAGCGCAGCGAAGCGCGAATCCACGTGGGTCCCATGCCTGATGCGATGGCCGAAACAGCAGCCCGTGTCGCCCAGGAACTGGAAGCACGCTTCAAGGTTCGCGCTCTGCCCGAGGAAGTGGCGGCAACCCCCGCGCCCGTCGTCGTGGAGGGGAAGAAGCCGCCCCATACGACTTTGTTCGACGCGCTCTTCACCAGCGAGCCCGACAACGTCCTGTGACGGGGGGGACCTTCGGACCTCAGGGCCCCACATCCACCGTGCGGATGGCCCAGTCCACGCCGCCCCGTCCGTCTCGCGCCACCACCCAGAGGGTGATTCGCTCCGGCGTCATGGACGTCTGGTAGGTCGTCGTCGGGTCGCCGGGCTTGCCATCCACCGGCTCCAACGAACGGAACGAGTTCACCTCGCCATCCCCCGTCGCGAACCAACTGTAGAAGACCTGCTCCGTCTTCGTCCCGTCCGCCGTGGAGTAGGCCTCCTCGCTGCCCTCCGCCAACACCGGCCTGAACGTCACCTCCGAGTCCAGCGGCAGCGGCCCCACCAGCGGCTCCTCGGCCCACAGCACGTCCTGCATCACCGGGTTCAGGTTCGGCGTCCCGGTCGAGCGCAGCGTGATGCGCCGCACCCCTCGCTCCACGCCCTCCGGCGTCCCGCTGCCGTCCGTCGCCTCGTACCCCACGAACAGCGGCAACCCCGTCTCCAGCACCGCGCGCACCGTCGGGTCGTTGAAGTCGAACCCGCCCCCGCTCCCTCCGCCCGTGCTGCCCGTCGCCGCCTGGAACGCCGCGATGAGCAGCGCCTGCACCGCCGGGTCGCTCAATGACAACACCCCGTCCTGCAACGCGACACCGTTCGCGCCCGGACAGCCCGTGTCCCCGTAGGGATTCACATCCGGCCGGCACAGCGCGTACGTCACCGTCACCGGACGTCCGTCCGGCGTCACCGCCAGCGCGTTGAACGTCACCGGCGGCGGCAGGGTGGACGCGTTCGGATCCAACGCCAGCTCCGCGGGCTCCGCCTTGATGGCCAGCACGCGCACGCGGCGAATCTCACTCTGCAATTCGAAGTCGGGACCGCACGCGCTCAACACCAGCAGGGCGGCACACAACAGGACGGGAGTGCGCATGGCGTCAGAAGCTCCCCTTGGCGCCGAGGATGGGCAGGATGGGCAGGCCCTTGAAGAACTCGCGCTGAGAGTAATTGTAGTTGTAGGCCACGCCTTCGACGGACTGGTTGTTGTAGGCGTTCGTCAGGTCCAGGTAGATGTCCAGGTTCCACGTGTCGAAGATGATGTTCTTGTCCACGCGGATGTCCAACTGGTTGAACGACGGCAGCCGCTGCGAATTGACCGCGCCGTAGTACGGGATGAACACGTCCGTCGTGTCGTCACGCCGCGCCCCCTCCACCGGCGTCGTCGGGTTGCCAGACGCCAGGCGGAAGCGCGCGCCCACCTCCCAGCCCTTCGGCAGCTTGTAGCTGGCGATGGCCGTCAGCACGTGCGTCTGGTCGTTGTCGAACAGGCGCCAGCGCGCATCCGGCGCGTCCCGGCGCTCGCTGCGGCTGAGCGTGTACGAAATCCAGCCGAACAGCCGGTCCGTCAGCGCCCGGCGGATCAGCAATTCGAAGCCATAGATGCGCCCCACGCCGCCGTTCTTCAGCACCTCCGGCACCGATTCGCCGTCGCGGATGATGCGCGCGTTGGAGCGCACGATGAGGTCGTCCAGGTCGTTGTAGAAGACCTCGCTGCCCACGAACCACTCGGGCCGCGCCTGCCACTCCGCGCCCACGCTGTACTGGAGCGACCGCTTCGCCCCCAGGTCCGGATTGCCGAACCCCGGCGACGGCTCATCCTGCACCGGCGGGCTGTGGTAGACGCCCGCGCCGCCCTTCAACGTCAGCGTCTCCGTGAGCGCGTAGCGCACCGCCAGCCGAGGGTTCACCGTGCGCTTCACCTCCTGCTGATCCGTGAAGATGTAGCTCTCCGTGCGGATGCCCGGCACCACCAGCAGCTCCTTCACCGGCCGCCACCGCACCTCCGCCCACGCGGACGGGTAGTACTGGGTGAAGTTGCCGTCGATGTTGATGAGCTCCTCCGCCACCAGCGGAGTCGGCGGCTCGCCCTCGCGCGGCGGCTGCTGGATGCTCGCGCGCACCTTCGCCAGGTTCGTCACCACGTCCAGACCGCCGGCCACCGACACCGCGTCGTTGAACGCGTACTCAATCGTGGGCCGCAGGAACAGGTCCGTGGACGCGATGCGCAGGCCGCGCTCGCCAATGGCGAAGTCCAAGAGCGTGTTGCCGATGAGCGCGTGCGTGTCCAACGTCAGCTTGCCCTCGCGGTACTGGTGCCGCAGGCGCAACTGGTTGAACCCCGTCGTCACGTCCAGGCCGCCGTTGACGGAAGGGTCCCCATCCGCCGGCTGGTCCAGGAGCAGCGCCAGCCGGTCGCGCGACGTGAGCCCCTGCAACGTGAAGGTGTGGCGCTTGTTCGGCTTCCACACCAGCTTCGCCTGCGCGTCGTAGTAGCGCGGCGCCACCTGGAGGCTGTCGTCGTCGAACGGCACCGCCTTGAGCACCACGTCGATGTACGAACGCCGGCCGCCAATCGCGAAGCTCAGCGTGTCCGTGATGGGGCCCTCCACCACCGCATTGGATTCAATCAGGCTGATGCCCACCGTGGCGTGCAGCCGGTCCGTGCGCGGATCGCGGCTGCGCACGTTGATGACGCCGCCGGTGATGTCGCCGTAGTACGCGGAGAAGTTGCCGGGCAGGTAGTCCACCGCCTCCAGCAGCTCCGAGTTGTACACGGAGGTGAGTCCACCAAAGTGATACAGGATGGGGATGCGCAGGCCGTCCAGGAAGACGCCGGACTCCTGGGGGCTGGTGCCACGGATGACCAGCGCGCCGCCGTTGAACGCGGGCCGCGCGACGCCCGGCAGGTTCTGCACCACCTTGAGCGTGTCACCCTGCGTGCCCGGGATGCGCTGCACCTCCGCCACCTGGATGGTGGTGCGCGTCACCTCCTTGCGCTCACGGTCGCTTCTCACCACCGTCTCGTACGCGCTGAAGATGCGCCGCTGCACGTAGTAGGTGGCCTGCGTCTCCTGCCCTTGCGCGATGGTCTCCTGCGTGCGGAAGCGGTCGTAGCTGCCCATCACCACCACCACCGGGTGCGTGCCCACCGGGACGCCCCGGAAGGAGAAGCGGCCCTCGCTGTCCGTCACGGTGGCGCGATCCAACTCCGTCAGCACCACCTCCGCGCCGACCAGCGGCTTGCGCGTGCCGCGCTCCAGCGCCTTGCCGCTGAAGTTCACCGGACCCTGCGGCTCCGCGATGCCGCCGTCGGTGGTGGCCTCCGGAGGCGGCTCCGGCGCGCGGAAGACGAACTGGTAGGCGTACTGGATGCGCACCGGAGAAGGGACGTTGTCCACCTCCGCGGGCTCGAACTGGAACTGCTTCACCGCGGCGGTGGCCGCTTCGTCGAAGCCGTTGCCAGCGGGCTGGGTGATTTCGACATTCGTGACGGTGCCCGTCTCCGAGATGTCGATGAACATCACCACCGTGCCCTCCAACTGCTGGGCGGCGGCCTCCGGCGGGTAGGTCGCTTCGACCTGGCGCAAGAGCGCGGGCGGCTTCGTCAGCACGCCGGTGGGAGCGCCAGCATCGCCAGCGGGAATACCTGCGTCCGGGGCCTGTGCGGCAGCCCCGGTCGCAAGCAATAGACAGACGACGCAAGCGAGCGTTTTCATGAAGGGTGCGCGGGTCTCCCGCGCACCCTCCTAGCGCCCTCCGAGGCTGGGGGCGAGCACGATTTCGATGCGCCGGTTCTGGCTCTTATGCTCCGGCGTGTCGTTGGCCACGATGGGCTGGTACTGCCCGTAGCCCGCCGCCGACAGCGACGTCGGGTCCACACCCGAATCCTGCAGCGAGTGCACCACCGCCATCGCGCGCGCCAGGCTCAGCTCCCAGTTGGAGGCGAACTGACCGCCGCCGGTGGGCACGTCGTCCGTGTGGCCTTCCACGCGGATGATGCGGCCCCGCACCGTCTTGAGCGCGTCGGCGATCTTCACCAGCGCCTCCTGCCCTTCCTTGCCCACGCGCGCGGAGCCGGACGCGAAGAGGATCTTGTCCTTCAACTGCACCGTCATCCGGCCCTTCATCTCCGACAGCTCAATCTTCCCGTCGGAGATCTCCTGCTTGAGGCTCTGGGCCAGGTTCTCGTACTCGGAGCTCTTCTTCTCCAGCTCCTCCTTGGCCTGCGCCAGCTTCTTCGTGTTGCGCGCCAGCTCGTCGTTGAGCGCGGCCAACTGCGCGTTCTTCTCCTCCAGGGCGCGGCGCTCGGCCGCGGCGCTGGTGAGGCGGTTCTCGGAGGCGTTGAGGCGCGTCTCCAGCGCGACCTTCTCCTGGTTCAGGGCGGCCTGCTGCTCCTCCAGCGCCTTGATCTTCGCCTCGGCGGCCGTGCGCGCCGCCTTCTCGTCCGTGAGGTTCTTCGTCAGCCCTTCGGCTTCCAGGGCCTTCTCGTTGAACTTGCCCTGCGAGACGCAACCCGTGGAAAGGGCAACCAGGGCAGCCAGAACCAGACGTGTCCGCATATGTGCGATTCCTCCTGACAAGATGTTGGTGGGTCCGAGACTACCGCTCTCGGGCCCAGAACCTAGGAGAAACGCGCATCTACTTTGGGAACCAACTTCCTGGCCTGGAGGCCTACTGGGGGAAGATGGGGTGGGTGTTCAGCCAGGAGCTGAAGAGGGCATCCGCGAAGGGCTTGCCGGGGATGTGGACGCCGCCGGACGCGCCGCCGGAGACGTGGAGTCCGGAGCCGGGCAGGTAGGTGAGGACGAGGTCATCCCCCTTGCGCACATCGTGGAGCGACGAGAGGAGCTTCTCCAGGGACTGGTTGAGGGCGTCCTCGCGCATGGCGGGGTTCTGGCGCAGGCCTTCGCGGAAGCTGCCCACGAGCTGGTCCTTGGTGATGGTGCGCAGGAACCGGAAGTGCAGTCGTTTCAGGCTGTTGGAGGCCACGGCCTGCTTGAAGCAGGTGGGCTCCTCCTCCATGTAGAGGCTCCACACGTAGATGTTGAAGAAGAGCTTCTTCTTCAGCTCCATGTGGGTGAGCGCGAGTGTGCGCCCTTCCACCTGGAGGGAATCCGGCATGTTGACCCCGCCCGCCTGTCCCGCATGGGCGACACCGCCCACCAGCAGGAGCATCCCCAGCGCGAACCCTCGCGCCCCCATTTTCAACGCCGTCCCCTTCATCGCCTTCCCCTTCACCCTCTACCGAGCCGGTGATCGCAACGGTGTGCACTCTCCAAGAAACCGCTACCCGCGCCGATCATTGGTTTGTGCACCATTGGACGGCAAGCCGGACCTTCTGGCAAGGACGTTGGGGGCGCAAGTGACTCCCTGGTTGGGAGGTAAACGGGGTGGTGGCACGGGGCGTCCTACATCCGGTCGCCCCGCCTCGATGTTTCCCGCTGCGTGGCTGGGGCCCGGCTACTGCCGGTCGCTGAGCCGCTGCTGCAACAGCCAGTCGTAGAGGGCCAGGTCCGCGTAGGCGGTGTCCCACGTCGCGCCGTTGTGTCCGCCGTTGGGATAGACGGTGACCGCGCGCATCGCGCTCAAGCCCGCGCCGCACTTCGTGTCCAGCCAGACCTTGATGCTGGTGGAGCGCGACGGCGTGTCCAGCGCGCCATGGAAGGCCCAGATGGGCTGCGGCTTCAGGTCACAGACGTCCGGGCTGTTGGTGGGCGTGGAGGTCAGCGCGATGGGGACGATGGCCGCCAGCGTGTCCGTGTGGAGCATGGCCAGGTCGATGCTGGTATTGGCCCCGCCGCTCAGGCCCGTGAAGTAGATGCGGTCCGCGTCCACGCGGTAGTTCTTCTTCACGTCCTCCAGCATCCCCATCAACGTGGGGATGTTGAACCAACCATTGCCGCTGTTGGTCACCGGCATGCGCTGGTTGGGGGAGATGACGATGGCCTGCATCTGCGCGCGGAAGCTGGCGGAATTGAACTGCTTCGCCAGCCCCTCCGGATTGGCCAGCACCGCGGTGTGGTCCACGGTGAGCGTCGAGCCGCCAATGCCGTGGAGCGCGATGATGAGCGGCCACTGCGTGGTGCGGTCGTCGTTGTAGGCCTCGGGGAGGAACACGGCGGCGTCATAGCGGGGGCCGCGCGCCACGGTCTGCTGTCCGGCGGCGCAGGTGGTGGGGCCCGTGGGCAGCACGGCGTTCGGCGTCCCCATCAGCTTGAGCTCCCGCAGCCGGCAGTACGGCGCGTCCTTGCACACCAGCCGGACCTTCGTGGTGATGACCGGGGTGGTGAACGTCAGCGTCTTCAACGTGCTGTTGAGCGGATTGCCCTCCACCACCGTGCCAGGGAGGGTCTTCCAGCAGCCCCCGTCCCACGCTTGCAGCTCGAAGGCCGTCATCGCGTACGACGCGGTCGTGCTGGTGGACAGGTGCAGCTCCGCGCTCTGCACCGTGTGCGGCCCCTGGAGGTCCACGTCGAAATAGTTGTGCGTCAGGAAGCTGTAGGCCGACTCCCAGCGGGTGGTCAGTGAGCCATCCACCGCGAACGCCGGCACGTAGGTGGTGCTGCTGCTGCCGGCGGAGACGGGCTTGTTGAGCGCGATGTTGGTCACCACGGCCGGGGCCGTCACCGTCACGCTCACGGTGTCGGAAGCCGTGGCCCCGGTGTTGTCGGTGGCGGTGAGCCGGAAGGTGGAGACCCCGGCGGACAGACCGCTCACGCTCAGCGTCGCGGTGTTCGCGCCGCTCAGCGTCGCCGTGGGGCCGCTCACCTGCGTCCAGGCCAGCGAGGCGATGGTCCCGTCCGCGTCGGTCGCGCTCCCGCTCAAGGTGAGGCTGTTCGCGGGCAGGGTGAGCGACGCATCCGGTCCGGCGTTGGCCACCGGAGGAAGGTTCGCGGTGCCACCACTAGGCGAGCCGAAAACCCAGAACTCCTTCACCCGGCAGTTGTCCGCCAGCGGATCCAGACAGGTGAGCCGCACCTTCTTCGCCGTCACCGTCTGGGTGAAGGTCGTGGACACCGCGATGCTCGTGTTGGCGCTCTGGCTGGCGCCAGGGATGAGCTTCCATCCTGTTCCATCGTCGTAGGAGACCTCGTAGTGCTGGATGGGTTTGGTGTCCCGGAAGCCGGTGTAGAGCTCCATCCGGATCAGGTCGAACGTGCCCTGGAGGTCGATGTCAAGCTGCCGCGTCGAGTTGTAGATGCCCGGGCACCAGCGCGAAGCATCGTCGGTGATGTTCCCATCCACCGCGTACGCGGGCTGGAACGGAGACTGGGAGGCGCTGGCCGTGGCCGGCTTGTTGAGCGTGACGTTGAACGGCGCGGTGTCGAGGCCCGCGTGCTGCCCCGTGAACTCAGTGCCGTCTGGCGCGCCACATCCGACGAGCGCCACCGTCACCAGTGCGCCCAGGAGCGATTGAAGCCGTTGCATGGTGCCTCCCTGAAGAAAACGAAAGCCCCATCATGTATTACCTGTTTTACAATTTAAACTCGGTGAAGCAAGACTGCTACGCGGCGGCGGCGAGCAACTGGTCGATGTCCACGGGCTTGCGCAGGTAGGAGCGGGCCGCGAGAACCTCCCGACGGCTGTCGAGCTGCGGGTCGGCGCTCATCACCACCACTGGGATGTGGGCGAAGCGTGTGTCGGCGCGCTGCTCGGCGCGAAACTGGAAGCCATCCTTCACCGGCATCATCAGGTCCAGGAGGATGAGGTCGGGCGAAGGCCGCAGCGTCTCCAGCAGGGCGAGCGCCTGCGCCCCATGCTCCGCGCACACCACCGTGTGCCCTTCGTCTTCCAACAGCTCACGCAGGGACTCGCGGATGTAGAAGTCATCCTCCACCACCAGGATGCAATGCTTCATGCCCGCCCCTCTTCCCGCGTGGTGATCTGCTCATGGGCTCGCGTCCGCGCTGCGTCCCGAGGCAACAGGACCACGAAACACGCGCCCCCGTCAGGGCCGCCCTCCACCGAAATCGTCCCGCCGTGCGCCGCGACGATCTGCTTGGAGATGAAGAGCCCCAGCCCCAGCCCTCCCGCGTTGCGCGACGCGATTCCCCGGTCGAAGCGGTCGAAGATGCTCGCGCGCTGCGCCTCCGGAACCCCGGGCCCCTGGTCGCGCACCTCCAGGCGGACGTGGTCCCCCTGCTCTTCCAGACGCACTTCCAGCAGCGTACCGGGCGCGTACTTCAGCGCGTTGGTGAGGAGGTTCGTCAGCACCTGCTCCAGGCGGCGCCCATCCCAGACCCCCACGAGCACGGGCGGAGCATCCAGCCGCACCTGACTGCCGGCCTGCGCCAGTTGCTCGGCAAGCCGCTCCAGGAGGTCGGAGGTGAGCTCCGCCAGGTCCATCTCCCGGAAGCCAAGGTCGAGCGTCCCCGTCCGGATGCGCGCCACGTCGAGCAGGTCGTCGACGAGGCTCGTCAGCCGATCCACCTGGATCAACGAGACGCGCAGCACCTTCGCCAGCTTCTCCGGGCTCGGGCTGCGGCCCTCTTCAGGCTTCACGTTCCGCTCGGTCATCTGCAATTGCATGCGAAGGGAGGTGATGGGTGTCTTCAGCTCATGCGAGGCGATGGAGAGGAATTCATCGCGCGCACCCAGCAGCATCTTCAGCTCCCGCTCCGCCTGCTTGATGCGCGAGATGTCCCGAAGCGTGAGGATGCTCTGTGCCGGCTGCGGCCCGATGGCCGGGACGACGTCGGAGTCGACCACCAGGTGCACCCGTCCCGACGCGGAATGCCCGATGGCCTCCAGGTCTCGGACCGGGGTGTCCAGCGCGCGCTCCAACTCCAGCGGTCCTCCGTCCTCATTGACGAGGCGGAAGGCGCGGCCATGCTCCGCGGACTGGAGGTCGGTGGGAAAGCGCCCGTCCGCGAGCCGCTGGGCGGCGCGGTTCGCGAAGGTGAACCGGCGTGAGTCCGGATCGACGAGCAGCGTGGGCGTAGGAAGGCGATCCAACACCGCCTCCAGCCAGTGCTGTTGTTGTTCGAGCTGCTCCGCGTGCGCCTCCTGCTCCGCCGCGCGCAGCCGCATGGCCGCCATGGTGAGCTGCGCCTGCACCCGGGCCAGCAGCTCCCTCGCCGCGAACGGCTTCGTCAGGTAGTCGTCCGCCCCCAACTCCAGCCCGCTCGCCGTGGCCTCCTCCCCCGCGCGAGCGGACAGCAGGATGATGGGCAGCGTGTGCAGGTCTTCGTCCGCCCGGAGCTGGCGCACCAGCTCGATGCCGTCCATCACCGGCATCATCACGTCGGAGAGCACGAGGTCCGGCCTCGACTCGCGCGCCGAACGCAGCGCCTCCGCCCCATTCGGGACCGCCGTCACCTGATAGCGCCGCTCCAGGAGGCGGCGGACATAGTCGCGCATGTCGGCGTTGTCGTCGGCGAGCAGGACGCGCGGACGGGCAACCGGTTCCTCCGGCTGTCGCGATGGCGCCGAGGCAGGAGACCGCGGTCCCCCGTCGTCCAGGGGGAGGGTTTCCGGGGCGGGGTCCACCAGCCACCGGAGCGACTCCTCCACGAACGCCTCCGCGCGCATCGGGTTCGCGGGGGGCTGTTCGCCCTCGGTCGGCGTCTGCTTCCCCCTCCAGAAGGCGTTCCCGAGCGGCACGCGCACGAAGAAGGTGGAGCCCCCTCCAACGACGCTGCGCACCTCCACCGAACCGCCATGCAGCTTCGCCAGGTCCTGCACGAGCGCGAGCCCGATGCCGCTGCCCTCGTGGGTGCGCCCCTTCGCCTCGTGGACCCGGTGGAAGCGCTGGAACACGCGGCCCAGCTCGCTCTTCGGGATGCCAATGCCCGTGTCCTGCACCGACAGCCGCGCGAAGCCGCCCTCGCGCTTCAGCTCCACGCGGATCTCCCCCGCATGGGTGAACTTGAAGGCATTCGACACGAGGTTGAGGACGATCTTCTCCCACATCTCACGGTCGACGAGCACCGGCTCCCCGAGCGGCTCCGCGTCCACCACCAGGCGCATGCCCGCGCGCTCCACGGCGGACCGGTACGCGCTCGCGATGTCGCGGGTGAGCGAGGACAGGTCGGTGGGCTCCACGGTGGCCTGGGCGCGGCCGGCTTCGATGCGGGAGAAATCCAGCAGCGCATTCACCAGCTTGAGCAGCCGCAGCGCGTTGCGGTGCACCACCGCCAGCTCACCCCGCACCTCCTCCGGCAGCGCACCCTGACGCCCGGCCAACAGGTCCTCCACAGGCCCGAGCAACAGCGTGAGCGGCGTGCGGAACTCGTGGCTCACGTTGCTGAAGAAGGCGGTCTTCGCCAGATCGATTTCGGCCAGGGCCTCGGCCCGGCGTCGCTCCGCCTCGTAGGCTCGCGCGTTGCCGAGGGCCGCGCTCGCGGCCCCGCCCAGCATCTCCACGAAGGTCCGGTAGGCCTCATCCAGCGGAAGCCGCTGGCTCGCCCCGACGACGACGAAGCCCAGCGGCGCGGCGACACCGGCCACGCGGACCGGCAGCACGAACGCCGTCCCCAGCGGTTCAGGGTACGGGCCCGCGGAGACGCGACCAAACCGCGCCTCCAGGTCCGTCACCTGCTCCACCCGTCCGCTGCGAGCAGCATGTGCGAGCGGCCAGCCTCCCTCCGTGGCCTCTTCCGCGAGGGAGAGGACTTCGGGTGCGAGCGGCCCTCCCGCCTCGGTTCCACACCTTCCGCGCAGCCGTGCCTGGGTCCCGTCGGGCGTCGTCACATAGAGGAGCGTCAGGGGCAGGTCGAAGGCGTAATCACCCAGCGTCTTGAGGAGCAGGTCGCACGCCTCGTCGAACACCAGGGCCTGCCCCGCGCGGTCGGCCACGTCGCGCAGCGCCCGCGTCCGCCGCTGGGCGAGCATCGTTGCGGTGGTCTCCGTCACCGGGTGGAAGATGCCCACCACCTTGCCGCGCTCGTCGCGGATGGGGCTGGAGGAGAAGGTGAAGAACGTCTCCTCGGGGTAGCCATTGCGCTCGAGGAACATCCGCTGGTTCTCGAGGTAGGACGTCTCACCCGCGAGCGCTCGCTCGAAGGGTTCACCAATGGCGGGCCACGCGGAGGCCCACGTCACGCGGTAGTTCTCCCCCATGGCGCGAGGGTGCACGGCGCCGCAGACCAGCCGGTAGCCATCGTTGTAGATCTGATTGTGGCCATCCCCCCAGATGATGTTGATGGGGAAGTTCGACGCGAGGCAGAGGCTCACGGTCGTGCGCAGGCTCTGCGGCCACGACTCGATGGGGCCCAGCGGGGATTTCGACCAGTCGAGTGATGAGATGAGCGCGGCCATCTCGCCCCCACCGGCAAGCCACTCGAGCATCCTGGGAGGCGTGCTCATTGAGGGAAATGTATACGTACCCGGGTGCGCGCCAACAAGGCTGACGACGCAACGGCACGAGCTTGCGCTGTCGCCCAGTAAACCCTCGTACCTTCGAGGAGGAGCATGGCGCCATCAGGCCGTCAGGAAGCCAGCCAGGCACTCCGGTAACCCACCCGCACTTCCGGCACGGGTTGCCTTGAAGATGACGACCTGAACATCGATTCCAGGTGCGGAATTCAACTCCGAGAGGTCCGCGAGAGGAGGCGTAGACTCTCCGCCCATGAGCGCCTCCGCCCCGCCCCAGGTCCACTTCCGCACCTGCAACCTCTGCGAAGCGATGTGCGGGGTGCGCATCGAAGTGGCCGACGGACGCATCACGTCCATCAAGGGCGATGACGCGGACCCGTTCAGCCGGGGCCACATCTGTCCCAAGGCCGTGGCGCTGCGCGACCTGCACGAGGATCCGGACCGCCTGCGCCACCCCATGAAGCGCACCGCTTCCGGCTGGGAGCGCGTGTCCTGGGAGGACGCATTCAGCGACATCACCCGGCGCCTCCATGCCCTCCAGCAGGAGCACGGCCCCCACACCGTGGGCGCCTACCTGGGCAACCCCAACGTCCACAACCTGGGCGCGATGATGTTCGGCCCCGGCCTGCTTCGCGCGCTGCGCTCGCGCAACCGGTTCTCCGCCACCTCCGTCGACCAGCTCCCCCACCAGCTCGTGGCCCACTTCATGTTCGGCCACCAGTTGCTCGTCCCCATCCCAGACATCGACCGCACCCGGTACATGCTCATGCTGGGCGCCAATCCTCTCGCGTCCAATGGCAGCCTGATGACCACGCCCGATGTCCGAGCCCGCCTCCGCTCCATCCAGGAGCGCGGCGGCAAGGTCGTCGTCATCGACCCGCGCCGCACGGAGACCGCTGGCATCGCCGACCAGCATGTCTTCGTCCGCCCGGGCACCGATGCGCTCGCCCTCTTCTCCCTGCTGAACGTCGTGCTGGAAGGCAATGCCCACCGCATGGGGCGGCTCGCCGCGTTCGTGGACGGCCTGGACACCATCGCGCCCCTCGTCCGCGACTTCCCCGCGGAACGCACGGCCCCACATACCGGCATCGCTCCGGAGGTGCTGCGCGGCATCGCCCGGGACTTCCTCGCGGCGGAGGGCGCTGTCTGCTACGGCCGCGTCGGTGTGTCCACGCAGCCCTTTGGCTCGCTCTGCCAATGGCTCATCAACGTCCTCAACATCGTCACCGGCAACCTGGATCGCGAAGGCGGCGCGCTCTTCACGCAGCCCGCGTTCGACCTCATCGGGGGGCCTCGCGCGCTGGGCGTCAGCCCTGGCAGCCACGGCCGCTGGAAGAGCCGCGTGCGAGGGCTGCCAGAGTCCTCCGGGGAGCTGCCCGTGGCCGTGCTCGCGGAGGAGATCCTCACCCCCGGCGACGGTCGCATCCGCGCCCTCTTCACCGTGGCCGGCAACCCCGTGCTGTCCACGCCCAATGGCACCCAACTGGACACCGCGCTGTCACGGTTGGACCTCATGGTGAGCGTGGATCCGTACCTCAACGAGACCACCCGGCACGCCCACTACATCCTGCCTCCCGCGTCCCTGCTGGAGCGCGGGCACTACGACCTCGTCTTCCATGTGCTCGCCGTGCGCAACACGGCCAAGTACTCACCGCCCGTGTTCGCTCCGGCCCCCGACTCCCGCCAGGACTGGGAGATCCTCCTGGAGCTCCAGCACCGCCTGGAGACCCTGCGCCACGGCCGCACCGCGCGCGCCACCCTCCAATACCAGGCACTCAAGCGCCTGGGGCCGGAGCGCCTGCTCGACCTGGGCCTGCGCATGGGACCGTATGGCTCGCGCTTCCATCCGCTCAAGAAGGACGGCCTGTCGCTCGCGAAGCTTCGCGCCTCGCCCCATGGCATCGACCTGGGCCCCTTGAAGCCCTCCCTCCCTGGCCGCCTCCGCAACCGCTCCAAACGCATCCAACTGGCTCCGGAGCTGCTCGTCGCGGATGTGGCCCGGCTCCGTGCGGCCTTCCCCGACGACGCGGCGCCTCGCGGAGACGAATTGCTGCTCATTGGCCGGCGACACCTTCGCGACAACAATTCCTGGATGCACAACGTGCCGGGACTCGTGAAGGGCCGCCCCCGCTGCACCCTGATGGTGCATCCGGACGATGCTTCGCGCCTGGGCCTCACCGACGGCGTGGAGGCCACCATCCGCTCACGCGTGGGTGAAGTCACCGTCCCCGTGGCCATCACCGCGGATGTCATGCCCGGCGTCGTCAGCCTGCCGCATGGCTACGGCCATCAGCGCTCGGGCATCCGCATGCAGGTGGCGGGCGCGCACGCGGGCGCCAGCATCAACGACCTCACGGATGAGCAGGCCCTGGACGCCGTCAGCGGCAACGCCGCCTTCAGCGGCACACCGGTGCGCGTCACTCCGGCACTACCCCTACCGTCCGACTCCGCCACACCGGCGGTGTAATCACTCCCAACGGGCCCCGCTTCATGGGTTGCTGACGCATCTCGTTGAACCCTGAAGCATGTCCATTGCTCCAGGACAAAGCCTACAAATCATTGTCATCAGGATTTTCCTGGAGACTGGCCGCACTCGGCGTCCCACCGGGATTCCCGCAGCCTGGGGTACGCCGCGACTCGTCGGCAGACATCCCGGAGCATGGCGGTGCTCCCTGAGAGGGTTCACCCGAACCCAATGCCCTGGCGGACTGTTTACAAGGGAACAGAACCTGATTTAGCTTCCCGCGAAATGCTGCGTGCGCGAGTCGTTCGTTTGTTCGTGCTGGCGGCGATCCTCGCGTTGCCTGGAATTGCCCGCGCGCAGATCGTGGTCGGCCTCTATCCAGTCCAGGGAAACATCGAGCCAGGGGTCCGCACGGATGCGGAAGGGCTCATCGCTTCGGGGGTCCGCGCCAGCAACCGGCGGCAGGGGCTGCTCGTCCTGCGCGGCCCCGTGCCCCTGAAGGCCACGTGTGAGCCCAAGGCCACGACGGAGTGCCTGGCAGGGCTTTCGCGCAAGGGCGCCATCATCTACGCCGAAGCGACGGTGGTGGACGGGGTGGCCTCCGTCACGATGTCGGCCATCACCGACCAGCAACAGCGGACCGCTCCGGTCACGTTCCGCTTCGTCCCCGGCCTCCTGGACCTGCGACCGGCGCACTATGCCGTCGAGCAGCTCGAGAAGGCCCTCACCCACCTGACCCTCCCGTCGCTCGCGGACGTCCCGGTGCCGGAGGTTGCCTCCTCGGCGCCCGCCCCCGTTGTCCGTCCCGAAGTCCTGCCCGAGCCACGGCCCGTCGCGTCCGCGCCGCCAGCCCCCGTGGAAGTCGATCCGCCGGAGGCGAGGGACCCGCTGTCGCTCCAGGATAAGAGCAGTCCGAAGTCGTCCGGATGGATGCGCAAGACGGGCATCTACGCGTCGATTGGCGGCGCGGTCCTGGTCGGCACCGGAGGAGTCTTCGGGCTGCGCAGCAGCAGCCTGAACAACGACCTGTCGCGACGCTACAACGAGGGCCGGCTGGTCCCTGCGGACCGCGCGAAGTACGACCAGGCGAAGACGTCCAGCATGCTCGCGAACACCCTGATGATCGGCGGTGGCGTCGTCGCGCTCACGGGGCTGACCTTGTGGGGCTTGTCGGCCGTGTCCTTCGACTCCGATGGCGACGGCGGCGGAAACATCTACCTGAGAGGCCGTTGGTGATTCGTTCGTTCGCTGTCTGTTTTTCGGTGCTGTTCCTCGCGTGCACGAGCACCTCCGAGGGGCTGTGCGACGATGACTCGGGCTGTCTGCCGGGCCTGCGCTGCGAAGAGGGCGTCTGCATCGGGTGCGCCGACAATGACGGGTGCCAGGCCTGGGAGGACTGCACGGCGGACCGGCGGTGCGAGCTGCGCGCGGGGATGTGCGCGACGCAAAAGCAGTGCAAGGCGTGGGAGGAGTGCGGTGCCGGCCACACCTGCCAGCTCGCGGCGGGCTCCTGCCAGTCGGCGGCGAACTGCAAGGACTACGAGGACTGCGATGGCGCGACGAGGAAGTGCGTCCTCCAGGCGAGCCGGTGCACCACCTCCGACGACTGTGGCGACGGGGAGCTCTGGACACCGACGTGCGGGCAGGACAACCGGTGCGGCAGCACGTCGGTGGGCGGGAACGACGTGCTCCTCTGGGGCACGCTCGACGAGGGCTTCTGTGGCGCTGACGCGATCTCCAGCGTCATGACGCCCACGCGCGTGCAGGCAGGCTTCGGGTGCTACACCCACGGGGATAGCAACGCGTTCGTCTCACCCAGCGGGCGCGTCTACTACCGCGAAGGGGACGGAAACCCGGCTCGGGTGAAGATCTTCGTTCCGGACACCTTCCCGCTCAAGGACAAGACCCGCTCGTATCCCTCGGACGGCCCCAAGAACGATACCCGGCTACCGGCGCCGGAATGCGGCGCCACCCAGGACGTCTGGAATTTCATCATGCAGGCGGGCACCGGCGCCATTGCCTATTCGTGTAGCGGAGACGGCCTCACGTATCACAGACTCGAGGGAGGGGTCGTGGCGACCGGGCATCAGGTGCTCTCGTGGAACGCCTCGGGCCACATGCTCGCCGTCGGAAGCGGCTACGACCTGATCGTGCTCACTCCCGATCAGACAGCCATCCGCATCACGGGGCTGCCGGGCAACCAGTTGGACACCATCGATACGCGCGCACACCCGACGGGCTTCCTGTTGGCCATGCGCCCGACCTCTGGCGTCCAGGAGCTGTGGCATGTCGACAATGCCGGCGTTTCAGAGCGCGTGGGGACCTACGGCGCGCACCCGGAGAACGTCAGCCAGAATGGGGGAGGTGTCCTGGATGCGGCAGGAAACCTCTACGCCAGGTCCAGCCTGACGGATGAGCTGTTCGTCGACGTCATCGTCAGGCGGCCGGCGGACGGCTCCCCCGGCACGATTGTCTACAACGAGAACTCCGCTCCTGGGACGGTGAACGCCGCGGCGAACTTCGAGAGACGTTTCAACTTCATGCACGGCTCGACTCTCTTCACGGGTCCCTGACGGAGCCTGGGATTCGAAGCACGAGGTGCGGGGCTCCAAGGGTCACGCCGGCGCGGGGACGGCCGGCGCTACCCCCTGCGCCGCCGTCACCTTGCGGGTCCGCCACACCAGCGGCGTGAGGGCCCCCACCAGCACGAACACCGCCTGCACCGTGTGCGCGAGCACCGCGATGGACATCGCCTTCGCCGCGGAGGTCCCCATCGCGCCCGCCGCCAGTGAGAACACGCTGTCCGTCACGCCCACCTGCCCCGGCACCAGCGAGCCCATCGCCAGCGCCACCAGGTAGAGCCCCTGGGTGAAGAGCGCCTGCAACACCGTCGCGTCGATGCCCACCGCGTGCGCCAGCACCGCGTACTGCATCACCTGCAACACGCGGCTGCCCAGGAACGCCAGCATCGGCCGCCACGGGCACAGCCCTCCGGCGCACAGCGACGCCTGGAACGACTCCGCGTGCTCGCCCCACTTCCCGCACCGGCGCCGCATCCACGCACCCAGCCGCTTCGCGCGCAGGCCCGCACGCACACCCAGGGACGCCAGCAGCAGCACGAAGCCGTGCACCACCATCGCCACCGTGAACGCGGACCAGCCCGTCATCAGGTAGGACGCCACCGCGCACGGAAAGGAGATGAGCCCTCCGGCCCCCAGCGACGCGGACTGGGACGTGGCCGCCGCCGCCGTCGCCGCCGCCGCCCCCGCGTACGGCGTGAGCAGCGTCGCCTTCGTCGCCTCCGCCGCCGCGCGGCCCGCGGGCGCCATGCTCGACACCGCCGTGCCAATCAGTTGCGCTCGCACCAACACCGACAGCGGCACCTGGCCCGCGCGGGCACCGTAGGACAGACGCGTCGCCGTCGCGTCACAGCCCTGCCGTCCCAGTTCGATGAGCACCACCCAGGGGAGCAGCGGAAGCGCGGCCAGGAGCGTCGCCTTCAGCTCGTGGGCGCCCGCCTTGTTCACCATCGCCGTCAGCATGCCCAGGCCGCCGAGCGCGAAGACGGGCTTGAGCACCGTCAGCAGCCTGCGCTTCCAGACGCCCGGTTCGGTTGCCCGCCCTCCGGGGACCGCCGCCAACGGCCCGGCCAGGGCCCCTTCGTGGTGCACGTTGTTCACACTCGCCCTCCTCGCCCATCCCCACGCGCCCCACCGAGGGGTCCATTTCTGAAGCTGTGCAGCCCCTGCCGCCGTGGCGAGGGCCAACTGTCGACGGTCGCCAGCCTCCCCCAGCCCGCGTTCGGGGGTAGACAGACCCGCGCCCCCGCGGGGCCGGAATGAAGCCTCGGTGGATCAATGCAACGGCCGGCGCGCACCGCGAGTGGGCCTGCTTTGCACGCTCGGCAGCAGGACCGAAGGCGGTTAGGGTGGCGCCGCCTTCAGTCAGGCCTCACGCGGGAGCATGCAATGAAAGCAGTGCGCTTCTCGGCCTTCGGTCCGCCCACGGACGTCGCCCAGGTGGTGGAGGAATCCCCCGCGCCGCTCCAACCCGGCGAGGCGCGGCTGGCCGTCCTGGCCACGCCCATCAACCCCTCTGACCTGCTCACCCTCTCCGGTGAATACGGCGTGCTGCCCAAGCTGCCCGCCACCCCGGGCAACGAAGGCGTGGGCCGCGTGGTGGAGGTGGTGGGCTCCGACGCCGTGGCGGTGGGGGACCTGGTGTTCCTGCCGCTGGGCGCGGGCACCTGGCGCACCCACCTCACCGCGCCCGCAGCGCAACTGTTGCCCGTGCCGCCGGGTTTGGACCTGCTCCAGGCGAGCATGCTGATGGTCAATCCGCCCACCGCGTACCTGATGCTGCGCCAGTTCGTGACGCTCCAGCCCGGGGAGTGGGTGGTGCAGAACGCCGCCAACTCCGCCGTGGGCCGCTACCTCATCACCCTGGCGCAGGTGATGGGATTGAAGACCGTCAACGTGGTGCGCCGCCAGGACCTGGCCGACGAGCTCAAGGGCCAGGGCGCGGACGTGGTGCTGCTGGACACGGATGAGCTGCCCAAGCAGGTGCGCGACGCGACGGGCGGCGCGAAGGTGCGACTGGGCATCGACGCGGTGGGTGGGGAGTCGTCCCGACGGCTGGGCGACTGTCTTTCCACCGGCGGCGTGCTGGTGAACTACGGCGCGATGAGCGGCAAGGGCCCCAAGCTGTCCGCTGCGGCCACCATCTTCAAGGACGTCACCCTGCGCGGCTTCTGGCTGGTGCGCTGGATGCGCAACGCCCCGCGCGAGGAGCAGAACGCCACCTTCGCGCGGCTCGCGGAGCTGATGTCCGTGGGCACGTTGCAGGCGCCCGTGGATGGCACCTTCCCGCTGGAGCGCATCCACGACGCGGTGAAGCGCGCCCAGGAGCCGGGCCGCAACGGGAAGATCATCCTCACCCCCAACCCCGCGGCTTGAAGTCTCGCAGGGCCGCCCCCACGGCATTGAAGGAGCAACGACCATGAAGCGAGTCGAAGGCAAGGTGGTACTGGTGACCGGCGGCGCGGGAGGCCTGGGCGCCGCGTCCGCGCGGATGCTCGCGCGCGAGGGCGCGAAGGTGGTGGTGACCGACCGGCGCGAAGACGAAGCGCGCGCGGTGGCCCAGGAGCTGGGCGACGCGGGATTCTTCGTCGCGCTGGACGTCACCCAGGAGTCCCAGTGGGAGAACGCGATGGCGCGCACGCTGGAGAAGTTCGGCCGGCTGGACGTGCTGGTGAACAACGCGGGCATGGGCATCGTGAAGGACATCGAGACCATGTCGCTGGACGAGTGGCGGCTGGTGCACGCGGTCAACCTGGACGGCGTCTTCCTGGGCTGCAAGCACGGCATCGCCGCGATGCGCAAGAGCAACGCGAAGGGCTCCATCATCAACATCTCCTCCATCGCCGGCATCGTGGGCGTGGGGCAGTTCCCCGCGTACAGCTCCAGCAAGGGCGGCGTGCGCCTGTTGTCCAAGTCCGTGGCGCTGCACTGCGCGGCCAAGGGCTACGGCATCCGGTGCAACTCCGTGCACCCGGGCTATGTGGAGACCGCCATGGTGGAGGCGCTGGCCCAGGCCGGAGGACAGGCGGAGAAGACGCGCGCGCGCATGCTCAAGGGCATCCCCCTGGGCAGCTTCGGTGAGCCCGACGACGTGGCGAACGCGGTGCTCTACCTCGCGTCGGATGAGTCCAAGCTGATGACCGGCGCCGAGGTCATCCTCGACGGCGGCGCCACCGCGCAGTAACGCGGGGCACGGACTTCCACGGGCGCCCGGCTCACGCCCAGGGCGCCTGCAGCAGTTCGGAGAAGCGGATGGCCAGCTCCGGCCGGCCCACCATCATCTGGCCCCACGCGTTCGCCTGCGTGGCCCAGGCGGTGGGCGTCAGTCCCACGACCTCGAAGAGCTTCATCACGTCCGCGCCCCCCTGCAGCGCCTTGAGCATCCGCGCATAGTGCAGGAGCGTGGGCAGCGCCGAGCCCGGGAAGAGCACCTCCCGGTCCAGGGGACGCGCGGGCACCTGGGGCTGGAGGTCCGTCATGAGGCGCCGGGCGTCCGACAGGGCCCGGGCCTGCTGCTGTGCGTGTTCGACGAGCCGGGCGGCCTCCAGCGCTTCGGCGGCGACGCGGGCTTCCTCGGCCCGACGCTGCTGGTCGCGGCGGCGGGACTCCGCCACCTGCCGTTCGATTTCACGCTCGCGCTCGCGCTCCTCGTGCGCGCGGCGGCGGTCCCGGCGCTCGCGCATCATCCGCAGCGCATTGAGCGTGTCGTCCAGGAAGTCGCGGTGGATGTTGGACTCCTCCGGCGGCGAAGGCGTGGTGCGCACGCGCTGCTCGAAGGCGGGCAGGCGCGACTCGAAGTACGCCAGTTCCGCCTCCATCTCCTGGATGTAACGGGGGTCGTCGGACTCCACCGCGCGCAAGAGCGCCCAGGCCCCCTTGGAGACGGAGAGGGACGCGGTGCGCGGGCGCGTGCCCACGATCTCCTCCGCCGCCGCCCAGAGGGCTCGCAACCTGGCGGGCAGGACTTCCAGCGGTGCACCGTCCAGCAGAGGCTCCGCGTGGGGATAGAGGCCCACGGGGTCCAGGCGCCACCACATCTGGAAGCGCACCAGGGCGTCGGGCTCCGCCTCGCGCTGCTTCTCCCACAGGCGGTCGCGCCAGCTCGCGAAGGCGGCGAGCAGCAGGCTCCGTTCGGAGGGATGGGATTGGAAGCGCTGCCAGACGGCGTCCACCAGGACCTCGCGTCCGGAGTACGCGCTCCACTGCCGCGCCACACGGGACATGGGCGCCACCAGCAGGTGCTGGCCGGGGCCCTCCCAGACCGCCATCAACAGCCGGGCCGCGTGTTCGACTCCGGAGGCGGGAAGGCGCGCCTGCTCGCGACGCGAGGGGAACATCACCAGGGCTTCCAGCAGGGCCTCACCGCTGTGCGGGTCGCGGGCCCAGTCGTTCAGCCGCCGCTGTTCGTCCACCCCCGCGTGGTGGAGGAAGTGCACGAAGAGGAAGTCCTTGAAGCAGGCGATGCGGTCCTTCTCCATGCCCCGGTCAATCGCATGCACCGTCTCCTCCAGGAAGCTCCACATCGCCTCCGTCTCCTCCTCCTCGGGAGCTTCGGCGTTGTCGCCCGGGGTGGCGGCCCAGCCGAAGAAGTGCAGCGCGGTCTCCGCGGGCAGGTCGCGCAGCACCGAGCGCGCCCAGCGGGCCCAGCGCCGCTGGTTCTCCAGTCCCCAGGCGTGGAAGGACTGCCGCTTCGCGAAGCCCAGCAGCTCGTCCGCGAGCGAGCCGACGGTGCGCACGGACACGGTGAGCAGCGCCTCCAGGGCCCCTTCGGGCGGAGGGAAGGGCAGGTCTCTCAGCACGTCCTGCACGAAGCGCTCATCGCCTTCGCGCTTCAGCCGGGGGAAGAGCAGCGCGGAGCCCCACGCGCTCAGCATGCGCCGGACGAAGGTGACGGTGTCCGCGTCGGGCGAGTCCAGCGCCTGCGCCACCTCCACCTCGTCCCGCAGGCTCAGCGCGCATTCGAAGCGCACGTCCAGGTCGCTGCCGTACAGGCCCTGGTGCAGCGCGGCCAACACGGCGGCGGGGGGCGCGTCCCGGGACACGCGCGTCCAGGCGACCGCGGCGCGCGCGCCGATGTCGGGCACGTCCAGCACGCCCAGGGCCAGCACGCGGATCCGCTCGCGCTCCTCGGGGGTCAGCCGGAGGGGGAAGGCGTTGCGCCAGCGCGTCAGGGCCAGCATCGCCTCCACCGCCACGCGTCCGTCCTGGTGCAGCAGGTAGCGCACCGTGGAGCGCGCGTCCTCCGAGAACGTGCCTTCGTGCACCCACGCGAGCGACGCCATGTTGCTCAGGTCCGCGTCCGGCGCCTTGCTCGACAGGTACGCCAGCGAATCCGGCAGGGGGCTGAAGGGCGCGATGCGTTCGGCGAGGAGGGCTTCGTCCGTGGGCAGTTGGGCCGCCCAGGAGTCCTCCATGTCGCGCGCGAAGCCGCGTTGCAGCAACCGGGACTCGATGCGCCGCGCGTCCTCGATGAGCCACAGCGCCACGCCCCACTGCCGCGCGTAGCGGGCCGCCAGGACCTCCACCTGGGAAGGCTCCAGCGCGGCGGTGCGGGAGGCCAGGGCGAAGCGGTCCACCCCGGACTTCAACAGCTCCCGCGCGGCGCCGTAGCGCTCCGGCGGGACAGGGCCACAGAGGCAGTGCGGGCAGGCGACGTCGGTCGGGATGAAGCGGGTGCATCCGGGGCAGCGCACCTCGGCGCCCCGGCGCACGCCGCTGTCGAGCAGGGCGGACATCCCCCGTGTCTACTCCGGCGGAGGGCCTGCGTGCATCCCAGGGGCCCTGCCAACGCTCGCGGCGGCGGCCGGAGCCTAAGGGTGGGCGACCCGCCGCTCAGGGCAGCGCGTAGACGCGGACGCAATCGATTTCAAACACCGCTGGCATCCTTGCGCCGGAAGTGGCTTCAGGGTTCAGCCACCGCGGACTCAGCGGCCATGGGGGAGACAGCGGCTTCCCGCTCCGCCTTCTCCGTCCACAGCGCCCGGAAGCGCTCTTCGAGCCGCGCGCCCAGCGGCTCCGAGTCCAGGTACAGGCTCGCCTCGTCGTAGCGGGTGAACGAGCTCAACGTCCAGTTGTGGCTGCCCATCACCAGGTGCCTGTCATCCACCAGCACCAGCTTGGAGTGCGTGAGCCGGCTCACAGTATCGTAGCGCACCGGCACCTTCCGGGCCGTCAGTGCCTGGAAGGCCGGCTGGTTGATGATGCGGGAATGATAGACATCCCCCTTCGCGTCCTGGTCCAGGATGACCTTGACGTCCACGCCGCGCTCATGCGCCGCGATGAGCTGTTGCAACAGGCCATGCGTGGGGTATTTCGCATCCACGTACCGGAAGAAGAAGAGGACGACCCGCACGGAGCGCGCCGCCCCTGAGAGCAGTTGCTCCACGAACTCCGGGTACTGGCCGTGCCTCAACAGCACACCCGTCCGGACCGCGCCGGAGGCTTCCTCGGCGTGGACGCGGGCCTGCTCCAGCCGCTCCTGTTCGGTCCGCGCCACGCTCGCCCGCGTGGCCCCCAGACGCCTTGCCACTCCATAGGGATGCTCCCGCGCATCCCGCAGGGCCTCTTCCAGCTCCATCAGCACCTGCGCCACCGGGCCCTGTCCCCGCGCGTGGCGCCACATGAACGAGCCTCCGCTGGCGGCCACCCATTGCACGTACCGGGCGAAGGAGGGCTCCTGGATGAACGCCTCCAGCGCCTCGCTCCGGAACACCGGCGGACGCTCCTCCAGGAGGATCCGCCCGCGAAGCTGCTCCAGCCCCTTCACGCCCAGGCCCTCCACCCGCAGCAGGGACTCCAGCGTGAGGAAGGGGCCATGCGCTCGGCGGTAGCGCACGATGCGCTCCGCCAGCACCCGCCCGAGCCCCGGCAGTCCTTCCAGTTCCTCCGCGCTGGCCGCGTTCACCTCCAGGACGTCCACCCACTCATGCGGAGTCACGAAGGGCAGCGCCGGCGTGTCGGCCTCCTCGCGCACGGGCCTGCTGTAGCGGGCGGACGCGGCACCTGCCTCCAGCGCACGGACGTAACGGTTCATCCGCCGTTGCAGCACCTCCCGGGCGCGGCGCAGGGCGAACTGGCGCGCGACGTCCTCGCCGGGCGCCTCATCCAAGACAAGCTCCCCGCCCTGCGCGCGGCTGAGCTCCACCAGCAGCCCGGTGGCCCGCTCCAGCTCGCCCGGCTCCCACCGCACCTGCTCCGACCAGCCACGCACCATTGGCACGAACCACTCAGGACGCATGGGCTGCCTCCGATTTCCGCGCGCCCTCGGCCCAGAGCCGATCGAAGTCCCGCCCCAGCCCCATCGCGAGCTGCGGCGAGTTCACCGCCAGGGAATCCTCATGGCTCACGTGGAAGGCGGAGTGCGTCCAGTTGTGACTGCCCAGCAACACCCGGTCATCCACGATGACGAACTTGCTGTGGGTGCTCACGTGACGTTCGGAGTGGAAGAGCCGCACCGGCAGGCCCAGCTCCCGCATGTAGAGCGCGGAGGTGGTGTTGGCGATGTGGACCTCCGGCGTGTCCGACACCCCCACCAGCACCCGCACGTCCACGTTGCGCCACCGCGCCTGGGCCAGTTGCTCCACCAGGCCCCGCACCGACCGCAGCGGATCCTTCAACACCCGCGTGTCGATGATGAAGACAGACACCCAGAGCCGCTTGCGCGCCAGCGCGAACCAGCTCGCCGCGAAGGGCGCATAGTCCCCGTCGTGGAGCAGCATGCCTTCAGACACGGGAAAGGCCTCGAAGTTCATGGCGCCTCCGGGGTCAGGGCCGCCAGCCGCTCCCGCAATCCCTGCTCATAGTGGCGGTAGGTGAGGAGCAACCGGCGCGTGAAGTCCTGGTACGCCGCCAGCGCCAGGGAGACCCGTGGCGCCGCCTCCTTCTCCGACGGGGTCTTCGCCTTCGCGGCCTGTTCGGCCTGGAAGACCAGCGCCACCTCCTGCCAGGAGAGCGTCGCGAGCTGTTCGTGGATGAGCAGGCGGTGCTCCTCCAGCAGGTCCTCGATGGCTTCCAGCCGTTCGTATGCAGGGGGCATGGGCATGGGGGACTTCCTCGCTACATGCTGCCTGCTTCATCGAGCAGCAGTTGGAGCATCCGTTCGAAATCCAGCCGTGCCTGGTCCTCCGGGCTGGTGGGCGCGTAGGGGTCGCCGAAGTCGAACAGGTCGATGGACGTGCCGTCGCCTGGCAGGGCGTTGGGGTCGAACTCCGGGTCCAGGTGGAGCATGTCCGCGTAGTTGCCGAGGTTGGGATAGCCCATCAGTGGACCCCCTCCCGTCCGTCTTCGGGCAGGTACGCACTCAGGGTGGCCTCGACGAGTGCCTTCAATTCCTCAGGGGTCCACACCAGGGTGGAAGCACGGAAGAAGCGGCGCGTGACGGGGTCCTCCACCTTCTCCCAGTCATACAGTTGCTCCAACCGGAGCTGGACCAACTGCTCGCGCGTCATCGTCGTCGCCAGCCGACGCAACTGTTCCCTGAGGAGCTGTTCGAAGCGGGGTTGGAGGGGGACCACCAGGAGTTCCATGAAGGGAATCTGGGAGGCGCTCAGGAGGCTTCAAGAGACGGCCCGGAGGAGGCTTCCCTGCCCGGCCCCGCGGGGCACCCAGGCCCGCACCGGCCTGCGAGCGTGCCGAGCGTCCGCTGCCGTGCGTGGACCGAGGTCCTACCCTCTGGTGTGCGCCTTGGGGGCGGAGCAGGCACCCGGGCGCGGAGATTCTCCTTCGGGGGTTCGCATGGAGCGCCTTCTCACCCGCGATGCGCGGATGGCACCGGCACGGGGTGTCTGGCAGGGCACTCGCGCCGCGCCCCGGTGGCTCCACGGCACGCTACCGGGCGCATGGGTCGCGCTCCTCTTCGCATGTCTGTCCTTTACCCCTTCCCTGCTGCCGCGCACCGGGCCCTTCCAGGGCTTCGTCAGCGGTGTCAGCGCGGCCATCGGTTACGGGCTGGGGGTGATGGGCGCCTGGCTGTGGCGCGAGTTCGCCGATCGTCCCGCGAGGACACCGCGCCGTCGCGCGTGGCAGGGCTTCTTCGTGGCGGGCGGCGTGGCGCTGGTTGCCGCGCTGTTGCTGGGCTGGCAATGGCAAAGGCACCTCCGGGAGCTCATGGGGATGTCCCATCCAGGCGGCGTGGGCTACCTGTTCGCGCCCCTCATCGCGGCGGTCGTGTTCTTCCTGCTGCTCTTCGTGGGTCGGGGCCTGCGCGCGGGGTATCGCGGGCTGGCCACGCGACTGTCGCGCCACATCGGGCCTCGCGCTGCCCAGGCGATGAGTGTCCTGGCGGTGGTGGCCCTCACGTTCCTGGTGGCCAGCGGCCTGATGAAGGACGGCCTCATCTCCATGGCGGACCGCACCCTGGCCTTGCAGGACACGACGACCGACGAGGGCGTCGTCGTTCCCCGCACCGCGCTGCGCTCCGGCGGTCCTGGTTCGCTGGTGGAGTGGGAGTCATTGGGACGGGAGGGACGCAACTTCGTGGGACGCGGCCCCACCGTGGACGAGCTCTCCGCGTTCAGCGGCGCGGATGCGAAGGAGCCCATCCGCGTGTACGCGGGCCATGCGTCCGCGGAGGATGCGGAGGGCCGCGCCGAGCTGGCGGTACGGGAGCTGGAACGAACCGGCGGCTTCCAGCGCGCGCACCTGCTGGTCGTCACCACCACGGGCAGCGGTTGGGTGGTGCCCGAGGCCGCGAGCGCCTTCGAGTATGTGACGGCGGGTGACTCCGCCATTGTCGCCACGCAGTACTCACACCTGTGGTCGTGGCTCTCCGTGCTGGTGGACCAGAAGAAGGCGCGCGAGGAGGGCCGCGCGCTCTTCGATGCGGTGTACGAGCGCTGGTCCAGGCTTCCCGAAGGCCAGCGTCCACAACTGAGGGTGTTCGGCGAGAGCCTGGGCTCCTACGGCGGGGAGACGGCGTTCAGCGGCGAGCGCGACCTGGCCAACCGCACCGACGGGGCGCTGTTCGTGGGACCGCCCCACTTCAACACGCTGTTTCGCGAGTTCACCGACCACCGAGACGCTGGCAGCCCGGAGGTGGAGCCCGTCTACCGCGACGGCCGCACCGTGCGCTTCAGCCGGCGGCCGGGCGAGGCCATCCCACCGGCGGACACACCGTGGGGCCCCTCCCGGGTGCTGTACCTCCTCCACCCTTCCGACCCCATCATCTGGTGGAGCCCCGGTCTCATGGTGAAGCGGCCGGACTGGCTGCGCGAGCCCCGGGGCCCGGACGTGCTGGGCGCGATGGTGTGGATCCCCTTCGTCACGTTCTGGCAGGTGACGGCCGACCTGCCCCTGGGCATGAAGGTGCCTCCGGGCTACGGCCACGTGTACACCGGCGAGCACGTGGATGGCTGGGTCGCGCTGCTGCGGCCGGAGGGATGGAGCGCGGACAAGTCCGCGCGCCTGCGCGAGCTGTTGAAACCGGAGCCGTGATGTGACGGGACTGGAAACACCTCGGCCCCGAAGGCGCGTGGGATTCGCGCTTCCGGGGCCGGGGTTCACTCATTCAGACGGTCCACGACGGGCGGCTCAGTACCAATCCCAGTAGTCGAGGAAGATGATGAACGTCGTGCCGTTGGGGCAGTGGTAGATGATGATCAGCGTGTGGTGGTAGCGGGAGAGCTGATCAGGCCGCCCACCGATGAAGTTCGTCTGCCGGAACTGCGCGTCCACCGTGGTGCGCGCGAAGGGCAGCGGCTTCGGCACTTCCACGGAGGAGGTCTGCATCGTCGCGGGCAGACGGGCCACGGCCTTGCCGGACGCGTCGATGACGTCCACCTCGCCGCGGTACTCGCCCACCTGGATGTCCTCGGCGGCCGCACGCGCGCGCAGCTTGTAGTAGCCGGCGGGGATGCCCGCCTGCGGCGCGTCCAGGAAGGTGAAGCCGAAGTCCACGCCTTCGGGCAGCGCGGAGGCGGGGACCTGCTCGAAGCCGGCGATGCTGCTGCCTGCGAACGTCAGGCCGTCCTTCGACACGGTGACGGTCTCTTCCGGGTTGATGTCCACGCCGGCCTTCTTGGCCGCTTCATGCAACTGGGCCCGGGGGTCCGTGCACTCCAGCGTGGGAGCCTTCGGGGCGTCGAGGCGCGGCAGGTACGCCGCCAGTCGCTCACCCGCGACCGCCGTGGTGGAGGTCAGGACCAGCGCCGCGACAAGGGAGAAAGCCTGGACGAACTTTCGAGTCATGGGGGCACCTTCTGGGAAATGACGAGGAGGGAAAGGCGTTCCCGTGGGGGACACGGGAACGCCACTCGTCGTTTCGTGACCGGTGCATCCCAGGTGCCAATCGCAGCTCAGGAGCCCGCCCCAGACGAAGCCGCTTCCGGGGCCGGCAGGCTGTGACAGGAATGGCCACACACAGCGCCGGATTCGTAGCGCATCCCGCTACATGCGGAAGGCCCTGAATCCGGCACCATGACAGACATCAGGGCGTGCGCACTTCCTTCTGGAGGGTGAAGCTCTCCAGGCCGACACCCTGGAGGGTCACTTCACGCAGCGTGCGGGACTTGAGCGCGACGCCCTCGGGCTGGACGGTGACGAGGTCCACCGCGACCGAGAAGGTGCGGTCGGGGAAGCGGACGGGGCGGGGGTTCGGAAAATCCAGGCCCGGCGTGCACGTCTCCCCATTGGGGCCCTCGATGACACTGTGGCCGCTGCTGAACTTGCCGGGGAAGGCCACCAGCCGGGAGGCCTGCGCGCTACCGCCCGGACCCGCGAGGTTCTCCTGGACGGGCTTCACACCGAAGCGTTCGAAGGCCAGCTTCCCGCCGTTGTAGCCCCTCACGGTGTAGGTGGATGCACCGTGGACCGAGGGGTCCACGTAGAGGGCGCCCAGGTCCTCCTCCTTGGAGCGCGCGACGATCACCCGCTCGAGCAGCTCCGGGGCCCCGTCCGGCTGGGTCCCGGTGAAGGTCAGCACCATCTGGCTGTCCCAGTCCGGCTCCAGCGGGCTCAGCCAGGCATCCCAACCCGAGGCGTCCTTCAGGTCGATGCTCACGCCACTCTGCTTGCCATCCGTGCTCTTGACCACGAGCCCCTTGTCCGTGGCGTACAGCTCCGAGGCCTCCAGCGGGCAGTGCTCGATGCCGGAGAACCACGCGCAGCCCTCGCCCTTCGCGTCGCTGGCGATGCCCGGCGTCGCGGCGAGCAGGATTCCGACTCCCAGTCCGAGTCCGAGTGCGTTACGAACGATTGAACCGCGGTTCTTCCATCGCATGGCCATGAGCGTTGCTCCGTGGAGAGGGGGGCACTGCATGGGACAGTGATTGCATCCCGCATGCCGTGCGACGCCTGGGATTGCGCCGGGGTGAAGGCAAACCCGCTGTGTCCGCTGGGACTGTCGTGCTTTGCTGTCAGTGTTTTCCTTTCACAGGAGGCAGCGGTGGGAGCATTGGACGGGAAGATCGCGGTCATCACGGGCGGTGGCACGGGAATCGGTCTGGCGATCGCGGAGCGCTTCGCGAACGAAGGCGCGGAGGTGGTCATCGCCGGACGCCGCCAGCAACGTCTGGAGGACGCGGCGGCGCAGTTGGGGCATGGCGTCCGGGGGGTGGTCACGGACGTGGGCGACGACGCGCAGGTGAAGCGGCTCATTGATTCCGTGCCGCGCGTGGACCTGTTGGTGACGTGCGCCGGGGGCGCCGTGTTCGGAGCGGTGGAGACCGTGCCTTCGAAGGCGTGGAGGGACCTCTTCAGCGACCGGTTCTTCGGCCAGCTCTCCGCCTGCCATTACGCGGTGCCGAAGATGGCCGCGGGCAGCGCCATCATCCTCTGCTCCGGCATCGCCGGACACGCCGCCCTGGTGAACTACTCCGGAGGCGCGGGCCTGTGCGGCGCGGTCAACGCCATGGGCCGCTCGCTTTCGGTCGAACTCGCGCCCAAGGGCATCCGCGTCAACGTCCTGTCTCCGGGACTGACACGCGACACGGCCATCGACTGGGGCGTTCCGCCCGAGCAACTGGGCGCGTTCATGGACTCGCTCGTGAGCAACATCCCGCTCAAGCGTCCGGGCACCGTGCGCGATATGGCGGACGCGGCCTACTTCCTCGCGACGTGCTCCTACGCCACCGGACAGGTCATCGACATCGACGGCGGTTGGACCGCGGTCTGAGCGTTTCCCCGGCGCCTCCGTGCGTTCGGGGGATACGACAGGGCACTCGTGAATTCGTGGTGCCATGACGCACGTGTCCGGAGCCATGGGAGCGCGGCGGAGCGAAGGCTCCGTCTTCAGCTCGGAGAGCCCCTTCTGGCATGGGTGTTGCCTATGGAGCGCGCCACCATGAGGGGGAAGTGACGATGCCGCGTTTCAGTTGGCTGATGCTGTTGTGGCTGGTCCTTCCCGGCGCATCGGCCGGCGCCGGGGAGCCGGTCGAAGACGCACCCCAGACCTCGTCGGACAGGGGCTGGTTCGAGAACCCCACCCGCACGCGCGGCTTGCTGGGTTCGACCGCGCTCCCGCTGCATGCGGGAGAGGGCCTCTTCGGACAGCAGGCGGTGTTCGCCACCGTCGCGGAGGTGGGCCTGAGCGAGCGCGTGTCCTTGAGCGTGGCGTCGGCCTTCCCCGTCTACGCGATGGCCCGGCTCTTCAGCGACATCCCCTTCAGCCTGATGGCGGGTCTCAAGGTCTCGCGGCCCTTGAGCGACAAGCTGCATCTGGCGTTCGGGGTGCAGGGCGGCAGCTTCGACACCGACCTCTACCTGTTGGACACCATCAATGCCGTCGGGGCCTACGGCATCCTCACCTATGGGACGGGCGACGCCCACGTGTCGCTCACGGTCCAACCCTTCGTCGCCTGGGGAAGCTTCCACTCGGGGAGCGTGATGGTGCTGCCCATGCTGGGGGGCTTCGTCCGGCTGGGGGAGCACTGGGGCCTCGCGGGGGAGGTCGCCCTCTCACCAATCAATGGCATCAGCGGCGCGTTCGGCTTCGCGACGGCGGGGGCGCGGTTCATGGGACAGCATTGGTCCCTGGACCTGGGGCTCCTCGCCGAGCAGCAATGGAAGGACACGGACAAGCCCTCCGTGCTTCCCGGGGGCTCGTTCCTGTTTCACTGGCGCTGAGCCGGAGGCCCGGACGGAGCAGACGTGCACCCTGCTCCGCCCGGGGTTGCCCTGAAGACTACCGGGCGCTCGCGGACGGCCCCTGCGCGAGCACGGCAGGCGGAGCCGGCTCGATGAAGACCTGCGTCAGGAGCTGCGTGGTGTTGCCTGCGGCGTCCGTGGCCGTCACCATCAGTGGCACGAAGCCCCGGTTGAACAGATCCACCGTGTGGTTGACCTGCCCCGTGCCACTGTCCACCGTGCTCGTCTGGAGCCACTGGGTCGTCACCGTCGTGGGGGAGACGTCCTGGACGGAGGACGTCACGGTCACCACCGGGCTCGCGAGCGACACATCCGGCAGCGGCGAGAGGAGGGTGAGCACGGGCGGCGTGAGGTCCACCGTCACCGTCATTTGCTTGTGGGTGGTGGCCCCTCGCGTGTCGATGGCGGTCAGTTCGATGACGTGGGTGCCTTCCGCCAGCGGCAGCCAGGTGATGACGAAGCCTCCGCTCAGGTCCGGCGTCACCGGGATGGCCGCCCCTCCATCCACCCGGAAGGAGGCGGAGGCGACGGGCGCGGCATTGGGCTGGGGCGTCGTCCAGCCGCACGCCATCAGCGTCGTCTCCCGCGTGTAGCGCGGCAGGTTGCACATCGTCACGTTCGGCGGGTCCGTGAACTGGCTGTCCGTCACCTGGATGGTGGACGTGCAGCTGGCCTGATGTCCTCCGACGTCGGTGGCCGTGTACGTCACCGTCGTGGTGCCCACCGGGTACGTGCCCGCGGCCGGGCCCGTCACCTGGGGCGGCGCACAGGTATCGCTCGCGGTGGCCACGCCCGGCGTCACCGTGGCGCCATCCGGCCCCGTGCGCTCAATGCGGATGGGCGCCGGGCACGTGATGGTGGGCGGGTGCGTGTCACGCACCGTCACCGGCACGGTGCAACTGACGCCATTGCCGGCGCCGTCGGTGGCGGTGCAGGTGGCGGTGGTGGTCCCCGGAGGGAAGATGCCGCCGGACACCGGGGTGCAGGTGGTCGTCACCGTGCTGCAGGTGTCCGTGGCCGTCGTCGCGAGGTTGACCGTCGCACCGCCCGCGCTGCACTCCTGCTCCGGAACGGGTGCACATGCAAGCTGCGGCGGCGTTTCATCCCGGACCGTCACCGTGCCTTCACACGAGGAGCTCAGGCCCGTGCTGTCCGTGCACGTCAGCGTCGCCGGGTGCGAGCCCAGCGGGTACTGCGGGGCCGGAGTCTGCACACACTCCACGGTGTCGCCCGTGTCCGGGTCGTAGGAGCCGTCATTCACCGACGCCCACCCGCCGCACGTCCCATTCGCGGCCACCGTCAGGTTGCGGCAGCGGGCCACCGGCGGCCGGTTGACGCAGAAGGAGCCGGGGCAGCTCGGGCCGTCCGCCGCATCGTCCCAGACGAGCTGTTCGACGGCGCTGGCCGGCTCGCTCATCCCTTCCGTGTAGGCGAAGACCTGGATGCTGTTGTCGCAGGTCTGCAACGGCACGGTGAAGGCGAAGGTCGGGTCGAAGCCGCAGTTGGTGCAGAGCGTGACTTCCGGGCCGTCGTTGAGGCGGTACCAAATCCGATCCACTTCCGCGGGCCGGCTCTTCACCTGCCCGGAGACCTGCTTGGAATCCGAGGTGGCGCAGCCTTCCAGTGAGGCCAGGCTCACCGCCAACGGGGGCACCAGCTTGATGCGCTGCCCGCAGCCCAGCGTCACGCCAATGGGTGCGAAGCTGGCGGTATTCACCGTGCCCGAATCACTCACCATGGAGGCACTGGGCCTGAGGGTGAAGGTGCCCTGGGGGAGCGACAGGGAGATCTGCCCGCTGGTCTCCGCATACGTGGCGGGGTTCGGGAAGTTCCAGACCGCGGGCGTGCCATAGAAGAAGGCGCTCGTCACGTACGACACCGACTGATTGCGCCAGTCCATGCCGCTGAAACTCCCGGACACATCGGCCCTGGGATTGAAGAAGCGCCCCAGGGTGGCGGAGTACGCCACCTGCACTTCGTTGAAGCAGTATTCGTGGTCGATGCGGAAACGCTGCTCGGGATTCAGGACGACGCTGTAGGCGCTGACCGCCGACGAGCGGGTCGTGAGCAGGCCATAGCGGAAGCGCGCCGGGTCGTACAGGCCCGGTCGGGTGGTGAAGGCGTTGTTGATCAGCGGTTCGGACCAGAAGTTCAAGACGAGCCCGTTCTGGGACCAGGTGGTGGGTAGATCGTAGGGGCTCGGCAACACCTGCTCATAGGGCGTGGTGGAAGCCAGCTCGCCAAGGCTCGGATTGAAGGTGCCGGGAAAGGCGGTGTAGCTGAGTCCCCCGTTGGCGACGGCCGAGAGGTAGGTCCCCTTCGCGGAAATGCTGATGTTGTTGGGCACCCCATCACCGTTGGTGTCCTGGTCCGCCTCGAAGAAGAGCGCCTGCAGGGAGCTCCACGCGCCCGGATGCTGCCGCATGTAGGGATCCGCCAGTTGGACGGAGCCATAGAAATACGCGGGGTGCATGTCATAAGCGTGACGTGTCACCCCGCCCACCTGCCGCGTCAGCAAGCTCGTCTGTCCCTCCGTGATGGACAGGGTGCTGGGGAGGCTGGGCGCGTTGTACACGGTGAAGTTCCGGCCCGTTCCCAGGTACGCTGCGGCATCCACCGCATAGGCCCCCACGGGCAGGTTGGGCACCGTCCACCAGGTGGCCGGACTGCTCACCGGGGACCAGGGTCCGGGCAGGGACAGGCTTCGACTGTCGGGTCCGGAGAAGGACATGCTCTTGGAGTAGAGGACCCGTGCATCGTGGATCTCGAATGCCCCGGTCGCATGGCCGACCACGGGAGGAACCGGGGTCGTCACGGGGATGCACGTGCGGACGACCTCATCGCAGCCAGCCGCGACCTGCACGGGGATCTCGGTCAACACCGGCCCCGTGGGCGTGTTGATGCGGTAGATGAGCGTGGCGCTCCGGGCGACGGGGGTGATGTAGCTTCTGTACAGGCCCGTGGAAGGGACGTGGAGGGACAGGTTGGAGACCGAGACCCCGGCGACCGTCGCGGGGGTCTGGCAGGTCGCATCCGTTCCGAGCTGGTACTCGACCACGCCAATGCAGCTCTGGAGGGTGACCTCCGTGGGCGCGGGCTGCGCCGCCACGGGCTGGACCGTCACCCCGGACAGGCCGGGAAAGCTGTAGTTTCCGCGAGTGGCATTGACGGTGTAGACAACGCCCAGGTCGCCCCGGGCTCCTGCTTCGACCAGCATCTCGAAGCGGTACTCCGAGGGACTGACGGACACGAGCGAGCCGGTGCTCGCGCCGAACCCCGTGGGCGTGCTGCTCGTCGCGGAAACAGTGCCGGAGCCATTGCGCCAAGCGTCCGTCGCCAGCATCGCCAGCACCTGCGGGTTCGCGTTGGTGAGGCGCACCGTGCCCTTCAGCACGTTCGACTCCAGTTCCACCGCGCCGCCCCCGTCGAGGGCGGCCTCCGCCTGGGCGAGGAAGTCGCCAGCCTCCGCTTCCAAAGCCCTGTCACCATCACAGGCAAGGGGCCCCACAAGACATAGGAGTGCCGCGGAAAGTCTTCCGAGTTTCAAAATCACCGATCACCTGGATTTCAATAGAAGTGAGTTTATTTACGCGGAGCGGCGTATACGGGGATGAATCGATAAATGTCAAACACACACCGAGAGGATAGGATTTGGGTCCAGACACACCCTGGGTCGGGTGGCTACAGGAGCGCTCCCACCGCGAAACATGAACATGCATTCCAAGAATTACGTGCAAATCAAATCGCCAGCCGGGGCCACGTCGCCATCCACATGGGCGATGACGCTTGAGCGGCTCACGGGGCTGGAGCCCGTAGCGCCGCCTACAGCACCCACACCCATGGGACGGCCGACGCGAACCTCTCCCTCACGATCCAGCCCCTCTACGCCTGGGCTTCTGACCAAGATGGGGGGGCGTGATGGTGCTGCTTCCTGCGCATGGGGGAGCACTGGGGGCTCACGGGAGAGGTCGCCGTCTCACCGGTGCGGGCCAGGGCCGACGCGTTCGCCTTCGCGACGGCGGGCGCGCGGTTCATGGGTCCACGGGGGTCCGTGGTCCTGGGGGTCCTCGCCGGAACGCAATTGCAGAGACAGGACATGCCCAGCTTCGTTCCCGACGCGTCCTTCCTGTATCACTGGCGCCGAGCCGTGAAGACAGACAGACGCGCTGTCATTCCGGCGCTTCGTCGTCGCGAAGACTTCGGGTGACCCGGTCGATCCATTTCGCGTCGCGATGCGCCACCGCCAGCCGCAGCTTGTTCTGCCAGTCCCGCGAACCGATGGGGTCCATCCACCCACCGACATGCGGTGAAATCAGCGCCTGGCTTTCACAGCCGGCCGCACGCAGGCGCTTCACCTCCTGCCATGCGGCAGCGCAGTCCCGGGTCATCCCGGCGACGTCGAGGTTGCCGACATTGCCCGGCACGGCCTCTTCCCACAGCGCCTGGTTCTGGAGGCCGTGCTCGCCCAGTTCGGTCAGCATCGCGTCCAGCGAGTCCGCGATGGCTTCCTGAAGCGCGAGCAATGCATTGCCCCGCGCCCCCTCCAGCGAGGCCCGCGCGAGCGCACAGGCCCGCATCGACGCGGCGATTTCACGCTCCGCGATGAGGGCATGGACCTGCGCGACGGATTCAATGGCATCCATGCCCGGCCCTCAGGGCTTCGGCGCGGGCGCCGCCTTCGGCGCGGGCGGCGTCGCCGGGGTGGTGCCCTGGGCTGCCTTCGCCTTGGTGTACGTGGCGACGCGGTTGGTGACTTCGCCCATCAAGTCATTGGGAATGGGGACGGAGAGGTTGTACTGGGCAATGCGCCACCCGACGGGCTCCTTCACCAGCACGCCGCTGCCGCGCGCCGGGCCCAGGTTGGGCGTGTCCAACGCTTCGTCGAACCAGGCCGTCTGCCCGTCCTTCGACAGGAAGACATTGCGAGACACCGACTTGAAGCTCCAGGCCTTGCCCTTGGAGAAGAACGGCTTCGACCACACGCGGAACTGGTCCACCGTCCAGCGCTCCGTCCCGTCCGTGCCCATGAAGACCGCGTCCGGCGTGAAGAGCGCGAAGTAGCGCGCCTCGTTCGCCGCCGCCGCCGCGCGGTGCCAGTCGTCCAGCACCGTGGCCACCGCCACCTTCGGGTCGGCGGGGGCCGGGGTGACGGGCGCGGCGGGGTTGGCGGCGAGCGTCAGCAACAACAAGGAGACGGAAGGCACCGGGTTCACCTCGACGGAAGGGGGGTTCGCGGTATGAAGCGGCACGACGTGCCCCGGGGTCAAGGCACGGGACAAGGTGGTGGTGGCGTGGTGCTCGAAAGTTTTCAGGTCGGCACGGGCGATGTGCCCACGGTGTTGCTGCATGGCTTCCTCGGCAGCGGTCGCAACCTGCGCTCGCTCGCGGTCGCGTGGACGCAGGCCGACCCGCGCCGCCGCATCCTCCTGCCCGACCTCACCGGCCATGGCGCATCCCCCGCCCTGCCTCCGGACGCGGACCTGTCCACGCTGGCCCGCGATGTCGTGGACACGTTGGACGCCCAGGGCTTCACGGGCGCCATCGACTGGGTGGGCCACTCGCTGGGTGGCCGCGTGTCCCTGGCCGCGAGCCTCCACGCCTCCGACCGCGTGGGCAGCGTCACCCTGCTGGACATCGCCCCCGGGCCCGTCCCCCTGGACCTGTCGGAGAGCGGCTACGTGCTGGACATCCTCCTCCAGGCGCCACCCCGCGCGGACAACCGCCGGGTCCTGCGCGCGGACCTCACCGGACGCGGCCTGTCCGAAGGCCTGTCCGACTGGCTCCTCATGAACCTGGTGCCCGACGGTGACGGCGTGCGCTGGCGCTTCGACCGCGACGCCCTCTTGCGCCTGCACAAGCGCGTCAACGTCGAGGACCTCTGGCCCGCCGTGGAGCGCCCCGTCCACCCGCCCCTGCGCTGCATCCGGGGCGGACGCAGCCGGTACGTGCCGGACGCCGCCGCCGAACGCCTGGAGGCCGCTGGCTGCCCCGTGGCCCTGCTCCCGGACGCAGGGCACTTCGTCCACGTGGACAGTGCCCAGGCCCTGCTGGCCTGGCTGATGGCCTGATGGATTCCCAGACCGTCCTGCTCGTCTTCATCGCCGTCGGGCTGGACGGTGTCGCGGGACTCGCGGGCGGGGTGCTGTCCGAGCGCTGGTTGCAGCGCCGGCTGCCCGCGCTGGTGGCCTTCGCCGCCGGCACCCTGCTGTGCGCCGTCTTCCTGGAGGTGCTGCCGGAGGCGGTGTCCGCGCTCGGGGACTCCGCCTTCACGTGGGCCTTTGGCAGCTTCGTCGCACTGGCCCTCCTGGAGTGGGCGTTGGGCCATCACCACCATCAGGCCGAAGCCGCGGCGGGACACGTGCATGGCCATGCCCATGGGCACACGCATGCGCACGGCGCGCCCGTCCTGCCGACAGCGCTGCTGGCGTCGGATGCGCTGCACAACATCGGCGATGGCGCGGCCGTGGCGGCCGCCTTCCTCGTGTCCCCCAACGCGGGCTTCGCCACCGCGTTCGCCGTCATCATCCACGAGCTGCCGCAGGAGGTGGGCGACTACGCGCTGTTGCGCGCCGCGGGCTGGTCCCGGGCCAAATCGCTCGTCGCGCTGGGCGCGGTGCAGCTCACCGCCGCGGTGGGCGCCGGGGCCGTGCTGGTGGGCACCCGGTATCTGCCCTCGCTCCAGGGCACCGTGCTGGCCATCGCCGGGGGCTCGTTCCTCTACATCGGCGCGGTGGACCTGCTGCCGGAGCTGCGCCGGGGCCCAGACTCGCGCCAGCGCGTGGTGGGCTTCCTGTGCGGCCTGCTGCTCATTGGCGGCCTGCATTTCGTGGAGCGGTTCCTCGGCGCCCACCACTGAGCGAGGATGCAGCCATGCAAGTGCAAGCAAAGTCCGTGATTGTCACCGGTGCCTCGTCGGGCATCGGAGAGGCGCTGGCGGTGGCCCTGGCGGCCCGGGGTGCAAACGTGACGCTGGCCGCGCGCGATGGCGCCGCGCTGGAGCGGGTGAAGGCCCGGTGCGAGGCCGCCGGTGGCAAGGCGCTCGCGGTGCCCACCGACGTGGGGGAGCCGGAGGCATGCCAGCGGCTCGTGGAGCGCGCTGTCGCTGAGTTCGGCGGAGTGGACGTGCTCGTCAACAACGCGGGCATCACCATGCACGCGCGGTTCGAGGACGTGAAGGACCTGAGCCTCTTCGAACGGCTGATGCGCATCAACTACCTGGGCGCGGTGCACTGCACCTTCCACGCGCTGCCGCACATCAAGGCGCGCAAGGGATTGCTCGTCGCCATCTCCTCGCTCACGGGCAAGACGGGCGTGCCCACGCGCACCGGCTACGCCGCCAGCAAGCACGCCATGCAGGGCTTCTTCGATTCGCTGCGCATCGAGCTGCTGGGCACCGGCACCGACGTGCTCGTGGTGTCGCCGGGCTTCGTGGCCACGGGCATCCGCGCGAACGCGCTGGGCGCCGAAGGCCGGCCCCTGGGACAGAGCCCCCGCGACGAGGAGGGCGCCACCATGGACGTGGACACCTGCGTGGGCCTCATCCTGCGCGCCATGGAGCGGCGCGACCGCGAGGTGGTGATGACGCTCACCGCCCGCGTGGGACTGGTGCTCAAGCTCGTCGCCCCGGGGCTGCTCGACACGCTGGCCGCGCGCGCCATCCGGGGCAGGAAGGCCTGAGCAGGACGGGCTACTTCTCCAGCTTCGACACCATGCCCCACAGGCCGTCGAAGGTGGCGTTGCCCACCTGGTGCAGGCCGAAGCCCCAGAGGAAGGCGGACATCCACGCGCCGGAGCCGCCCCACGTGGGGGAGAAGACATCCAGCAACTGGAGCCCCAGCAGCACCGCGATGATGGACATCATCCCCAGCACCGCGAGCTCCACCTTCCACAGGTCGCTGGAGCGCGGAAGGGGAATCCAGTCCAGGTTCACCAGCGCGTCGGTGCCCGTCTTCGTGGTTCCCGGCGGAGGCAGGGGCGTGATGCTGCCGCCCGCGGGCGCGCCGGGCAGCGGCGGCGGGGCCTCCGCGGGCTTCTGCGAGAAGGGGTCCAGCGTCACGTCCGGGTACGGCTCCATCACCGACTGCCGGCCGCCGATGGACGCCGCCTTCTGTCGCAGCGTCGCGTGGCGCTCGAAGGACTCGCGGGCGGCGCGGTAGTCGGGCGTGGCCAGGTTCGCCTCGCCCTGGTCCAGGTGCGCGCGCGCCGACTTGAGCCGCTCATCCACCTCCGACTCCCACTCCGACAGGGCCCCCATGTCGCCTCCCACCTCCGCATGGGCGGCCGTCAGCGCCTCCTCCAGGTTGTCCACCAGCGCGCGCAGGTACAGCGCCTGCGCGGACTGGTAGTACAGGAAGGCCTCGTCCACGCTGGCCGACTTGCGCGCCCGCGCCCGGGCAAGCTGCTCCGCCACGCGCGTGCGCAGCTCCGCCCACTCCTCCGGCGTGAAGCCCCCGGGCAACTCCCGGCCGGAGAGTGAGCCCTCCAGGTCCGACAGGAGGATTTCGAGGAACGCCTCGCGCGCGGTGTCCACCAGCCGGCGCGACGTGTCCAGGTCGGTGCCGGGAAGCTGCTGCCGCGCTCGCAACAGGTACAGGGGAAGCTCCCCCTGGAGCCGGCGGCTCACCGCGTCGTCTCCGCGCTGGGAGACCAGTGTCTGGGATTGCTGCTCCAGCTCCTCCAGCCGCGACGCCAGCACCGCGCGGGCCACGCCCTCCAGGTCCAGCGTGCGCAGGTACTGCGCCTGCTCCGTGAAGTCCGCGGACGTGGCCTGGTCGTTCTGGAGCAGCGTCTCCACCGCCTTGAGCTTCTTCTCCGCGTCCAGCAGGGCCATGCCCTTGAGCGCTTCCAACTGGCGCAGGAGGACGGACCAGAGCGAGAACAACTGGAGACGCGCTTCGAAGAGCGACAGCACCGAGTCCTGCACCACCAGCCCGCTCAGGGGCCGCTGGATGTTCTCCAACAGCGCGTCCACCTGCCGCCGCAGCGACGCGGCCACCGCCGCCTCGCGCTCCAGCGGACGGGCGGGCACCAGCTCCTGCAACTTGTGGCGCGCCGCCTCCGCCCGGCCGCGCAGCGTCACGCGCGGGCGCACGCGCTGCACGTAGAAGCGCACCGCCGCGGACGTCACCACGCCCAGGAAGATGAGGAACGCGCCCCACAGGGCCGGCGTCTTCACCCAGACGGTGAAGGTCTGCTCCACCGGCGCGCCCTGGGGCACGAGCAGCCGCACCGTGCCGGTGTACTCGCCGGACTCCGGCAGGCCGTCCACATCCAGGCTCAAGAGGCCCGTGCCGTTCGCGGGCACCTGGAACACGCCCCCCTTGCCCGCGCCGCCTTCCGCGCTGGCGTCGTCGCCCGAGGCGGCCTGTCCCCGGAAGGACCAGTGCGCGTCCTGCGCCTGCACGGGCGCGGCGCCGTTGCCCGCCCCGCCCTCCTTGCGGTCCAACTGCACCACCGCCGCGGGCCCCACCTCGCCACCCACGCCCGCCGTCTCCTTGAAGGTCAGCCGCACCGTGGCCTTCCCGGAGAAGGGGCCCAGCGTCCAGCCACGCGCGGGCGACACCGGGTAGAACTGCACCGTCGGGGCCACCGCCACGCGCTGGATGACGAGCGTGGCCACCTCCCGCACGCCGTCCCCCAACAGCACCACGCGGCCTTTGTACTCACCGGGCGAGGGCAGCTCCGCGGTCAGCGCCACCGTCACCGGCTGCCGCACGGAGATGGGCGCCTCCATCGCGCCGTCCGCCGCCGTCCCCACACGCACCGTCACCGGCACCTGCGTGCCGTCCGTGGACAGCAGCGGATCCACCAGCACCGTCAACCGCGTGTCCGCCGGTGCTTCGCCTCCTGCTTCCGCGGACGCGGTCAGCAGGTCCACGCGCAGCACCGTCTCCACGTGCCCGGTGGACGTGCGCAGCCGCACCTCGTTGTTGGCGTTCACCCCCGCGACGCTGAAGCGCGGCGCCGCGAGCGCGAGCGTCGGAAGCAGGCAGAGCACCGCCCACGTCAGGCCCGCTGCTGCGCGCGGGAAGACGGTCACGGTCGTGCGACTTCGAGCGGGAAGGCCCATGCGTGGACGATAGCAGTCCCCTCCCCTGGCCCCGCATCCCAACAGCGCGTGTCGTCAGTCCCAGCCCAGGCGGCGCAACACGCCGGGCGGCAGGCTGGCGCGGATGGTCTCCAGGGGGATGCCCTCGTCGTCCTCGGCGGCTTCGTGGCCGGGGCGCGGGTCTCCGCTGTGGTGCAGCGCGACCAGCTCCAGGTCCTGCGTGAAGCACGGCGAACCGGACGAACCCGGGTGCGTGTTGGTGCAGTACGTGATGCGCGTCCGCGAACGGTTGAGCGCCTGGAACGTGTCCAGCGCCACCTGCATCGGCCGGCCCTTGGGGTGCTGCATGACGAGCGCCAGCGAGCCGGTGGTGAAGGGCGTGGGCGACGGGGGCAGCGGGATGAAGCCGCGCGGACGGTCGCCCAGCCGGTCATCACCGGGGGCGTCCTCAATCTGCAAGAAGGCGTAGTCCAGTTCGTCGCGCGTGGCTTCCCGGGGACGCGGGTGCATCAGGTCCGCCGGGCTGTGCGGACTCTGCGCCAGGCACGCCGTCACCGCGTACACGCGGCCGGGGTGCACCGCGATGCGGTCCGGCAGCACCTTCAGGTCGAAGCGCACGCGCAGCGCCTCCACCAACCGGTGCTCGATGACGTGCGAATTGGTGAGCACCACGTCCGGCGCCACCAGGAAGCCCGTGCCCAGCGCGCGGCCTCCGTCCAGTTCCACCCGGCACACCCGCCGCGACAGGAGGGCCAGCCGGTCCCTCCAGGCCTCCGGCGTCATGGGCTGCTTCGCCGCCTGGACGATGCGCGCCAACGCACTGCCGGACACGCTGCGCTGCACGGAGGAGAAATACGACTGGAGGAAGCGGCGGATGCGCGGATGGCCCGGCGCCGCCGCCTGCGCGCCGCGCACGAGCACGTCCGTCCACCCTTCCGCTTCCGCGGTGTGCACGAGCGTCCGGGCCCGGGCCGCGCTCTCGCGCTCCACGAGGGGCGCGAGCTCCCGACCGCACTTCACCGTGACCATCCGGTGGAGCTCCTCCACCGAGGCGAATGCGCCCAGGAGGGCGTGGGTGAGTTCCTCCCGCTCGGAGCCTTCAAGCTCCATCCGTGTCCTCTCGCGGCCGCTCAGCTCACGCCTGCCGTGTGACTTGCAGTGTACGCATGCGGGCCGCGATTGCACTGCGACCGGAGCGCTCGCCGGGCCGGGCCCCCGCGCCACCTCCGCCCTCCACCCCGCGTCGCCCGCGGCCGGACGGACGGCGCGGCCCCCAGGTCGGGAGTGGGGAATGACCCTGAGCTGGACCCAGGTCCGATGCCCCAGGGACTTCGGGGAGGGGTGCGAGCACCCCGCTCCGGTTCAGCGCACCGCCCAGGTGGTGGGCGGCAACAACGAGGTGGCGCCCGGCTGCCCCGGCACATCCAGCCGCGAGGCGCCCGCCTGCAACGTCCCGGCGAGCGTGGGCAACACGCGGAAGGCCACCTGCACCGGCGCCGCGCCCTGCGTCCGCGGGGCGATGCGCAGCGACAGCAGCCCGTCCTGCACCTCCCAGGAAGCAATCCGGCCCGACGACACCAGGGCGTCCAGGCTGGCGGTGTCCACCTGCACGCCGGCCGGCAGCTCCTGCTGGAACACGAGCGGCATGAACGAGGGCGCGCCCAGCACCACGCGCACCTCCGCGAGCTGGCCCACCCGGGCGTCCTTCGGCCCATCCACCGTCAGCTCCAGGCCGCCCTTCGCCTCGTTCTTCCAGGGCACCGTCGCGGCCAGCGCCAGCGAGAAGCCCAGCCCCGGCACCGCGGGCTCCGCGCGCACCGTCCACGCGTGCGTCCCCGCCGAACCCGGGGCCGCGGCCTCCAGCGCCAGCACCTCGCGCAGCGCCTTGGCGTCGTAGGTGCCCTCGGTGACAGTCTTCCCGTCGCGCTCCAGCGTCACGCGCACCTGGGCTGGCAGCGGCTCCCGGAAGAGCACCAGCGCCGCGCGCAGGCCCACGCGGTTCGCCTGCCCATCCCCCCAGCCCTGGCCGGGCGAGTAGCGCGCCAGCAGGAAGGCGCCCAGGTCCGCCAGCGGCGCCTTCGCATCGCCCTGCAGGGCGAGCACCGCCATCGCCGTGGCCTCCACGACGGAGGGCTCCTGGCCGTCCGCGCGCACCGTGCCCGGCTCCACCGACAGGGACGCGGTGCCGTCAGCTCCCTGCTTCACCGCTTCGCGCACGCGGGTGCGCAGCGCGTCCGCCACGCCGCCCGTCACCGCGCCCTCCGCCAGCAGCACCGCCGCCGTGTAGCCATCCTTTACCTGCGGCAGGTAGCGCTCGAAGACACCGGCGGAGCGCGCGGTGAAGGCCGAGGCCCGCTGCTTGCCCGCGTCCGTCCCCACCGCCGCGCGCACCGTGCGCGCGCAGTCCGCCGTCGCCACCAGCAGGCGCTGGAGCGGCCAGCCCTCACCGCCCTGGCAGGTGCCGTCCGGCCGCTGCGCCTTCGCCACCTGGTCCACGAGCCGCTCACCCAGCCGCGCGAGCACCGGGTTGTCCGGGTGGGCCAGCGCCCCTTCCGCGAGCCGCGTCGCCACGTCCACCGACGGAGCACGTGCTGCCCGCAGCACCCGCTGCCCCGCCACCTGGGCCAGGGCCTTCAGCACAGCCGCGTCCGGCGTCTCGCCCAGCGCCTGGAGCAGCGTGGGCGCCTGCCCCGCGAGCAGCAGCGCGTACGCATCCGCGGTCACATCCCCGGGCCTGCGCTCCACCGCCGCCAGCTCCGCGCGCACCACGCCCAGCGCGCCCGGGTACACCTGGAGCCGCACCCGTTCGCTGCCGGCCTGCGCGTCCGTCGGCATGCTCAGCGACAGCGTGCGCGGCGCCGCCAGCGAGCCGCCCCGCGTCTGGACCACGGGCTGCCCGGTGGCCCACACGTCGAAGTCGCGCACCACCGCGTCGGCGTCACCCAGCGAGGCCCGCACCGTCACCGGCCCCGCGCCCTGGGCGCGCACCGTCACCAGCTCCACAGCGCTGCCCCGCGCGGGCACCTTCACCGTGCGCGAGCCGGCCTCCACCTGCGCGCCCCGCACGTCCACCTTCAGCGCCGCCACCACCTCCTTGTCGGTGGTGTTCACCACCTGCACCGGCAGGCGCACCGTGTCGCCCGCGCGCAGGAAGGGCGGCAGCACCGGATCCACGTAGGTGGGCAGCGTGCCCGCGAAGGACGTCACCGCGCCGGCCTGGGCACCGGAGCGCGAGTGCGCGAGCGCCAGCACCCGCCACTGCGTCAGCCGATCCGGCACGCGCACGGGCACCGTCGCCTGGCCGCTTGCGTCCGTCACCACCAGGGGCTCGAAGAGGAACGTCTCCGGGAACCACGCGCGGGTGGGCGCGGCAGCCCCCGGCTCCGGGGGTTCGGACTTCTCCTGCTCGGCGAACGCGTCCGCGTCGTCCATCTCGGCCATGACGGGGGCCGCGGCCGACGGGGCCGGCGCCATGCCGCCGCCGCCCGGTCCCGCTCCGCGCGAGCCCAGGCCGCCCTCGTCGAAGGACGCCGAGCCGAAGGACTTCATGCTCTTCTTGGCGAGGCTCTGCGCAGCCACCTCCATCATCGGTGGCTCCGCATCTCCCGAGAGCGCGGCGGCGGACGCCCCGAAGAGTCCCCTCATGCTGTCACCCACGATGCCCAGCACCACCACGGCCCCCACGCCCAACACGAAGCCCACGGCTCCGCCCTTCATCCCGCGCGAAATCATGGCGACTCCTGGGCGACCCACGCGCCCCAGTTCACGACGTCTTCCGGCAACCGGGTTCCACTCACCACCACCGCGCGCGGATCCGTCAACGACAGCAGGTCCTCGGGCAGGCGCGACAGCCGCAGTCTGCGTCCAAACGCGTCCGTCACTTTCTCGCCGCGCTGCTCGCACGCGGCGAGCGACTCCTTCCACAGCCGGGCGAGTCCCTCCGGATCCAACGTCTCGCCCTTGGGCGCCGTCTCCTCCCACTTGCGCGTGCGGGCGTGCAGCTCCGTCAGCACCGCGTAGAAGGGCTCCGTCAGCTCCGCGTCCGGCGAGAAGGGACTGGTCGCGTTCGCCGTCACGCGCGCCTCCAACTCCTCCGGCTTCGGCACCTCCGTCACGCGCAGCAGCGCCGCCGCCGCCGCGTTCGCGCCCCGGATGCGGCCCATCGCCAGCGCCTGTCCGTCCAGCACCCCGAAGGCCGGCGCCGACACCGTGGGCGCGGGCCGCAGGCCCTCCAGCGCATCCGCGCCCGGCAGCGGCGCGAGCTGCGAGAGCGTCTCATCCACGCCGAAGAGGCCCACCGCCGCGGGCCCCTCCTTGCCGTCGACCACCGTGTGCACCTGGAGGTGGGCCAGCTCCCCGGGCGCGTACGCGGGCTTGTCCGGAGACACCTCCACCGCAAGCTGCGCGCGCGGCGCCACGTACACGCGCGCCTGCGCTTCCACGCCCTCCACGTGGGCCCATCCCTCGAAGTCCGCGGGCAGCGTGAAGCGCGCCGAACGCGAGGGCGCGTCCACCTTCTCCTTCAGCCGCGTCCCCCCCGCCACCAGCTCCAGCGTCCGGGGCAGTTCGCCCACGAAGCCCGGGCCGCGCAGCAGCTCCACCTTCACGGCCTCGCCCGCCTTCGCCAGCACCGGCGTCGCGCGCAGGCGCAGCGAGGGCAGCCTGGCGGGACGCAGCACCAGCTTCGTGTCGCCCACGTCCTGGCCGTCCCACTTCGCCTTCACCTTCAGCTCGTAACCCAGGAACGTGGTGGCCCGGGCCTGGAAGGTGCGCCCTTCACTCCATCCGGGCTGAGCGGTGAAGCGCACCACCCCCATGGAGCCTCCGACTGGCGAACCGTCCGCCACCGGCTCCTCCGATTCCGCCGCCAGACGCAGCCGGGAGATGCGCTCCTTCAGGCACGGCAGCACCGACGCGGCGACCCCGGAGTTCCCCGAGGACAGCGGCAGCCAGGACAGCGCCACGTCCCGCTTCCCGCGCACCTGCCGCCACGTCAGCACGGCGGGCAGCAGGGAGGAGGACGACAGGTCCGCGGGCAGGCACGCGCGCGCATCCAGCGCGGGACCGGCCAGGGCTGCTTCCATCGCGCTCGTGTCCCCAGAGGCCTCCTGGACCTGGAACTGCAACGTGGGCAGGCCCGGATCCGAGACGTGGAACTGGAGCACCAGCATCCGCTCCGCGCCGGACGTCAGGCCGCGCGAGCGCAGCACCGACGCCATGCAGGTCCCCGTGCCCTCCTCCGCGCCCGCCACGTCCAGCACCTGTCCCGACGGGCCCACCCGCGCCGACAGCAGCACCCGGCCGCCCGCCCCGGTGTTGGGGGAGACGAAACGGGCGCAGGGGTGGAAGGCGGGCAGCAGGCGCTCCAGCGCGAGCTGATCCGCGAGCGCCAACTGCTGACCTCCCCGGTCGTTCAGCAGGTCGCTCGACGCCGCCAGCGACACCGGCGGCGGGCGCGGCTTGGGCCGGACCGGCAGGGGCGGCACCACCACGTTCACCGCGGGGCCCGGGTCCAGTTGGAAGGCGGCCACGCCGTCCTCGTCCGCCACCGCGCTCACGCCCGGGTCCTTGGGATCCCACGCGCGCGTCACCGTCACCTCCGCGCCCGGCAGCACCCGGCCCGAGGCGGTGGTGGCGCGCAGGTAGACACGGTTGTTGAAGCCCGCGACCAGCCCGTCCTCCAGCTCCGTCACCGCCGACACGGCCAGCGCGTCCTCGGACAGGAGGAGCGACACCGCGCCGCGCACCGGCTCCCCCGTGGCGTCCCGCGCCTCCACGCGCGCGCTCAGCGTGGACTGTCCGCGCAGGTCCGCGGGCACGCGCGGCAGCGTCACGCGGAAGCGGCCCGCGGCGTCCGTGCGCGCCGTCTTCGGCAGCTCACCCTTGAGCCACTCCGTAGGCGGCGGCCACGCGCCGGCATGGCTCCACTCCAGCGCCACGTCCGTGTTCGCCACCGGCGCCCCGGACGCGTACGCCACCTCGCCCGTCACCTCCGGTGTTTCGTTGGCCCGCCAGAAGGGCTTCGGACTCCGGGCCTCCAGCCGCATGCGCGGCAGCGTGAAGGGCTCCACCGTGAAGTGGGCTTCGCCGGAAGCGCCGCCGCTCGTCCACGCCACCGTCCAGTCACCCGTGGGCGCGCCCCGGTCCAGCGGCAGATCCCCGGCCACCACGCCCCAGGGGCCCGCGGGCGCGCGCTCCTCCAGCACCACCTCCCCGGTGGGGTCCTTCACGCTCCACGTTCCCGGCCGCCCGTCGAGTGGCGACAAATCCTTCGCCCTGAGCGCCACCGCGCGAAAGCGCACCCGGTGCCCGGGCTCGTAGAGGGGCCGGTCGGTCAGCACCCGCACCCGCGCCGGCGCGTACAGCGGCAGGGGCGCATCCACCGTGTCGGTGCCCAGCGGCGTGGTGATGCGCGCGCGCAGCCGGTAGTCCCCGTCCGGCACCTGCGGCAGCGTCACCGGCGCGTTCAGCGGACCGTCGCCCTCGCGCTTCCAGTTGGACTTCGCATCCACCGGCAGGGGCGTCTCCTTGCCGGCCGCATCCACCAGGAACAGCTCGGTGGAGCCCCGGCCCACGCGGGCCTTGAGCGCGTGGCCGCGTTCGTCCACCGCGTGCGCGTCCGCCCAGACCGACACGCGGCTGGAAGCGCCTCGCGCCAGCCCGTGCGCGGACACCCCGGCCGTCTGGCGGAACACGCCGTCCGGACACCGGGGGACCTCCACGCCCTGGAAGATCCAGGCGGACAGACACCGACCGGACGCCATGTAGGCCAGGCTTCCCCCCACGACGAGCAGCCCCAGGCCCCCGGCCATCCACCGCCTGCGATGGTTACGCACTGTCATGCATTCTCCCCGTCCAGCCACTGTACGCTGGAA
>NZ_RAVZ01000189.1 GCF_003611635.1 Corallococcus terminator | reverse complement strand
GTGCCCGCCCCCTCCGACGAAGAGGAGCCCTCCGCGAGCGAAGGCCCCGGCGCCGTGCACTGAAGCGGCGGGGCAACCGTTGCCTGCCGCGCGTCGTCGGGGGGCTCGGGACGGCAAAGGGATGCGCCCGGACGGGGCAGGGCGTACCTTGCGGCACCAACGTCAGGAGCCGTCTGGATGATGAAGATTTCGCGCCGGGCCGTACCGCTCGCCGCCCTGCTGGTGCTGGGGGGATGCGCGGGGCGTACGCAGTCCGCGCCGCCCGAGGCCGCCGCCGAGCCCGTGCAGGCGCCGCCCGCTGTCGTCCAGTCCACGGAAGGGGGCTTCAGCGTGGCGTTCCCCGGCCCCGTCGTCGAGGAGCGGCGCGTGCAGCCCACGGACGTGGGCGAGGTGACGCTGCACACGTTCATCGCCGCGCGCACGGCGGAGGACACCGCCTACTACGTCTCCTACACGGACTTCCCGCCCGCGGCGGTGGCCCAGGTGGACCCGCGCGACGTGGTGAGCCGCGCCAGCCAGGGGGCGTTGGAGGCGCTGGGCGCCACGGGCATCTCCGCGAAGCCGGTCCAGATGGACGGGGGTTTTCCGGGCCAGGAGGTGGGTGGCCTGTCCGGCCCGCGCCGCCTGCGCGGACGCTTCTTCATGGTGGGCCCGCGCCTGTACCAGCAGTTGTTGCTGCACCCGGAGGGGCGCCCGCCGAAGGACGCGGACCGCTTCTTCGATTCGTTCCGGTTGGACCCCACCGTCGCGGGACGGCTGGGCAATACGACGCGCGGAACCTGAGCGCGTCAGGGCCGCGCGCCCTTCAGTGCAGGGCGTGCACGAACCGGCGCACGCAGGCGACGAGCAGGTCGCGGTCGAAGGGCTTCTGGAGCACTTCGCGGATGGCCGGGTGCTTCTCCTCACCGGCGCTGATGACCACGACGGGCATGTCCGCCAGCGTGGGCAGCAGGTGCAGCGAGTCCAGCAGCAGCCAACCGTCCCTGCGCGGCGTCCACATGTCCAGGATGACCAGCGCCGGGGGTGGATGGGTTTCCAGCCACGTGAGCGCTTCGTCCCCGGTGGCGGTGGCGACGGCGTGGAAGCCTTCGGCGGTGAGGATCTCCACGAGCGCGTCGCGCAGGTCGCTGTCGTCCTCGACGATGAGGAGGGTGGGGGGCGCGCGGCTCATGGTGAGCGACCCATAGGGCAGTCGCGTCCGGCGGGACAGGGAACATCTGCCGGGTGCGACCGGCAGCCGGGGGGCGCTCAGGGCTTGTCGAACATGGCCTGGAGCACGCGCCAGGCCAGCTTCACTTCCGGTCCGGAGCGGGACGCGAGGTAGTCGCAGATCTCCGCCACGCCGTCGGAGCGTTCCATGTCGAACGAGTGGAAGAGCGTCTTGAGGGACACCTCCAGGCCCACGGACAGCTTGCCCAGCGTGTCGAGCGACGGAGAGAACCCGCCGCGTTCGATGCGGCGGATGGCATCCACGGACAGGTCACTGCGTTCGGCGAGCGCTTCCTGGGTCAACTCGCGACGGGTGCGCATGCTGCGCACGTGGTCGCCAAAGCGTCGGTGGAGCTTCGTCCACGTTGTCAGTCGGTTCTTCCCCATGTTCGCGGCGGATAATTTGGGGACGCGTCGCGGTGTGGGAAGGGCGCATGTTCGCGGCCTGACCGTGCATTCGCACCAGGGGCGGAGCTTGCCGTTTTCCAAGGCGCCACCGCTGCCTGCAGCGTGCAGTGCTGGACGGATGCCCCGGTCTCCCGCCCAGGCGAAGTGGCCCGCGGGGCGACCAGGCAGGAGGTGGGGAACATGCGCAGGTCCCCGCTTTCGTCTACGCTCGGGGGTCACATGACGGTTCCCGAAGTCTCGCGGGGGCGCGGGCGGGCGTGGCTGCTCGCCCTCCTGGCGGGTGCCCTGCTCCCCGGGTGCGAGTCCCGCACACCCTCTCACCGTTTCCCCCTCACGACGCCGCTGGAGAAGTCCGCCGCGTCGCCGCCCGTGCGTCCGGAGTCCGCGTCGTCCGCCGAAGTGGCTCGGCCGGCGGATGCGTCCGCCCAGGCGTCACCGCGCGGGGCTGGGGCGTCCGCGACGGATGCGCCCGGCGGGGCGGCAGCGCCGGTGGGTGCTTCGCTCGACGCCGCGCGGCCGGTCGTGGCTCGCGTGGAAGGCGCACGGGCGGTGGATGCGAGCCCGGAGGCTTCCCAGTCGCGGGAGGCCACTCTCACCGGTGCTCGCGCGCGGACGATGGATGCGTCGTCGGCGGTGCTGGCTTCTCAGGACGCGAACCGCACCGGGACGACGTCCCCTCGCGGTTCGTTCCGCGCCTTGCCGCCCACCACCGAGCGGGGTCAGCGCCTGCGCTCGCTGGGAAACCGGCTGATGACGCCGGGGGGCGCGGTGGAGGATCCGTGCCTTGAGCCCGGCGCCACCGGGTGCGCACGCTCCGCGCTGACGCCGTTCTTCGCCGCGTTGGATGGGCTGGTCACGGGCGCCTCGGATGCGACGAAGGAGCCCACGGTCATCGCCGCGTTCGGCAACTCGCTCATCGCGGGGGACCGCATCGTGGACGTGGTGCGCGACGAACTGGTGCACGGCTTTGGTGGCGCGGGACGTGGCGTGCTGCTGGTGGACCGCATGGCGCCGTACGGCGGACGGTCGCGCACGGCCGCCGTGAGCAATGGCTGGGAGCCGCGCACGCTGGGTGAGCTGCGCGCGCCACCGCACCCGTTCGGAATCACCGGCGTGTACCACGTGGCCACCGTGGCCCGGGCCCGGGGGCGCTTCAAGCTGGAGGGCGAGCCGCGCGGGACGCTGTGGTGGAAGGACGTGGAGGACGCGGGCCGGCTCGTCGTGTCCGTGGACGGCGCGGTGCTGGCGCGCACGGAGCCCCAGGGGGACGGGGCCAGCCGCACCACGACCTTCGAGCTGCCCGTGGGCGCGAAGTGGCTGGACGTCACCGCCGAGGGCAAGGGCGCCATCGTCCAGGGCGTGGTGCTGGAGAAGGACGGACCCGGCATCGTGCTGGACATGCTCGGCGTGCCGTCCGCGGATGCCACGCTGTACGCCCGGATTGAAGAGGATGCGCTGAAGGCGCAGCTCGTGCAGCGAGACCCGAAGCTGTTGCTCTTCTTCCTGGGCGGCAACGAGTCCAAGCGCCTGGAGTGGAAGCGCACCGACCTGGACACCGTGCGCCGCGACCTGACGGCCCTGCTGCGCCGCACCCGGGCCGTATCGCCGGACAGCGCGTGTCTGGTGGTGGGCCCGATGGACGCGGTGCAGGACGGACACGTCCAGGGCAAGCCCCTGGTGCAGCGCCCGTTCCTGGAGTCCGCCATCACCGCCGAGCGCGAGGTGGCCCTCGCCGAAGGCTGCGGGTTCTTCAACCTGTTCGCCGCGATGGGCGGCGCGGGTTCGCTCGCGCGCTTCAATCAGGCGGGGTTCATGCACGACGACCTGGTGCACCCGCGCGGGCAGGGATTGGACCTGCTGGGGCAGTTGGTCTCGGACGCGTTGCTCAGGGGCTGGGTGGAGCAGGGCACGGAGCTGGCGCCGCCGCTCACGTCCTCGCGCGAGGAGGCCCCGCCGTGGCCCGGGGATGGAAGCGGTCGGACCGCGGAGGACGTGCGATGAGGCGTGCATTCGTCGCGCTGTGGCTGTTCGTCGCGTCGCCCTCGCTGGCGGTTCCCGCCCAGGCGCCCGCCGAGGCGAAGGCGCCCGCGTCGGAGCCAGGCGCGAAGGTCGTCGCGCCCACGTCGGAGCCAGGCGCGAAGGTTGTCGCGCCCGCGTCGGAGCCAGGCGCGAAGGTGGTGACGGAGTTCCCGCCAGAGGTGGAGCGCGCGTTGGACGCGCTGGTGCGCGCGGACCTGAAGCAGGGACCGACGGCGGGGCTGTCGGTGGGCGTGATGCGGGGGGGCCAGCGGTGGATGCGTGGCTTCGGCTACCGCGACCTGGGCAAGAAGCTGCCGGCCACGGTGCGCACCACGTACCGCATGGCGTCCATCACCAAGTCCTTCACTGCGGTGGCGGTGTTGCAGCTCGCGCAGGCAGGCAAGCTGGACCTGGACGCGGACATCCGCACGCTGGTGCCCGAGTACCCGGTGAAGCAGTGGCCGGTGACGGTGCGGCAGTTGTTGGGACACCTGGGCGGAGTGCCCACCTACGACAGCCCGAGCGCGGGCAACAACACGAAGCCGGTGTCGACGCGCGAGGCCATCGGTCTGTTCGCCGAACGTCCGCTCACGTCGGAGCCGGGCACGCGCTACCTGTACACGACGTGGGGCTTCAACCTGCTGGGCGCGGCGGTGGAGACGGCGTCGGGCAAGTCCTACCGCGAGTACCTGCGCGACCACGTCTTCGCTCCCGCGCACATGTCCCACGCGGACCTGGACGAGCTGAGCACCCGCGATGCGGAGCAGGCGGTGGGCTACCGCGTGGCGGGCAGCACGCTGAAGCCGTCGCGCTTCCTGGATGTCACCAGCCGCTTCGCGGGCGGAGGCACGCGCGCGACGGTGGAGGACCTGCTGGGCTTCGCGCGCGCGGTGTTGGACGACGCGCTGGTGACGCGCGAGACGATGGGACGCATGCAGGCGACGATGGTGACGCGCGACGGGCGCATCACCGACTACGGCATGGGCTTCGCGACCTATCCGCTCCGGGGCCACTACATCGTGGCGCACGCGGGCGGGCAGCCGGAGACGACGACGCTGCTGGTGCTCTTGCCGGCGGAGGACACGGCCATCGCGCTGGCCACCAACGTGGAGGACGAGGCGAAGCGGCTGCGCCGGCTGTCCCTGCGCTTGATGGAGACGGTGCTGGACGAAGGCGCGCCGGCCCGGGGTGGCCACTTCACGGACCCCGTGGACGCGGTGGCGTACGAGGGCATGGGGCGGCTCGCGAGCTACGGGCTCGCGTACCACGACTGGGCCACGCGAGGCCCCGGCACGCTGCCGCCGGAGACGGACCTGCCGGGTGCGTTCGCGAAGGTCACGGCGCTGTTCGAGCGGGCCGCCATCGCGCGCGACACGCGGGGCGCGATGGAGCGGATCCGCGGCGCGCACGAGCCCCGGGGCGAATCCCTGTTCATCCGCGTGGGTGCGCACATGGCGGCCACGGTGGAGAAGGTGCTGGGCGTGGAGCGGCTGCGCTCGTACCGGACGCAGGGCGCGGCGGCCTTCTTCGCGGACTACCTGGCCGCGTGCGAAACCCTGAAGTGCCCGGAGACGGAGCGCTTCAGCAAGGGCGTGCGGGACGACGTGGCCCGCTTCGTCGCGGGGTGGAAGCGCGCGGAGGTGCCCACGCTGCGGCGCTCGCGGCTGGAAGACGTGAAGGACCCCGAGCGGCTGTGGCCCTCGCTGAAGGAGGCGGCGGTGCGCGCGCCCTCGGTGCGGCCGGACTACACGGATGAGCTGCTGACGCTGGCGGACCGGGCGAAGCGCAAGCCGACGGACCGCATGCGCTGGCTGGAGCGCGCGACGGAGCTGCATCCGGAGTCGATGGATGCGCACCTGGCGCAGGCGGTGGGGTTGCTCGAAGCGGACCGGGAAGCGGAAGCCGGCCCGCACGTGCGCGAGGCGTTCGAGACGCCGGAAGGGTCGCTGGTGCTGTCGCCCGCGGGCTTCCTGCGAAGGCTGTTGGACACGCGCTCGCCGAAGGTGGCGAGGGGGCTGTTGCGCACGGCGGTGACGCTGCATCCGGATGCGCCGGAGTTGTGGGAGGCGTTGGCGAAGCGCGAGCGGGCCCTGGGGGACCCGGGCGCGGCGAAGGTGGCGCTGGGACAGGCGAAGCGGGCGCGGCAGGTCCGCGCCGCGCAGGAGGCCCGGGCTCCGCGTCCGCCGGGCATGGTGGCGCCCGCCGGAAGCGCGCCGGACAAGGCTCCCAGTGGGACGACGTCTCCCTCGGTGCCGGTGGATCCGGAAGCTCCGCCGGAGCCGTAGGGCAGGGCCGTGTGCTCGTGGGCCGGCGAGCTGGGACCCACCCGGAGCCCTGGCCTCGGGCGTGTGGAAATCGACGCGTGCCTCAGGGCCGGCCATCTCCGACGTGAGCGCGGGTCCGCCCGCGCGGTGCGTGCGTCCCGGAAGGCCGCATGCTCGGCGCGGGCCGGGCCATGCGAGGATGCGCGGCGATGACGCCTTCCTGTCCTTCGTGTCAGTCCCCCTTCGTTCCCGGTGCGCAGACGTGTGGCGCGTGTGGTGCGTCGCTGCTGGTGGCCCCGGCCCCTGGAAGCTCCGAACCTGTCTGCGCGGTGCATCCGCAGTGGCGGAGCGTGGCCACGTGCTCCCGCTGCGGCGCGTTCGCCTGCGCCAGTTGCCTGCGTCAGGGCCCCGAGGGCGTGGTGTGCGCGAGCTGCCACGACCGCGCGCCCATGGGCACGGTGCCTTGGGACCGGCGTGAGGAGCTGGGGACGCTCAAGGCGTTCTGGCAGACGTGTGTGGGCATGTTGATGCGGCCCACGGAGACGCTCAAGGGCATCAACCCCGACGCGCCAGTGGGCAGCTCGATGAGCTTCGTGCTGCTGACAGGGGTGGCGGGCTTCGTGACGACGGGCCTGCTCTACGCCGTCATCTTCGGCGGCATCCTGGCGTTCGTGCCCGAACCGGAGGCGAACACCGAGGCGAACCCCATGGGGTCCTCGACCGCGAAGCTGTTCCTGGTGTTGGGGATGTTGGCGTGGGCGGTGGCGATGCCGTTCTTCAACGCGGGCATGACGTTCGTGCTGGCGGGCATGGACCACCTCGTCCTGCGCATGGGCGGCGTGGAGCGCGGCTTCTCCGTGACGCTGCGCGCGCACGCGCTCTCCCTGGCGCCCTACATCGTCGGCATCATCCCCTTCGTGGCCCTCTACTCCGCGCCCTTCTGGGCCATGGGCCTGCGCGTGGTGACGTACCGGACGCTGCACCGCACCACCTGGGGCACCGCCGGAGCGGGCGCGCTCCTGGCGCCGGTGCTCTCCTGCTGCCTCTGTGGCGGCGGCTACGCGGCCATCATGTTCGCGGCATTCAAGGGCATGTCGGACAGCTGAGCTCCGGTCGGAAGCCCGTGGCGCCTACTGCTGCCCGGAGGCAGCGGTGGCGCCGTGGGGCACCAGCGGGCTGGCGGCGGGCCAGAAGCGTGCGCCCCGGAAGCCATCGAAGGACGCGGCCAGCCGCTTGGAGCCCAGGTCATAGACGCGCGCCTGCGTCGTGCCGGAGAGCAGCATCAGGTCTCCGCGCGCCATCGCATGCACGGGGCTCTGGGCGGGCAGGGCCAGCCCCTGGGGTTCGGCGAGGCGGCCGTCGTCCACCTCCCAGCGCACCGGCATCATCAGCGTGGTGAGTTCGCCCGCCGTCTGCCAGGAGTAGAGCGGACCGCTCCGGGTCTCCACGCGCGCCCAGCCGCCGAACACGTCGTGGCCCCGGTGCGCCACCACGGCGTCGAGCCGCGCGGCCTCCTGGCTGCCCTCGTCCAGGGGCTGGACCGCCAGCGCATCCGGATCCCCGGACACGGTGGAGGACACCAGCATCTCCGCGGTGGTGAGCGCGAACACGGCGTCCGCGTCATCGCGCGTGGCCACGGTCTCGATGCGCTTCCACGCGCCGTTTTCCAGGCGGAACGCATGCGCCAGCCCCGCGCCTTCCTCCGTCTCCGGGACGGGGATGCGCCGGCCCTCGAAGAGGAAGAACTCCTTCGAGCCCTCCTCGCGGCGCACCAGGTCCCCGGTATGCGCCACCAGCGCCACCAGCCGGCCCACCGAATCGAAGCCCACCGCGCCCGTCAGGCCGTCTTCCGGCAGCAACTGCGCGGAGGCCAGGCCAGAGGTCAGGTCCACCGTCCACACGCGCCCGGGCCCCCGGGCACTGCCACCCGGGTCGCGCACGGCCGCATGCTGACCATCCGCGCTCCACGCGAGCTGGAGCCCGTCACACGCCGCGTCCACCGTGACCAGGGCCCTGCGTCTGCCGTCGGACTCCAGGCGCAGCCACGTACAGCCCGAGGGCGCCGCGTCCTGGAGCACGGAGAGGGAGAACGGCGCCACCTTCACCGGCGTTACCGCCACCGGGGGCACGGGCAGGGAATCAGTCGCGGAAGGCTCCGGGGGCTTCTGGCAGGCGCTCACGAGGAGCACGGCGCTGACGAGGCACGAGGTGCGGAGCATGTTGCAACCCTTCCGGAAAAAGATGACCTCCACGGAATATGGCAGAGCTACGGGTAAGTGCGGAAGACACTTGGAGCGCACACGGTCTGGCTTGATGCGTCATCCATCCCGGAGCTGCCTGGGATGGATGACCGTGAAACCGCGCTGGCTTCAGGTGCCGGGAACGGCCTGGGGCGCGGGGGCATTCGCCTCCGCGGACGCGGCGAAGGCCTTCTCGAAGCCAGGGCTGGAGACCAGCTTCTTCACGAAGTCCTGGGCGGCGGGCATGAAGGCCTGCGCGGTCAGGGTGCAGGCGTTTTCCCCAATGGGGCTGCTGGTGAAGCTACCCACGTGAGACACCTGGAAGGGCTGCACGGAGCTGGCGGAGACGAGCGCGGCCAGGTTCCAGGTGCCGTCCACCGAGCTGAAGTCGAGCTCGTGGAACTTCGCGGAGATCTCCACCTTGCTCTTGTCCGAGTAGACCCCCGCCATGCGCAGCTCATCCTTGAGGGCCGCCTGGAGATACTGCTCGAAGGACTTCTGGTCCGGCGGAGCCACCGGGCCCACGCCGCGACAGATGATCTCCCGCTGGGCCCCGGACTCCGAAAGGAAGTCAGACACCTTGAGCGCGCCCCGCGGGTACTTCTGCTGCAACGTGCGGAGTGCCTCCACGTTGTCGACGGACACCGAATAGCGCGTGACCGTATAGGTCGGACACGCGGAGAGCAGCGACGCAGCGACAACGACAGTCATGCCTTGAATCGAGCGGATCAATCCGTTTCCCCCGGTGAAAGGTGGCCCGACTCTAGCGTCCGGCCCTACAGCGCCATATACGCGCGGGCCGCCGTCACGGAGTAGAACTTCCCCTCCGGCAGGACATACGCGGTGAGCTTTCCGCCGTACACGCAGCCTGAATCCAGCCCCAGCGCGAACGGGTGCTTCTGCAATCCGCGCATCGCGTCGTGGCCGAAAACGACCAGCTCCGGCCCCGTCCACAGGCTGCCCCACGGCTCGCCCGCCTCCAGCCGCTTCGACGGCGTTCCGTCCGCCGCGATGCTGCGCATGTTCAGCAGGAACTCTTCCTTCTGCTCGGAGAGGGGCACCCCCGGCACCAGGCCCGCGTGCACCGCGACCACGTTCAGCTCCGGGAAGTGCTCGTAGGCGGGCAGCGTCGCCAGGTACGCCCAGTCCTCCGCCGTCAGCGTGTCCAACACCTGCCGGTGCTCCGGCTTGAGCTTCTTGCCCTTCGCCGCGCGGCCCGCGTGCCAGCGCAGCACGTGCGCGTCGTGGTTGCCCTTCACCGCCCGGAACCCGCACTCCCTCGCCCTTCGCACCACCCCCGCAGAGTCCGGTCCCTTCGCCACCAGGTCCCCCACCAGCACCACCCGGTCCGCCGGACTCCAGTCACAAGCCTTCAGGAGCGCATCCAGCTCGCTGGAACAGCCGTGCACATCCCCGATGAAGAGCGTTCGCATCCCAGCTCCTCTTTAACGCACTGGCCGCGTCCACCCTGCCCGGTTTCTCGGGTCCCTGGCTTCCAGGGCAGGGCTCGCGCGCCGCGTCACTCGGAATGGGAGCGCAGCAACCGACTCAGGCTCACGTCCAGTTGGCTGGAGATGAGCCTCAGGACGCTGTCCAACTGCGAGCGCGTCAGCCGCAGGCGCTCCGTCAGCCGCTGCCGCGTCCCGTCCAGCAACTCCTCCTGCGCCCCCACCACCCAGCGCGCCGCCGTGGAGCGGTGCACGCCGTACAGCGCCCCCAACTGGTCGATGCCCAGCCCGTCCAGGTACTTCAACCGGAGGAAGTTGCGCTGCCGCGCCGACAGGGCCGCCAGCGCCGCCTGGAACGACGCGCTGAACTCCGCCCGGTACGTCTGCTTCAGGTACGCCAGCTCCGGGTCATCCCCCGGCGCCACCAGCATCGACAGGTCTCCATCCTCCGACTGCGCCTGTCCCGAGCGCTGCCGCTGCCAGTCCAGCGCCAGCCACAGCGCCGCCGCGCGCACCCAACCCGCCAGCGGCCCGGTGCCCGGATAGGCGGCCAGCCGCGCCGGCGCCTCCGCGCTGCCCACCAGCATCCGCTGCCGCAACATCTGGCGGACCTCGTCCAGGCCCGCGGCGGGCAACTTCAGCCGGGACACCGCCGCGTCCACCTCCGGCATCAGGCGCGCTTCGAAGGTGGCCAGCGCCGTGGGCAGGCCGTCCGCCGCCGCCCGCGCCAGGTACACGTCCGTCATGTGCAGCTTGCCCCAGGCTTCCTCGTTGCCCTCGGCGGGGATCAGCCGGGCCAGATGCGCCGCGAAGCGCGGGCCCTCCAACGCCACCCCGGGCCAGGACTGACGGGCCGCCTCCAGCGCCGCCGCCAGTCGCTCCTGGAGAACGGGCAGGGCACCAGCCGGCTCCGCTCTTCCTCGGGCGGTCATGAACGCCTGGGCTAGGGGCAAATCCGGGAGGGCCACGCGACAACACACTATCACCGCGCCCTGTCACGCCGCCGAACCCCGCTTCATCTCGCAACGGTCTCCCCCCAGGTCGGTGTCCCCCGGCACACGCTCCTGGCGCACGCCTGTCCACCCCCGCACGCCTCCCGCAGCGGAAAGGGCAGACGCCCGCGCGCCCCTGTCCGCCCGGGTGGCATCCAGCCCCCCGTGGCTCCCAGGCCACGGCCGCCCATGGCCCGGGCTTTGCTGGTAGACGGAAAAAAGCAGCCGTGGTGCTGGATGGTGTGGAGGTGTGCACGTGGAAGAAGTCGGTGGCGGGCCAGGAGACGCGGTGCACTCCTCGTGGCTGGAGTTGAGCGCGGCCCATCTGCGGCACAACGTGGCGGCCTTCCGGGCGCTGGAGTCCTCGGGGCCCACACCCCGGGCGCTGGGCGCGGTGCTCAAGGGCAATGCGTACGGCCATGGGCTCGCGCAGGTGCTGCCCCTGGTGCACGCGGGCGTGGACGTCCTCTATTTCATCGCGCCGCGGGATGCGCTCACGGTGCGCGCGCACGAAGCCGCGCACGGTCTGCCCGCGCGGCAGGTGCTGGTGCTGGGCGCGGTGTCCCCGGAGGAGGCCGTCGTCCTGGCGCGCGAGGGCATCGACGTGGTGGTGGCGGACCGCTCCTGGGCGGACGCGGTGCCGGGCCTGCGCGCGGCGAAGCTTCCGCGCCCCCTGCGCGTGCACGTGCACCTGGACACGGGGCTGGGCCGCGAGGGCTTCACGGCGGATCAGCTCCCGAAGCAGACGCAGTTCCTCGCGGACGCGCCCGACGTGTTCGAGACGGTGGGCGTGCTCAGCCACTTCGCCAACACGGAGGACGTGACGGAGCAGGGGTACGCGCTCGCGCAGTTGGACGCGTTCGAGACGGGCCTTGCGCACCTGACGGCGCAGCTCAAGCCCGCGAAGCCGTTGCAGCGCCACATCGCCGCGAGCGCCGCCGCGCTGGTGCTGCCCCGGGCGCGCTACGAGGCCGCGCGGGTGGGCATCTCCCTGTATGGCCTGTGGCCGTCGCCGGAGACGCGGCTGTCGGCGCGGCTGGTGCTGGGCGAGCTGCCGGTGCTCAAGCCGGTGCTGTCGTGGCGGTGCAAAAGCCAGGTGGTGAAGTGGCTGCCCGCGGGCAGCTACGTAGGCTACGGCTGCACGTACCGCTGCCCGGAGCCCACGCGCCTCGCGGTGCTGCCGGTGGGCTACTACGACGGGTATCCGCGCCTCGCGTCCGGCAAGGCGCACGTGCTGGTGAACGGCCGCCGGTGCGCGGTGCTGGGCCGCGTGATGATGAACCACCTGATGGTGGACGTGACGCGCGCGGTGTCCGACGAGCGCCCGGTGACGGCGACGCTGCTGGGCCGCGATGGCGAGGAGTCCGTGTCCGCCGAGTCCCTGTCCGGCTGGGCGCAGACCATCCACTACGAGCTGCTCACGCGCCTGGGCTCGCACCTGCGCCGCGTGGTGGTGGAGTAGGCGCGAAAGCTGGTGGGAGAGGCTCGGGCTGGAAGCCTCCCTCCGCGGGCGAGGCGTCCCAACCTGTCCGACAGTCGGACAGGTTCAGACCGCGCCCGATGACCGCGCGTTCCTCAGTCCCTGCGTGACGGCTCGGCGACCGTGCCCTGTGTCAGTCCCGGCGAGGCCGCGGTCACCAGCGCGGCAGGCGGCTGCACCTTCCAGCGGCGGTGCAGCCACAGCCACTGCTCCGGATGCCGGCGGATGGCGCGCTCCAGCCCCGCCGTCACCCGGGCCGTGTGTTCGGTGATGGGGTCCGCGAACTCGCCCGGCGCGGGGGCCGGAATGGGCCCCTCCACCTCCAACCTGAATCGCGCTCCCGGGCCCGGCGGACGCACGCCCACCACCACGAACACCGGCATGCCCGTGCGCTCCGCGGCCACCGCCATCGCGGGCGTCGTGGACGCGAGCCTTCCGAAGAACGGCACGAACACCGCCGACTTCGCTGGCAACGCCTGGTCCAACAGCATGAACGCGGATTCGCCCCGGTGCACCGCGTCGGTGATCTCCTGGATGGCGCCCTTCGGATAGATGAGCCCCGCGCCCACGCGCAGCCGGTTCTCCGCGATGCGCGTGTTCAACGCGCCCTTGAGCGGCCGCACCAACGCGTTGAGCGGCACGCCCAGGCGGATGAGCATCTGCCCGAGGAGCTCCCAGTTGCCGAAGTGCGCCGTCACCAGCAGCGCCCCCTTGCCCGTGGCCACGTGCGCCTTGAGCGCGGCCCAGGCCTCCTCGCCCTCGACGCCCTGCTGGTCCCAGTCCGGCGCCAGCCGGTCGCCCGACGGCAGCGACTCCACCACCACGCGCGCCATGGTGATGTACGCACCGCGCGCGATGGCGCGTCGCTCCGCCTCGCTCTTCTCCGGCATCGCGTGCGCCAGGTTGTCCAGCGCCACCTTGCGGCGGATGCCCAGCGTGTAGGCCAGGTTCCCCACGAAGCGCGCCAGCGCATCCCGGGCTCCCAGTGACAACGCGGTGAGCAACGCCCAGACGCCGCGCGTCAGCAACGCCACGATGGGGCCGGGGGGCTCGCCGATGATGCGGCGCAGGTGCTCCGGCGGCTTCTTCCCCTCGGGAGGGGTGTTCGTTTGCGCTGGGGACGGATGGGAGGAGAGGGGTGCGGACACGGTGGCGCACTCCACCGCGAACACGACCTGACAGCAAGGCCACGCACCGCTTGCTCGTCGCTACCTTGCTCGGCCGGTCTACGACACACTGCCCGGCCATGCCCAACCTGCTCCGTCCGGTGGCCCTGGCCACCGTTACCTTCCTCGCGGCATGTGGTGCCCGACAGGGCAACACTCCCGCTCCCGGCGCCGTCGAAACACCGCCGGTCGTTCAAGCCCCCGCCGCGCCCACGCCGCCCGAACTGCGGCTGCCCACCGACGTGCGGCCCACCCAGTACGCCATCGTGTTGAAGATGGATCCGAAGGTCGAAACCTTCGAAGGCACCGCCGACATCACGCTCGACGTGGCGAAGCCCACGGCCCACGTGTGGCTGCACGGCAAGGGCCTCATCGTGAAGGAGGCCTCCATCGAGCAGGGCGGCGTCACGCTGGCGGTGAAGCCGTCCTCCAGCGGCGAGGACTTCCTCGGCCTGTCGCTGGAGAAGCCCCTGGCCGTGGGCGGCGCGAAGCTGCGCCTCGTCTACACGGGCAAGGCGTCCGAGCGCGAAACCTCCGGCGCCTTCCGCGTCAACGAAGGCGGCGACTGGTACGTCTACACCCAGTTCGAACCCCTGGGCGCCCGCCGCGCGTTCCCGTCCTTCGACGAGCCCTCCTTCAAGGTCCCCTTCCAGCTCACCTTCCACGTGCCGCAGGGCAACGTGGCCGTCACCAACACGCCGCAGCTCGCGGAGGAGGCGGGCGCGGACGGCTGGCGCATCTTCCGCTTCGCGCCCACGCAGCCGCTGCCCAGCTACCTCATCGCGTTCGGCGTGGGTCCCTTCGACTTCCTGCCCGCGCGGGACGCCGGCCTGAAGCAGGTGAAGACGCGCATCATCACACCGAAGGGCCGCGCCAGCGAGGGCGCGTGGGCCGCGAAGGTGACGCCCGACATCCTGGAGCAGTTGGAGAAGTACTTCGGCATCCCGTACGCGTACGAGAAGCTGGACGTGCTCGCGGTGCCGCTGATGGGCGGCGCGATGGAGAACCCGGGCCTCGTCACGTTCAACTCGCGCCTCATCCTGTCCCGGCCGGAGGACGACTCGGTGGGCCGCCAGCGCGCGTTCGCGAACGTGCAGGTGCATGAGCTGGCGCACCAGTGGTTCGGCGACCTGGTCACCATGGCGTGGTGGGACGACCTGTGGCTCAACGAATCGTTCGCCTCGTGGATGACCCCGCGCATGGTGGAGTCGTGGCAGCCCGCGTGGGACGGGCCGGTGGAGCGCGTGCAGCATCGCAACGGCGCGCTGGAGGCGGACAGCCTCGTGTCCGCGCGCTTCATCCGTCAGCCCATCCGCAACAACGGTGACATCCAGAACGCCTTCGACGGCATCACCTACGGCAAGGGCAGCGCGGTGCTGGCGATGACCGAAGCGTGGCTGGGCCGGGAGGTCTTCCAGAAGGGCATCCAGCGCTACATCCGCGCGCACGCGGGCGGCAACGCCACCGCGAAGGACTTCGTGGACGCGCTGTCCGCCGAGTCCGGCAAGGACGTGGGCTCCGTGATGAACAGCTTCCTGGACCAGACGGGCGCGCCCTTCATCACCGCGACCCTGCTGTGTGATGGCGGCAAGCCCCGCGTGGCCCTCACCCAGCAGCGCTACATGCGCCTGGGCTCCAAGACGCCGGACATGGCCCAGTCGTGGAAGGTGCCCGTGTGCGTGAAGTACCCGGGCGCCACGAAGGACGTCACCGCGTGCACGCTGATGACGGAGGCGAAGGCGGAGCTGCCGCTGCCGGAGGCCAAGGCGTGCCCGGCGTGGGTGTTCCCCAACGTGGACGGCGCGGGCTACTACCGCGTGCGGCTGGCGGACGACACGCGCGCGAAGCTGATGAAGGCGGGCCTGACGAAGCTGTCCCGCGCCGAACGCGTGGTGCTGCTGGGCGACGCGCTGGCGCTGGCGCAGGCGGGCGTGCTGCCCGCGGCGGAGGCCCTGCCGCTGCTCACGCGCGTGGCGGAGGACCCGGACCGGCAGGTGCTGGAGGCCGGCCTGGAGCTGCTCGACCTGGTGTCGACGCGGCTGCTCACGCCCGCGCAGGAGCCGGAGCGGGCCCGTTACATCCGCGACACCTTCGGTCCGCGCGCGCGCAAGCTGGGCTTCAAGCCCCGCGCGGGCGAGTCCGAGGACACGCGCCTCTTGCGGCCGCGCCTGCTGGAGCTCGCCGCCAACGAAGGCCATGATCCGAAGCTCGTCGCCGAGGCGCGCACGCTGGCGGACCAGTGGCTGAAGGACCGGCGCGCGGTGTCCCCGGAGCTGGTGGGGCCGGTGCTCTCCATCGCGGCGAACCACGGTGATGCTGCCTTCAACACGAAGCTGGTGGAGACGCTGCGCGGAGAGAAGGATCGCTACACGCGCCAGCAGCTCCTGGGCGGCCTGTCCCAGGTGAGCGACCCCCAGCTCGTGCAGGAGAACCTCAAGATGCTCCTGGAGCCCAGGAACGACCTGCGCGAGAGCCTGTGGCTGCTCTTCGGCGCGTCGCGCGACCCGCGCACGCAGGGCGTCGCCGTGGACTTCGTGATGAAGAACTTCGACACGCTGGTGGGCACCGGGGGCAAGCCGGGCCTGCTGCCCGAAGGCATGGGTTCGCGGCTGCCCTACATCGGCGCGGGCTTCTGTGACGCGGGCAAGCGCCAGGAGCTGGCGGCCTTCTTCGAGCCTCGCGGCAAGCAGCTCCCCGGTTCGGAGCGCGTGCTCAATCAGGTGATGGAGATCGTCGACCAGTGCGGAGCGCTGAAGGAGAAGCAGGGCGAGAGCATCCAGTCCTTCCTCTCCGGCAAGGCCGCGAAGACGCCCCAGGCGCCGCCCGCGCCCCTGTAGGCCGTCTGTCCTTGCGCTGAAACGACACCGGGCCCGCGTGACGTCACGCGGGCCCGGCTTGTTTGAAGGGCTTCGCGAAAGGCGAAGGGCTACTTCTTGCCGCGCGTCATGAAGGACATGAGGGCCTCGCGGGCCTCGTCCGAGTGCAGGCGCTGGATGAACTCCGCGCCCTCGCGCTTCATCGTGGTCTCCACCTGCTCGCGCAGCGGGCCGCGGATGAGCTGCTTGGTCACCTTCAGCGCCTGCGCGGGGCGGGAGGCCAGGGCGCGGGCGCGCTCGGTGGCCACTTCCTTGAGCTGCGCTTCAGGGACGGCCTTGTTGATGATGCCGGCGCGCAGCGCGGTGCCCGCGTCGAACGGGTCGCCGAACAGCAGCAGCTCCGACGCCAGCGCGAAGCCCGCCGCGCGGGGGAGCAGCAGGCTGCTGGCGCCTTCCGCGCACAGGCCCAGGTTGACGAAGGGCATGCAGAAGCGCGTCTTGTCCCCGGCCACCACGTAGTCACAGTGCAGGAGCATGGTGGTGCCAATGCCCACCGCCGCACCCTCCACCGCGGCCAGCACCGGCTTGGCCATGCTGGCCAGGGCGCGCAGGTAGCGGAACACCGCGCTGTCCTCGCCCGCGGGCGGGTGCTCCACGAAGTCGCCAATGTCGTTGCCCGCCGTGAACGCGCCGCCCGCGCCGGACAGGAGCACCACGCGGACATCGTCCCGGCGGTCCGCGTCCAGCAGGGCGGCCGTGGCGGCCTCGTACATGGCGTGGGTGAAGGCGTTCTTCTTCTCCGGCCGGTTGAAGGTAACGGAGAGGACCCCCGCGTCGAGCTGCGTCAGGACAGTGTCGGACATGGCCGGGCACACTAACGCGCGTCGGGCGTGAGTGCGCGCAAGAGCAGCGGGGCCAGCGTCACCACCTGGTGGGGAAAGGGCAGGTCCTGTCGGGGTTCCACACTGTCCGTGCTGACCAGCCGCTTGACGGGCACGCCGTGCAGGCGCTCCAGCGCGGGGCCCACCAGCAGGGCATGCGTGGTGGCCAGGATGAAGTCGTCCACGCACCCCTCGCCCTTCAACTCCTTCGCCGCCGCCGCCAGCGTGCCGCCGGTGGAGATCATGTCGTCCACCAGGATGGGGCGCATGCCGCGCACCTGGCCCAGCAGGCCCAGCGTCTCCACGTCGTTGCCGCTCAGCCGCGCCTTGTGCACCACCGCCCAGGGCCGGCCCAAAAGCTTCGCCAGCGCCTCCGCGCGCTTCACCGCGCCCAGGTCCGGGGCCACCACCACGGTCGTGTCGGACACGTGGGGGCGCAGCGCCTCCGCCAGGAGTGGCAGCGCGGACAGGTGCTCCAGCGGGGCGCCGAAGCAGCCCTCCAACGCCGGGTTGTGCAGGTCCACCGTGAACACGCGCTCGAAGCGGCCGTGGGACAGCAGGTCGGCCACCAGCCTGCCGCCCAGGGGTTCACCGGCCCGGGCGCGCCGGTCCTGGCGTGCATAACCCACGTACGGAATCACCGCCTCCAGCGAGGCCGCGCCCGCCCGCCAGCACGCGTCCGCGAGCAGGAGCAATTCCAGCAGGTGCTCGCCCACCGGGGGCGTGGACGTTTGGAGGATGACGACGCGGCGGCCCCGGATGGCCTCCGGGGGCACTTCGATGTGCAGTTCCCCATCCGGGAAGCGCTCCATCTTCGTGGCCACGGGCGAGATGCCGAACGCCTGGGCGAGCGCACGGCCGAGGTGGGGACTGGCACTGCCGACGACGAGGGCGGGTTGCGTCATGGGCCCCCACCCTAGCGCGGCTTTCCCTCGCGGTGCCCTGGCCTCCCGGGCACCCCGGCAGGTGAGCCGTCGACTGTGTCTTCGCCGCCACGTTCCCGGGGGACGCGCACCTTCCGTGAGGAGGCGATTGGATGCGTTTCAAGGATCGGTCAGACGCCGGGCAGAAGCTCGCGGGGGTGCTCGCACCCTACCGCTCCGGGGACGTGCGCGTGCTGGGCCTGACGCGGGGAGGGTTGAGCGTGGCGCTGGAGGTGGCCCGGGCGCTGGGGGCCCCCCTGGACCTGTGGGTGGCGCGCAAGGTGCGCCACCCGGGCCGCAACAAGCTCACGCTGGGCTCGGTGACGGAGGGCGGAGGGGTGTTCCTGGATGCCCAGGCCGCGCCCCAGTCGCCCCTGTCCGGGACGGCGCTCCAGGACTTCGTGCGCGGGGAACTGGAGGACGTGGAGAAGCAGGCCCGGCAGCTCCGGGGCGGGCCGACGCCGGACGTGCGGGACCGCGTGGTGCTGCTGGTGGATGACGGGATGGTGACGGGGGCCACCGTGGCGGCGGCGCTCCTGGCGCTCCAGCAGCGGGGGGCCCGTCAGCGCATCGTGGCGGTGGGCGTGGCGACCCCGGCCGCGCTGGAACTCATCCGGGGCCGGGCGGACGCGGTGCACGCGCTGACGCTCAAGGCCGGACTGCGCGAGGTGGCGGAGGTCTACGACACGTTCCCCTCGCTGAACGAGGACGGGCTGCGGCGGTGGCTCACGCGCGCCCGGGATTCGTCCCCGGTGCGGGCCTCCGGGGTGGCACCGGACGTGGGCGGCGGGTGGTGGTTCTAAAGCGGCGACAGGCGCCTGGCGTGGTG
>NZ_RAVZ01000188.1 GCF_003611635.1 Corallococcus terminator | reverse complement strand
GGCCTCTGGAGGAGCGGGGGGCTTTTTCCGGGAAGGCAACAGCAACCCATGGAAGGAACAGGAGGCCGTATGGACGTCGAAGCGGTGCATTCGGAGGAGGGCAGGCCCCGGGCCCACTGGGAACACTTCACGCGGGAGGAGCAACTCGGGGTGCGGGGCGTGGGCCGCTCCATGGAGCAGGCCTTCGAACTGGCGGCGCAGGCCCTCTGCGCGCTGGTGACGGACCCGAAGCGCGTGGAGGTGCACGAGGAGCTGGAGGTGACCTGCCAGTCCGTGGACCACGATGAGCTGCTCGCGGACTGGCTGCGCGCGGTGGTGGGGGCGATGGCGGGACGGCGCCTGCGCTTCCAGTGCTTCGCGGTGCGCCTGGATGGACTGAACCTCTTCGGCCGCGGCTTCGGCGAGCGCGCGGGCTCCGAGCGCCACGGCGCCAGCGTGGCGGTGACGGGCGCGTCGCTCACCCAGGTGTCCGTGCGCCAGGGCCCCGGTGGGGTGTGGACGGCCGAGGCGCTGGTGGACTTCTAGATGTCCCCCCGGGCCGTGTCCCTTCCGGGGGGCGGAGGGTGGTTGGAGCTGCCGGCGACAGCGCCCGCGGCGAGCGCCGTGCTGGTGTCGTGCTTCGCGTGCGTGGGCCACTCGCCCGGGCCGGAGCGGCTGGCGCGCGCGCTGGTGACGCGGGGGTTCGCGGTGCTGCGCCTGGACTTCACGCAAGGCCCGGCCGTGGGAGCAGGGGAGCGCCCGGACACCGTGCCGGGCGTGGATGCGGTGGTGGCCGCCTCGGCCTTTCTCGCCACGCACGCGCAGGTGCCCCGGCTCCTGGTGGGCCACAGCCTCGGGGGCGCGGCGGTGGTGGCGGCGCTGCCCCGGCTGCCGGAGGTGGCGGCGGTGGCGCTGGTGAACGCGCCCGCGGGGGCGGACGACGTGCGCACGTTGCTGCCTCCCGCCGAGCGCGACCGGGCGGAGTGCTCACTCGCGCTGGGGCCGGGCCGGCTGCGCCTCACGCGTGACTTCCTCACCGCCATCGAAGGCGCGGCGGTGTCGAAGGCGCTGGGGGCCTTTCCGGGCGCGCTGCTGGTGCTGCACGCGCCGGAGGACCGGTTCGTGGGCCTGGACAGCGCGCGCCGGCTGGTGACGGCAGCGCGCCGTCCCGCGAGCCTCGTGATGCTGGACGGGGCGGATCACTTCCTCTCGCGCCCGGAGGACGCGGCCTATGCGGCGGACGTGTTGGGGCCGTGGGCCGCGCGGCACGTGGCGCCGGTGCGTGAGCGCGAGGCGCCGCTGCCGGAAGGACAGGTGGAGGTGCGCGAGGCGCCGGAAGGGGGCCTGGCCCAGGACATCCGCGTGGGCACGCACTGGCTGCGCGCGGACGAACCGCTGGCGCTGGGCGGGCAGGACTCGGGGCCCACGCCGTACGGACTGCTGGCGGCGGCGCTGGGGGCGTGCACGTCGATGACGGTGCGGATGTACGCGGACCGGCAGGGCTGGCCGCTCACCCGGGTGCGGGTGCGGCTGGACCACGACCGGGTGCATGCGAAGGATTGCGCGGAGTGCGAGTCGCGGGTGGGCCGGGTGGATCGGCTGGAGCGGAGCGTCCGGCTGGAGGGGCCCCTGACGGACGAACAGCGCGCCCGGCTGCTGCACATCGCGGACCTGTGCCCGGTGCACCGCACGCTCGAATCCAGGGTGGACGTGCGGACGCGGCGGGACGATTCATCCACGGAGTGAGTGCTCCCGGGCCGGGGGCTGGTATAGGGGGCGCTGCTTCCTTCCTCTTCGCGATCAGGATGTTCGTCAATGGCCCGTGAACCCCGCCTTGTGTGGCTCGACCTGGAGATGACCGGGCTTGACCCAGAGTCCTGCGGCATCATCGAGGTGGGTGTCATCATCACCGGGCCGGACCTGCGCCCCATCGCGGAGTTCGAGCGGGTCATCTGGCAGCCGGAGGAGATGCTCCAGCGCATGGAGCCCGTCGTGCGCGACATGCACACGAAGAACGGCCTCAGCGAGAAGGTCCGCGCCTCCAACGTGTCCCTGCGCGTGGCCGAACGCGAGGTGACGTCCTTCGTCGCGGACCACTGCGAGCTGGGCGAGGGCATCCTCGCGGGCAACTCCATCCACACCGACCGGCGCTTCCTCATCAGCCACATGCCCATGCTGGACCGCTACCTGCACTACCGCATGGTGGACGTGACGAGCCTGAAGGTGCTGGTGCGCGCGTGGTACCCGGCGCTGGTGGAGCCGCGCAAGCCGCCCAGCGGGCACACCGCGCTCGCGGACCTGCGCTCCAGCATCAGCGAGCTGCAGTACTACCGGGACATCCTCTTCCGCGCGACGCCGGGCTAGGCCCCCGTCGCCTCAGACGCGGGCGCCCTCGGACGGAAGCTGCCGGGCGATGGTGCCCAGCAGGTCGTCCAGTTCGAAGGGCTTGGCGAGGAAGTGCGAGCTGGCGCAGCGCTCTTCCTCCGTGAGGCGGCCGGCGCTCATCACCACCACGGGGATGTGGCGCAGGTCGGGATGGGCGCGGATGCGGCGCAAGAGTTCGCCGCCGTCCATCACCGGCATCATCAGGTCCAGCAGGACGAGGTCGGGCTTCGCGGCCAGCAGCCGCTGGAGGCCCTCGTCACCGTTGTAGGCGGTGTCGATGTCGTACCCCTCCAGGGACAAGATGTCCTGGAGCGCCTCCACGATGGCGAGCTCGTCGTCCACGATGAGCAGCCGCTTCATGCGCTCCCGACCTCCACCGCCTGGCTGCCCCACCTGCACTCCCCCCGGAAGGAGGCGCAGGGGTGCGGCAGTCGGTGTGAGGGAAGGGTGGGCATCGTGGGAGGGCTCCGGAAGCATCTGCCGAACAAGTTAGGTCGCCCCGTGACTTCGGCCAGGGGACGATGTGGGTTTTGTTGAGCAGGTGGGAGCAGGTGTGTCCTGAACTGGAGGATGCCCGGACTCCAGGAGGCCTGGGCTCAGGCCGCCTGCTGAGCGCGTGCGCGGTGCTCCTTCATGGCCCTACAGCGTCCCAGGTAGTGCTCGAAGGCACCCAGCAGCGCGTCAGGGTCCTTCAGCTTGCTCAAGCAGATGGAGCGCTTCTGCTTGGACCGCCCCGGCCCCGCCACCTGCAGGTCCAGGTACTTCTTGAACATGCGGTCCTCCTTGCTGGCGTGCGTCACCTGGTCGAGCAGGACGGGCTCATCCCACTCGGAGTAGCCCACCTGCGCGAAGTCCAACCGGGCCTCCAGCCCGACCTCCTTGCCCTCGAAGGTCAGCGGCGGGAAGTGCCGCTCCACGTGCTGCCGCTCCGCCTCGTTGGACGGCGCGTAGCGGTACGCGAGCATCAGGTCGTGCGCCTGGGAGAAGCGCGCTTCGTAGGCGCCCCACAGCCGCGCCTCGATGGCCTCCGCCTCCTCGATGGTGCTCACCCAGGAGAACGTCACGGGCTCCAGCAACACCTGCGCCATGTCGGCCGGCGTGAGCCGCGCCTCCACGTTCTCCAGCCGCGCGGAGAGGGGCGGGTGGGAGTCGAACGGATGGGGTGTCACGGTCCCGTGCAGGTCGCCATGCACGGCCTCTGACTGTGCGTAGTCGGCGAAGCCGAGGGCGACCCGCTGGGAGATGGCCACGGACTGATGCCGCTCATCGCGGGAGAAGAGCTCCGCCTCCACGCGCTCACGAAAGCCCGAATACGCGCCCACCTTCACCAGCGAGCGAGCGATGTCCCGGCCCGACGTGAGGCCCGCCGCGAGGCGATCCGCGGCGAGCTCACTCGCGCGCCGGCTGCGCCCCAGCGACAGCTCGAAGAGCCCGCGATAGGCCGCCATGAAGTGGTAGATGGGCCGCGTCAGGCCGCCGTCATGCAGCGTCTGGAGGTAGTGGCTGAAGTGCGCGAGCATCGGCGCCAGTCGCTTGCCGTGGCCCGTGTCTCCGCCCAGCAGGTGTCCCATCTCGTGCGCGAGCACCGCGTCGGCTTCGGACTGCTCCAGCAGGCGCAGCAGGGACAGGCTCACGTAGAGCGTCCGGCCGGAGAGGCTCCGCCCCCCGACACGCACGTCGCTCTCGGTGACGAAGAAGTTGGCGTCGATGCCCGCGAGGATGTGGTCGGGCGGAGGCGTCTGGATGCGCGCGCACAGCCGGCGCACGTGGGCCCAGAGCTCCGGTGCCTTGGATTCATCGAGCACCTCCGCCTCCACCTCGAAGTCCATGGGGGGACGGCGGAAGATGCCGACCACCACGAGGAAGATGGCCATCGCGGCCAGCACCCCCATCACCCCGATGAGCTTGGGGGAGTAGCGATTGAGCCAGAGCGCGGTCATCCAGTAGGACAACCACACGATGAGGCCACCCTGGCCCATCGTCTGGAGGGCCCCGGTGATGCGGAGCACGTTCCAGCCCACGACGAAGCTGCCGTACTGGAACGGCCGTGAGATGAACGCGGCCAGGCCACACAACAGGACCAGCGCGGTGGTGGCGAGCCCCAGCACCAGCAGGCCCAGCGACAGGCTGTGCATCCATCCGAACTGCCGCGCGTCCGAGCACACCTCCCCGAGGTTGTTCCGGAAGTTGGCCAGCCCCTCGTCCGTACCGAGGCAGGCCTCCGAGGCGGGGGTCGCGCGGAAGAAGGCAAGCGCCGCCTCCCGCTGCTGCTCATCGAGTCCGGTGTCCTGGGCGATCTGCTGCTCGATGGATGCGAGCACCTTCCCGTCGAGGCTGGACGTGGCGTGGCCGGTGAACCACAGGCCGAAGAGCGGAAGGGCAAAGAGCCAGAGGGCGGGCAGCACGTAGCTGCGAAGGAAACCAGGGGCGGTCTTCGTGGTTTTCATGGGCGTCGGAGCCCACGATTCTACGCACGGGTGGGCGCCCGCCCGCCATCACCCCAGGGCATGTGCATCGCGAGCTACGGCGTGGACAGGCGCTCCCGGAGGACGTGTTTCTGGACCTTGCCCAGGGCGTTGCGGGGCAGGGCGTCGGTGAAGACGACGCGGCGGGGTTTCTTGAAGGCGGCCAGGCGTTCGCGGCACCAGTCGACCAGGGCCTGGGCGTCCTGGGGCGCACCGGGAGTGGAGACGATGACGGCGACGACCTGTTCGCCGAAGTCGGGATCGGGCAGGCCCAGGACGGCGGCCTCGGCGACGGCGGGGTGGCCGGTGAGGACCTCTTCGACCTCGCGCGGGTAGATGTTGAAGCCGCCGCTGATGATGAGTTCGCGGGCGCGGCCGGTGATGCGCAGGAAGCCGTCGGGGTCGTACTCGCCCAGGTCGCCGGTGCGGAACCAGCCGTCAGGGTCGAAGGCTTCGGTGGTGGCGTCGGGGCGGCGCCAGTAGCCGGTGAAGACGTGGGGGCCACGCACCTCGATTTCGCCTGTCTCGCCGCGAGGAAGCAGCGCGCGCGAGCGCACGTCCACGACGCGGGCCTCCTGGCCGGGGAAGGGCATGCCCACGGTGCCGGGGCGGCGTTCGCCGTCATAGGGCTGGGTGGTGTTCATGAGCGTCTCGGTCATGCCGTAGCGCTCCAGGATGCGGGCGCCGAACCGGGCTTCGATGTCCAGGCACAGTTGGGGACTCAGCGGCGCTGAGCCTGAGACCCACAGGCGCAGGGCGCGGGGCTTCACGCCGGTGCGGCGCGACTCTTCCAGCAGGCGTCCGTACATGGTGGGCACGCCGAAGAAGAGGGTGAGGGACGCATCCTCGTGGAGGGAGGCGAGCGCTTCGGAGGCAACGAAGCGGCGGCGCAGGTCCACGCTGGCACCGGTGAAGAGCGTGCCGTGCAGGCCGACCATGAGGCCGTGGGTGTGGAAGAGCGGGAGGGTGAGCAGCAGCCGGTCCGCGTCCGTCCAGCGCCACGCCTCCGTGACGGCGCGCACGTTGGCGAGCAGTTGCCGGTGCTGGAGCATGGCCCCCTTGGAGCGGCCGGTGGTGCCAGACGTGTAGCCGAGCACCGCGAGGTCCTCCGCGCCGGGAAGCGGCAGGGAGAAATGGGAGGCGGAGCCCTGCGCGAGGATGGCGTCGAATGCCACGGTGGGCAGGGACGCGGGGAACTCCGGCGGGGGCGGCTCCACGGTGATGAGCCATTGCAGCGCGGGGAGCTGGTCGCGCAGGGGCGCGAGTTCGGAGGCGCCCGAGGTGCCGGTGACGCAGACCTTCACCTCCGCGTCGGAGAGGATGTGGGCCAGTTCGACCTGACGGTACGCGGTGTTGACGAGCACGGCGACGCAGCCGGCGGCCTGCACGCCGAGCCACGTGATGACGAACGCGTCGCTGTTCTCCAGGAAGAGGGCCACGCGCTCCCCGGGAGCCAGGCCCCGGGCCTTGAGCCCCCGAGCGAACGCGGTGACGCGCTCCGCGAGCTGTCCGCGCGTGAAGGTGGTGCCCTCGAAGGAGAGCAGCGGGCGCGAGGGCGCGTGACGGGCATGGTCGAGGAAGACTTCGAGCAGGGAGGCCGGCATGGTGCGCGCGAGCCTATCTGGGACGGGGTAGGGTGCGCGCATGTCCGTGCGTCGGCAGGCGGTTCAGGCGCTGGTGTTGTGCGTGAGCCTGTCCTGTTCATCGCCCCGGCCCGTTCCCGCGAAGCTCGAAGAGGACCCTTCCATCGTCTTCCCTGCGTTCTTCGCGCAGCCCGCGGTCTTCCTGGGCACGGAAGGCACGGTGTACGAACTGGATGGCGAAACGCTGCGCGCGCTCTCCATCGCCACCCAGGACCTGCTGCCTCCCCAGGACGAGCCCCTCCCGTGTGGCAGTCGACTGGAGTCGCAGCAGTACCGGGTGATCCGTCAGGGAGACCTCTTCTTCATCCGCATCGACGAGGACCCCAAGGCGTGTGGACGTACGCACCCGGCCCTCGATTCGGGAGCGAGCTATGCCATTCACCGTGACGGCCGGATTCTCCGAAGGGGCATGGACGGCGCAGCCGATGCGACGGACCCCTCGGATTCGGGTGTGAACGCCACGCCCGGAGAGCCTGGGGCCGCCTCTCCGGGGTCGTTGGGGGAAGGGCCCTCGCCGTTCCTGCCCTCCTCCTGGCAGGACGCGGGGACTCAGGTACCTGCTCCCACCCCCTGAGTCGTGCGCCGGAATGCGGCGTCCGTGGAGCCGGGCAGGGTAGGGCGCGTGGGAGGGGGGACTGATACATTCGAGCCTCCTCCGTGCGGCGCCCACGCAAGGGTCCTCTCGACATGTCCAGCCTCTGGTTCAACGTCCCCTTCTTGGTTTGCCGCTTCCGGATGCTCGTCTCGCATTCGGTGCGCCAGAAGACGGATGACGGCGTTGTTTCAACACACGACGCGCAGGTGGTCATCGCGGGGGCATTCCGGCTTCAAGCGGCCCACGGTGCCCAGGCCCCCTACTTCGCCAACGACAATGCGGTGTTTCGGGTCCAGGGGCGGTGTGTGAATGAAACGGTCCAGACAGGGCCGGCGGGCCGGATGGAAGTGAAGACCACGATGGTCATGTCTGGAATCACCACGCCCAACGTGGTCTCCCTGAGCATCGATCCCGACTTCGATCATCAAGGGGACTTCCGGACAGGCGCTGACGGTCGTGATCCCTTCGTCGCGATGCAGGTCGATACCGTGCGCAAGATCGTGGGCGAGAACCTGAACCACACCGAGCAAGAGCATTCCGTGGATCAGTTTCGGGTCAAGTTCTCCCTGCTCCAATGGAAGATTCCGGAAAAGCCAGGGGAGCTGCGCTTCGATGAAACCTCCGGCGCCAACGTCGACTCCATCGACTGCTGCCGGTGGAACTGCGAGCGCCCGAAGATTTCCGGTGTCCTGCGCCTCACGCCCGGCATCCCGGCCTTTCGCATCGTGGATGACTCCGTGGACCAGAATCCCCTTCCAAACTGTCGCATCCGCGTCCGGGGCCCGGACCGCCGGGAGCAGGAATTCGAAACCGACGCGCAGGGCGAGGTCTTCATCCCCCGCACCGGCGACGAGGTCTACACCTTGCTCGGGGTCGTCCAGGACGAAGCCCCCCTGGCCGGCGCGCTCCTGGGCGAATGGACCGTCGAATCCATGCCGGACCTGCCCTGAACCTTCTTCAGACCACGCAAGGGTCATCTCGACATGTCCAGCCTCTGGTTCAACGTCCCCTTCCTGTATTGCCGCTTCCGGATGGTCGTCTCACATTCGGTGCGCCAGAAGACGGAGAACGGCGTTTCAACACACGACGCGCAGGTGGTCATCGCGGGGGCGTTCCGGCTTCAAGCGGGCCACAGTGTCCTGGGCCCCTACTTCTTCAACAATCATGCGGTGTTTCGGGTCCAGGGTCGGTGTGTGGATGCCTGGTTCCAGGCCCAGCCGGGCTACCGACAGGACGTGAAGACCACGATGCTCATGTCTGGAGTCACCACGCCCAATGTGGTCTCCCTGCGCATCCATCCTGAACACGACCATCAAGGGGTGTTCAAGACAGGGGCTGACGGTCGTGATCCCTTCGTCGCGATGCAGGTCGATACCGTGCGCAAGATCGCGTCCGCCAACCTGAACCACAGCGAGGAAGAACACTCCGTGAAGGAGTTTCGGGTCGCCTTCGCCATGGGCGAATGGAAGATTCCGGAGAAGCCAGGGGAGCTGCGCTTCGATGCAACCTCCGGCACCAGCCTTGAATCCATCGACTGCTGTCGGTTGACTTGCGAGCGCCCGGAGATTTCCGGTGTCCTGCGGCTCACGCCCGGCATCCCTGCCTTTCGCATCGTGGATGACTCCGTGGAGCAGAACCCCCTTCCAAACTGTCGCATCCGCGTCCGAGGCCCGGACGGCCGGGAGCAGGAGTTCGAGACCGACGCGCAGGGCGAGGTCTTCATCTCCCGCACCGGCGACGAGGTCTACACCCTGCTCGGGGTCGTCCAGGACGAACTACCCCTGGCCGGCGCGCTGCTGGGCGAATGGGCCGTCGAATCGATGCCGGATCTGCCCTGAACCTTCTTCCCGCCCGACACCTCCAGACCCATGCCGAATCTTGAAACGCTGTTGAAGGACACGCTGCTGCTCACCGCTGCTCCGGACGCCCCGTGGAAGTCCTACGGCGCGAGCCCGGGCGCCATGGAAGCCGCCGCGGCCGACCCGGGCACCCCGGGCCGCTGGAACTGGTCCCACGATGTCCGCAAGCCCGGGCGCGTGAGCGGGGTGACCTACCACCTGCCCCGGACGCCCTGGTACGTCGAACAGACCCCCACCGTCCTGGAGGAGCTCCTCTGGCATCCCATCGAGGTGGGCTATCGCGGCCTGCCCCTGACGCTGGAGCTCACCAAGAAGTTCCTGGTGCGCAAATACGAGACCTCCAGCGGAACCGTCGCCAAGGGACAGTCCGCCTACTGGCTTCCCGCGGAGCTCGACCGGAGCATGCTGCTCGTCTTCGGCTTCCAGTTGAACCTGCGCGCGAAGTCCAAGACCTTCTCGCTGGAGCCCATCCCCCTGGATGTGATGGAGCGGGACGACTTCATGCCCAGGCCCGGCGCGAAGCCGCCCAAGGCTCCCGTCATGAAGGTGACGCGCACGGAGACGGGAACCCTCCAGCTCGTGCCCCTGCGGGTGCTGGTGTGCGCGGAGTTCGTCTGCTGCCAGGACCGCAACGACTACGTGCCGGGTGCCCAGGCGCGCACGTCGCGGCTCCGGCCGCACCTGATGCTCATGAGCAACCGTCCGTTGGAGAAGCTGGCCGCGAAGATCAGCGTCCGCCGCCCCTCCATGTCCACCATGGCGCATGAGGGCGGACCCCCCGCGGACGACCAGGATGGGATGTCGCACGGGATGGCGGCGGGGATGTGGTCGGACTCGAACTCGTCGGAGGTTGCCTGGGAGAAGCTCTTCACCGCTTCGATTCCGCCGGTCTGGTCCTCCATCTTCTCCCGCGTGAAGACAAACCTCCCGGCGGGCGCGGGCTACCTGATGGCCTCGCCGGACGCCCCGGGAGGACCGGGTTTCCTCTCACACCGCTGGAACGACGTGGCGGGCAGGTACGAGCAGCATCAGGAGGAGCTGATGCCGCGCCAGGGGTACTTCGACAACATCCACGTGGCGCCGCCCATGCGCGCACCCAAGAGCGTCCGCGACGTCTATCCCAACGCGGAGCTGCACCTGGACGACATCACGATGGCGCCCTTCTGCATCCATGACTGTCTTCACCTGCACTGGCGCTGGTTGCCGGCGAAGGAGAAGTATCTGCACGGGTGGGATGAGAAGGGGCCCTATGCCGTCCCGGGCGCTCCGCACATCCCGGTGCATCAGCACCTGCGCGTGGAGATGGAGTCCCCCCACGCATATGCCTATTGCGTCCGTTCGGACCAGGTCCTGGAGCCGGGCCGCTGGGAATACATCCTGCACGAAGGACTGGCCTACGGGACCAACGCGGGTCACGAGGCGATGGCCAGGCTGCTGATGGGAGGTCGGGCATTGCTCGCCCCGTGGCCCTCGGAGGCGCAGGCGTCGTGGGCGATGTTCTACTGGGTGCTGCGCTACAGCCGCACCCGGGACCTCGCCGTCGCACGGCTCCTGGAGGATGGGGCGCCCGTGCCCTGACGGCGGCGCATCTGACGCGCGTGATACATTCCACGCCTCCTTGCCCGCGCCCTGAGTTCCGACGCCATGCCCAGTCCCTGGTTCGACGTCCCCTTCCTGTTCTGCCGCCTCCGCATCGTCGCGTCGTACACGGTGCGCAAGAACACGATGCCGTCCTACGACAGCCTCACGACGCGGGACGTGGAGGTCGCCGTCTCGGGCGCGTTCCGGCTTCAGGCCGCGCATGGCCTCCAGCCCTACTTCCGCAATGAGCAGGTGTCGCTCCGGGTCAGGGGACGCACGCGGGGCGAGTTCGTCCTCATTGAAAGAGACACGAAGGTCACCAAGGGCGCCACGGCGAAGTTCGCGGGCACGACCACGGCCGGCCTCGTCACGCTGACCCTCCACCCGGACGACAAGAACGAGGCCCAGATGGAACTGCCCTCGGGGCAGGGCTTCACCCTCCCCATCAAGTCCCACGTCTGGGAAACCCTCTCGTACCCGGGAGGAACCCGCACCACCCGGGGCACGGTCGATGATGAGTTCAGCATCGGCGACTTCCTGACGTTGACCTTCCCGGAGAAGCCAGGCGAGGTGCGTCTGGACAAGGCCAAGGCCCTGACCGGCTTCTTTCCCGAATGCGAGACCGAAGGGGGCGTCCGTCTTACCGGCCTCCTCCGCCTCACCGCCGACATCCCCGCCTTCCACCTGGCGGATGACACGCTGGACGCGAACCCCATCCCCCACTGCCGCGTGCGCGTCCTCTGCCCGGATGGCGTCGAGCGCGAATACGAGTCCGACGATGCGGGAGACATCTTCATCCCCCGCGCCGACAAGGGCGTCTACACGCTCGTGGAAGTCCTGCACGACCGCGCGCCCCAGTCCGCCGCGGTCCCCGGTGCGTGGAGCGTCGACGTGATTCCAGACATGGCCTGAACCTCTTCCCGATCCACACCCCGACCCTCCATGCCGAATCTCGACGCGCTGTTGAAGGACACGATGTTGCTGACGGCGGCCCCCGGAGCGCCGTTCCAGGAGTTCGGTGGCGACGCGGGCGACGCGGGCACCTCCGAGGCCGCCTCCCCCAGCGTCGGAGCGCGCTGGACCTGGACCCATGACCTGTCGAACGCCGGCCGGGTGACGAACCTCACCTACGACCTGCAGGACACGCCCTGGTATGCCGCGCAGACCGTCACCGTGCTGGACGAACTTGTCTGGCATCCCATTGAGCTGGTCCACCGCGGCATGCCGATGACGCTGGAGCTCTCCAAGGAGTTCCTGCTTCGCAAGTACGAAGCCTCCCGGGGCTCCATCAACGAAGAGCCCTTCCGGTACTGGATCCCCGCGAGCATCGACGAGAGCATGATGCTGGTGTTCGGGTTCCAGGTGAACCTGCGCGGCCCCGCTGGAGCCATCACGCTGGAGCCCATCCCGCGCGACGTGCTGGCCTGGGATGACTTCATGCCGCCGGCGAACCCCCCGACGCCCCCCAAGCCTCCGGTCATGAAGGTGAAGCGCACGGAGACCGGCACGCTGCGGCTCACGCCCCTGCGGGTGCTGGTGTGCGCGGAGTTCGTCTGCTGCACGGAGCGCAATGACTACACCCCGGGAAACATGGCGCGCACGTCCCGGTTCCGTCCGCACCTGATGCTCATGAGCAACCGGCCGCTGGACAAGATGGCCGCGAAGATCAGCATCCGCCGTCCGGCCATGACCACCATGGCGCACCAGATGCCGGAGCCTTCACCAGGAGAGCCGCCCCACGACCCCCACGCTCCGCATGATCATCATGGCGCCCATGCGATGAGCACCCCCACGCGTGGCCTGGCGTATGACCAGGACGAGATGGTCCACGAGATGGCCACGGGGATGTGGTCGGACTCGAACACCGCGGCGGTGTACTGGCGGAAGATCGCCAACGTGACGTTTCCTCCCCTCTGGAGCTCCATCTTCTCCCGGGTGAGCACGGACCTTCCCGCGGGCACGTCATTCCTGATGGCCTCGCCGGACCTCAAGGGCGGGGATGGGTTCAACACGAACATCTGGTCGGGACACGAGTACCGGACAGAGCAACAGCAGCTCATGAATCGCCAGGGATACTTCGACAACATCCACGTGGCGCCGCCCATGCGGGCCCCGAAGAGCATCCGCGACTTCGTGAAGAACTCGCCCCTGTACAAGCTGGACACCATCGCCATGGCGCCCTTCTGCATCCATGACTGTCTCCACATGCACTGGCGCTGGTTGCCAGCCGAGGAGAAGTGGCTGTGGGGCTGGGACGAAACAGGCCCCTACAAAGCCCAGGGTGAACCGCACATCCCGGTCAACCAGCACCTGCGCGTGGAATTGGAATCCACCCATGCCTTTGCCTACTGCGTTCGCGCGGACACGGGCCTGGAGGCGGGACACTGGCAGTACATCCTCCACGAGGGCCTGGCCTACGGGAACACCGCGGACAAGGAGTGGCTGGCCAAATTCATGCTGGGGGGCATGCAGTTCCTGGACAACTGGCCCTCGGCGGCCAAGACGTCGTGGGCGATGTTCTACTGGTTCATCCGGTACTGGCACCTGAACGGCGTGGTCAGGGAGAGGCTCCTGGAAGACGGGGCGCCCGTGCTCCCGCCCTATCCCTGACCCCGGGGCTCAGAACACCGCCACGCCGGCGGTGATGCTGAACAGGAAGCCTCCGTGCTGGGTCAGGTCCACGGCGGTGGCGGTGAGGAAGTCCTTCTGGCCGCCGTCACGCATCTGCCAGTTGTCCTCGCGCAGCCGGAAGCCCCAGCCCACGCGCGTGCCCAGGTAGAGGGGCCCCAGCGAGCGGCGCACGCCCACGCCGACCGTCGCCACGGGGGTGAGCAGCGTCTCCGCGTACCGCCGCTCGCCGCCGTTCACCTCCGTCCACGTCTCCCCACCGAAGTTGAAGCTCATGCCCGCTTCGAAGAAGGGGCTCGTGGGCACCTCCCCCAGCGGATACAGCCGGGCCAGGGGCCCCATGCGCGGACCCCATGCGCCCACGCCGCCGCTCACGTTGAGTCCCAACCACGGCTTGAGCCGGTACTCCACCTCGCCGCCGAAGATGCCGGACGGGCTGTTGAAGCCCAGTGCCACGCCCAGGTCCAGCGTCGTCATGCCGGAGCGGAAGGAGCGCTTCACCGCCGCCTCGGATGCATCGCGGCCCATCGAGTCCTGGCCCATGCTCCCCGACGTCGGCGCATCCACCGCCAGCGTCGAACCGGACGCGCTCCGCGACTCCAGCGTTCCGGACTTCTCTTGCGTCACGGGGACGAAGTCGTTGGCGGGGCTCTCCTCCGATGGCGCGGACATCGGCACCTCCTCCTGGCTCGCGGCGCCCAGCTTCTCGGCTTCCGCGAGCACGGACTGCGCCATCACCACCGCGCCCTTGTCGCTCAGGCTGGGATTGACGAAGTCATACGCCAGCGTCTTGGTGCGCACGGGCTGCGCGGTCGTCTGCAATTGGTACGTCAGCCGGTACTTCTCCCCCACGCGCGACACCCTCGCGGTGACGTTCACGTCGGAGGAGCCCTCGTGCTGCGGATCCATCAGGATGGACTCCGACCCCGCCGCCTTCACCGCCTCCGCGATGCCATACCGCGTCTTCTCCGCCACCGTGCCCGCGCTCAATCCAGGGGCGTCCACTTCGCTGCCCACGTCGGTGAGCTGGAAATAGACGGGGTCGGCCAGGGAAGACAGGGGCAGAAGGGTTGCGGCCAGCAGCATGCTGGTACGCACCCGGAGAGCAGTGGGGCGCATCGGAAGGTCCTCGAAATTGTTTGGGATGTGAATCGAGCTACCTGACGGCCCTGCACTGTTTCTATTCACCGCCAGCGGACAGTTCGTGCGTGTCCGTTCCTGGGACGCGCCTTTCGCGCAAGCGGTCAGCGCGGGCCTTGTTTGGCGCGGGGCCCTCCTGATTCCGGGGACTTGTCCCAGCCGCCAGCGCTGGCACGCGTCTCGCTTTGTCTCTGGCCCGTGGACATCCCAAAGGCCCGCCCCCCGCGCCGCAAACCCTACCTCCTGGTTATCCTGGGAATCACCGTGCTCGTGGCGGTGACGGTAGGGCTCGCCCGGCTGCGGCCCGCCGCGCCCACGGTGGAGCGGAGCTCGGTGTGGTTGGACACGGTGAAGCGCGGTCCGCTGGTGCGTCAGGTGAAGGGCGCGGGCACGCTGGTGCCAGAGTCCATCCGCTGGCTCACCGCTGACACGGCCGGCCGCGTGGAGCGCATCCACGTGCGTCCCGGCGCCACCGTCACGGCGGGCACGCTCCTCATGGAGCTGTCCAACCCGGACGTGCAACTCCAGGCGCTGGAGGCCGAACGCCAGTTGGCGAGCGCGGAGGGCGACTTCCTGGAGCTGCGCGAGGTGCTCCAGACGCAGCGGCTGTCCCAGCAGGCCGCGGTGGCCAGCCTCACCGCCGAGGCCGCCGACGCTGCCCGTCGCTCGCGGGCCAACACGGCGCTGTTCGAGAAGGCCTTCGTCGGCGACCTGGAGACGCGGCAGGCCACGGAGAAGGCGGAGGAGGTCCGCCAGCGTCTGGAATTGGAGCGCCAGCGTCTGGATGTCATGGCCCAGAGCCTGCGCCAGCGCCTGGCCTCCCAGCAGGAGCAGGTGGAGCGCCTGAAGGCCGTGGCCCGCTTCCGCCGCCAGCAGGTGGAGTCCATGAAGGTGCTCGCGGGCGAGGACGGGGTGCTCCAGGAGCTGCCATTGGAATTGGGTCAATGGGTGACGCCCGGCGTGCTGCTGGCCAAAGTGGTGAAGCCCGAGCGTTTGAAGGCGGAGCTGCGAATCGCGGAGACGCAGGCGCGCGACATCCTGCCGGGCCTCAAGGCGCTGGTGGACACGCGCAACGGCGTCGTCGAAGGCACCGTGGCCCGCGTCGCGCCCGCCGCGAGCCAGGGCACGGTGCGCGTGGAAGTCACCCTGCCGGACGCGCTGCCGAAGGGCGCCCGTCCCGACCTCACCGTGGAGGGCACGGTGGAGCTGGAGCGGCTGGACGACGTGCTGTCCGTGGGCCGTCCCGCCGGGGCGCAGGCGGAGAGCAGGCTGGCGCTCTTCCGACTGCTGCCGGGCGGTGACGAGGCGGTGCGCATCCCGGTGACGCTGGGCCGGGGGTCGGTGAACGCGGTGGAGGTGGTGCAGGGGCTGGCGGAAGGCGACCAGGTGGTGCTGTCGGACATGACCGCATGGGATGCGGTGGAACGCGTGAGGCTGCGATGATGACGACGATGACGAACGACAGCGGTGCCCTGATTCCAGGCGCGGGCGTGGTGCCGGGCAAGGCGCTGCTCCAACTCGACGGCCTCACCAAGGTGTTCGAGACGGAGGAGGTGGAGACGCACGCCCTGTCCAACATCCACCTCACCATCCGCCAGAACGAATGGGTGGCCATCGTGGGCCCCTCCGGCTCCGGCAAGTCCACGCTGCTGGCGGTGCTGGGGCTGCTCGACACCGCCACGCGCGGCAGCTACCTGCTGGATGGCAGGAGCGTGCTGGAGCTGTCGCCGTCGGACCGGGCGAAGGTGCGCAACCAGCACATCGGCTTCATCTTCCAGAGCTTCAACCTCATCGGTGACCTCACCGTCTTCGAGAACGTGGAGCTGCCGCTCACCTACCGGGGCCTGCCCGCGGCGGACCGCAAGCAGCGCGTGGAGCGGGCCCTGGAGCGCGTGGGCATGGCGCACCGGGCGCGTCACCTGCCGGGCCAGCTCTCCGGCGGTCAGCAGCAGCGCGTGGCGGTGGCGCGCGCGGTGGCGGGAGATCCGCTCATCCTCCTGGCGGACGAGCCCACGGGCAACCTGGACTCGAAGAACGGCGAGGCGGTGATGCAGTTGCTGTCGGACCTGCACAAGGCGGGCTCCACGCTGTGCATGGTGACGCACGACCCGGCGCAGGCGCGCATCGCCACGCGCACGGTGAGCCTCTTCGACGGTCGCGTGGTGCAGGACCAACAGCTTCGTTGAGGAGGATGCCCATGGAACGCCTGCTCAATGATTTGCGCTACGCCCTGCGGACCCTGCGCAACGCCCCCGGCTTCGCGGTGGTGGCGGTGCTGACGCTGGCGCTGGGCATCGGCGCGAACAGCGCCGTGTTCAGCGTGGTGAAGGGCGTGCTGCTGACGCCGCCACCCTTCGCGCGGCCGGAGCAACTGGTGCACCTGTCGCCCAACTTCGATGCCTTCGGGCTGAAGGAGGTGTCCAACTCCCTCCAGGAGTACCGGGACTACGTCACGCTCGGGCGGGCCTTCTCGTCGCTCGCGGCCTTCCGGCCCGATGACATGACGCTCACCGGCCAGGAGTCTCCCCGCCGCTTCCATGTGCTCATCGCCACGGCGTCCTTCCTGCCCACGCTGGGGGTCGCCCCGGTGCTCGGGCGCGGCTTCACCGAGGAAGAGGAGACGCCGGGCCGGGACAAGGTCGTCATCCTCACGGACGCCGCGTGGCGTGCGCACTTCGCGAAGGACCCGGAGGTGCTGGGGCGCTCGCTGCGGTTGGACGGAGAGTCGCACACGGTGGTGGGCGTGCTGCCGCCGGGCGTGGCCTACCCGGAGAACACGGAGCTGTACCTGCCCTTCGCGCCCACGCCAGAGCAGACGCAGGAGTCCAAGCGGGGCAACCGCTACCTGCGCGTGCTGGCGCGGCTCAAGCCCGGGGTGACGTTGGACGCGGCACTCGCGGACCTGGTGCGCGTGGGCGCCGAGCGGACGCCGGACCTGGTGGACCAGTACCGGCAGGCGGGCTGGTCCATGAGCGTGAAGTCGCTGGAGGAACAGGTGGTGGGCGGGGTGCGGGAGACGCTGTGGCTCCTCTGGGGTTCGGTGGGCTTCGTGCTGCTGGTGGCGTGCTCCAGCGTGGCCAACCTGCTGCTCGCGCGGGCGGTGGCGAGAAGCCGCGAGGTGTCCATCCGGGCGGCGCTGGGGGCGGGGCGCGGAAGGCTGGTGGCGCAGTTCCTCACGGAGAGCGTGGTGCTGTCGGTGGTGGCGGGAGCGTTGGGCCTGCTGCTGGCGATGTGGGGCACGGACGCGCTGGTGGCGGTGGTGGGCGAGGGCCTGCCACGCGCCCGCGAGGTGCGGCTGGACCTGCCCTCCGTGCTCTTCACCCTGGCGGTGTCGGTGCTCACCGGCGTCATCTTCGGGCTGGTGCCCGCGCTCCAGGCCAGCCGCACGGACCTGAACGCGGCGATGCGCGAGGGCTCGCGGAGCACCGGTGGCCATCGCACGGGCCGGGTGCGCTCCGCGCTGGTGGTGTCCCAGGTGTCGCTCGCGCTGGTGCTGCTGGTGGGGGCGGGCCTGTTCGTGCGGAGCTTCCTCGCCCTGCGGCGCGTGAGCGCGGGCTTCACCTCCGAAGGCGTGCTCACCGGACAACTGGCGCTGCCCCGGGTGGCGTACCCGGAGAACTCCCAGCAGGTGGCCTTCCAGCAGGGCCTGCTGTCCCGGCTCCAGGCGCTGCCCGGCGTGGAGTCGGTGGGGCTCACGAACGTGCTTCCGCTGGGGGGCGCCATGGACCACAGCTTCGACATCGAGGGACGCGAGCGGCTGCCGGGCGAGCTGTGGAAGGCGGTGGAGTACCGCGCCGCCACGCCCGGCTACCTGCACGCCCTGCGCGTCACGCTCCGGCAGGGCCGGCTGCTGGAGGACCGGGATGGGCCAGACGCGCCCTGGGCGGTGGTCATCAACCAATCCTGCGCGAACATCTTCTGGCCCAAGGGGGATGCGTTGGGCCACCGGATGAAGCTGCACGGACCGGACAACCAGTGGGCCACGGTGGTGGGTGTGGTGGACGACCTGCGCGAATGGGGGCTGGATGTCCCCGCGCGCCCCGCCGCGTACTACGCGCTGTCGCAGCGGCCCTCCGTGTCCATGGGCCTGGCGCTGCGCGTGAAGTCCGGCGACCCGGAGGCGCTGCGCGTCGCGGTGGAGTCGGAGGTGCGCGCGGTGGACGCGGACCTGCCGCTGTTCGACGTGTCGCCTCTCTCGCGGCGGATGGACGACGCCATTGGTGCCCGTCGGTTGTCGGCGCTGCTGCTGGGCCTGTTCGCGGGCGGCGCGCTGCTGCTCGCGGCGCTGGGCCTGTCGGGCGTCATCGCCTTCTCGGTGGCGCAGCGCACGCGGGAGCTGGGCATCCGCATGGCACTGGGCGCGGCGCGGGGGGACGTGCTGCGGCTGGTGTTGGGACAGGGCCTGCGGCTGTCGCTGGCGGGCGTGGGCGTGGGGCTCATCCTGTCCGTGGCGCTGGCGCGGCTGTTGGGGTCGCTGCTGTATGGCGTGTCGGTGGACGACCCGTGGACCTTCGGCGGCGTGGCGCTGCTGCTCACCGGGGTGGCGCTGGGCGCGTCGTGGTTGCCCGCCCGGCGGGCCACGCGCGTGGACCCCATCATCGCGTTGCGCGCCGACTAACCCCTGTTGGTTTCTGGCACAGTTCCCACCCGTGGTGTCCCCCGTGTCTGAATCCCCGCCCTCCAGTGC
>NZ_RAVZ01000187.1 GCF_003611635.1 Corallococcus terminator | reverse complement strand
CCCCTCCCCCGGAGCTGCCCATGCCCTCCTATCCCGCCGTCGAGACCTTCATCGAGAAGGCCTCCGCCGACGACGTGCAGGTGCTCTTCGCGCCCGTGAAGGAGGGCCTCGCCGCCCTGAAGGGTCCGCGCGCGGAAACCGGCAAGAAGGCCCAGGCTGCGATCGCGCGGGCCGAAGAGCTTTTGACGATGCTCGTGGACGTCCGCGAGAAGCTCGTCGCCGAGTCCAAGCAGCCCAAGGGCCGGAAATAACAGGCGTTTCGGGGGCCTGGACGATTTCTTGTCACCAGCAGGCAACCGGCGGCTGGCATCCCCGATAATCCATTGAAAGAGCCAAGGGATGATCCCAGGCTCACCTTTAATTCGCTGGCAGCAGCGCGGAGGCTGAAAATGGGCGTCAAGATCGACAGCGGCATGATGGGTCCGAACCTGCGTATGAACACCCAGATGACCACGGCTCGGCAGACGCCGAACACGAGCTTTGGCGCGCGTGTCCAGAACGGGCTGAACAACGCCGCGGGCGTCGTCGGCGCGGGCGTGGGCTCGGTGGCCGGCTTCGTGCCGGGCGCGGGCATCGTCTCCGCCGCGGTTTCCTCCGCGCAGACCTTCTCCGGCGCCGCGGGCTCCGGCATGGCGGGCGGCCCCTACGCCGGCGTGATGAACACCGGCTCCGGCGCGGTGCCCACCACGTCCATGCCCGGCACGGGCGCGGGCATCCCGGGCACGGGCGGCTCCTCCACGCTGGGCACCAGCGCGGGCGGCGCGGGCGGCGTGAGCGACTCGCTCACGAACAACGGCAGCCTGAAGGCCATGATGGACGACAACGTCAAGCTGCTGAACATGCAGTCGGCCATGCAGCACGAGTCGCAGCTCTTCACGGCGGTTTCCAACGTGATGAAGTCGCGGCACGATACGACCAAGAACTCCATCGGCAACATCCGCTAGTCTTCGGGCTTCAGCGGACAAACTGACCGGTGCAAGGAAGGCGGCCCTCGACGGCCGCCTTCCGTGCTTCCGGCCACGGGAAAGGCAGCGCGACGTCCATGGCGGAAACCTCCTCGGAGATTGCCAACAGCCTCGTGCCCCTGGCGCGCCAGCCGGCCATGGTGCTGCTGGAGTCTGGCTACCTGTGGCTCGACATGGGCCATTTCGACAAGGCCCGTGAAGTGTTCGTCGGGGCCGCCGCGCTGATGCCCAAGAGCGAGGTGCCGCAGATTGGCATCGGTGCCGTGGAATTCGCCCAGGGCCACCATGACAAGGCCCTGCAGGCCTACCGGGTCGCCCAGCGCCTGGCGCCTCTGTCGTCGCTGCCCCGGGCACACGCGGGGGAGGCCCTGTTGTTCATGGGCAAGGTGCCCGAAGCGCTCAAGGAACTGAAGGCCGCCATGGACCTGGAACCGGAGGGCGACGGTGCCCGTCTGGCCCAGGCGCTCATCCAGGCGAAGGAAGCGGGGGCCCTGCCTCCGCCTCGGAAGTAGCAGGTAGGACGAAGGAGGTACGTCGATGGCTGTCGGTGGAGTCGGACGTGGGGGTGGGAAGGGCCGCGCGGGCGGCGTCAAGGGCGCGTCCGGTGCGGCGGGTGCCTCCGGCGCGTCCTTCGGCGGCAAGGTCGACAAGACCGAATCACTCGTCGGGCCTTCAGGTCTGGTAGGCTCCAGCAATGTCCAGGGCCCCCAGGCTGCGGATCCGATCGCGGCGCAAGCGCTCGCCATCGCCCGTCGGTTGAAGAACGGGGGCTTCAAGAGCAAGGAGGAGGCGACGAAGGCGCTCGTCTCCGAGGTGCTCCAGGAGAAGCTGCACATGAAGTCCGATGCCCTCACGGGCCGCATCGCCGGTGCCCTTCAGGATGATCCTCGGTTGAACCAGGTTCTCGAGCGGCTGTGGTCCAAGGCCGAGTGAGCGCGCCGCTTGCCTCTGGGTGAAGACAGGAAGGTCATCCTGGAGAAGTACGGCCCGTACGTGCGGTCGCTCGCGGCCACCGTGCGCAAGCAGTTCAACGCCCAGCTCGAGCTGGACGAACTGCTGGCCTATGGGCAGATCGGCCTCCTCGAGGCCGCGGAACGCTTCGACCCCAAGGTCGGCGCCAACTTCCTCACCTTTGCCCACTACCGCATCAAGGGCGCCATCTTCGATGGCCTCCGCAAGATGGGCGTCCTCCGGGGCGCGGATGCCCGCACCGCCTATCAGGGCGAGCGCGCCACCGCCTATCTTGGAAATCTTGCGGACCGCGAGCAGGGATCAAGCAACCGCGGGTCGTCATTCGACGATGATATTGGAGACATCTCGGATGCCGTGGCGGGACTCGCCGCGGTGTTCGCGGCGGGGGCGGAAGGGGCGGAGGCGGCGGGGTATGTCGACGAATCCCTCCCGGCGGATCAGCGCCTGGAGATGGAGCAGTTGAAGAACCGGGTGCGCTCGGCCATCGAGAAGCTTCCGGAGAAAGAGCGCAAGCTCCTGCAGGGCTATTACTTCCAGGGCAGGACCCTGGAAGAAGCAGGGGCTGAAATCGGGCAGTCGAAGAGCTGGGCGTCGCGGCTTCATGCGCGGGCCATTGACCGGCTCAAAGAACTCTTGAACGAGGAGGAGGAACTCCCTCCCCCCTCGACGGATGCAAGGAGGGTGTCACATGGCGGCTCCGATGAGCGGCATCTCCGCGGGACAGGTGGCGCAGCAAAAGCTGCAGGATCAGGGCGCCCAGCAGACGAACAAGACGGGCGCGTCGAAGTTCGACGGAGTTCTCGCTGACAAGGCCCAGGGCGCCGACAAGGCGGACGCGGCTCAGGGCGTGAACAAGGCCCAGGCCGCCAACAAGGTGGACACCGTTCGCCAGGTCGAAACCGTCAACAAGACGGAAAAGGCCGGCATGAACAAGGTCAGCGGCGCGGCCCAGCAGCCGGCCACCGCCAAGGGCGCCGAGCCCGTGGACGCCAAGGCGGAGACCGCCAAGACGGGTAAGTCAGGTGGCATGGTGTCCGACCTCGTCTCCGGTCTGGAGAAGGGTCAGATCAGCATGGACAAGCTGATCAAGGAGGCCAGCTCCGGCAAGAACATGTCCAACGCGGAGATGCTCGGGCTCCAGGCGTCCATGTACAAGTACTCGCAGGAACTCGATCTGACCTCCAAGGTCGTCGAGAAGGCCACCAGCGGCCTGAAGGACGTCGTCAAGACCCAGGTCTGAGTTCCCACCCGCCGGGCCATGGCGGCATGCGAAGGGCGGTCCCTCCCAGGTTGGGAGGGGGCGCCCTTCCGCGTTTTGCAAGGGCCCTGTTAAGCTACGTCCCGCCCATGACTCGCCGAACGCCCGCCTTCGCCGCCCCGCTCCTCGCCCTGCTGCTCCTCACCGGCTGCTCCATTGAGCTGCAGCACGAGCTGACGGAGGCGGACGCCAATGAAATCTACGTGCTGCTCAGCAAGAACGGCATCAACGCCAAGAAGGAGAAGGCGGAGGGTGGCAACGAAGTCCGCTTCACCATCGTCGTCCCCAAGGGTGATGCCGCGCAGGCCGCGGAGCTCCTGAAGCGCAACTCGCTGCCGCGTCCGGTGGAGAAGGGCCTGTCCCACTTCGCCAAGGGCAGCATGGTGCCCACCGCCACGGAGGAGCGCGCCATGCTCCTCAAGGCGATGGCCGGTGAGGTCTCCAACGCGCTCAATCAGATCGACGGCGTGCTGGAAGCGCGCGCCATCGTGATGATCCCGGAGAACAACGACCTGTCGCAGCCGGAGAACAAGCCGATGCCGTCGGCCTCCGTGTTCATCAAGTACCGCACGAACGAGCCCGGCAAGCCGCCCATCAGCGCGGACGCGGTGAAGCAGTTCGTCGCCAGCTCCGTGTCGGAGCTCAAGCCGGAGGCCGTCACCGTGCTGATGACGGAGGCCCTGGCCCCCACGGCGGAGATGAGCGAGACCAACCGCCTCCAGGACGTGCTCGGCGTGCGCATGACGGCGGCCAGCGCTTCGACGTTCAAGGTCATCCTCGGCGGCGCGTTCGCGCTCATCCTGGCGATGATGGGCCTCACCGCGTGGACCTTCATGCGCGGCGGTTCAGGGGGTGGCGCCGCCGCGGCCCCCCGTCCTGCCCGTGCACGGGGTGGTCGTCCGGAGTGACGTCGGTCCTCCGTGGCCCTCCTGGGGCGGGCCACGGGACATGTCCTCCAGGCCGGGGACATGCCTACTTTCTTCAGCGGGCCACCAGGGGGCCCGCGAGGTGACCGTTGGATTCATTCTTCACCTCGCTCAGCAAGCGCCAGACCATGATGCTCCTCACCGCGGTCACCTTCGGTGGCCAGGAGAGCATGGCCGCGCTGGAGCACCTGCCCGACGAGGAGGGCGCGCTCCTGCGGCACCGGGCGCAGGAGATCCTCCAGATTCCGCGTGAGAAGCGGCTGCCTGCGGTGGTGCAGGAGCTCAAGCGCCTGATGAAGGACCGGCGCGGTCAGCTTTGGACCGCGGATCCGGAGCGGCTGGCGGCGCTGCTGCAACGCGAGCGCGGGGCCCTGGTGGAAGTGACGCTGCGCGCGCTGCCCGGCAACATGGCGGACGCGGTGCGCGGCCACCTGCCGCCCTCGCGCGTGAAGCTCACCCGCGAGGTGCGCCCGCAGATTCTCGACATCATCCGCTGGAAGCTGGAAGAGGCGCTGGCGCGCGAGGTCGCCGGTCAGTCCGCGGGCTTCAAGTTCGCGGACGTGCTCAACCTCCAGACGCGCGAGCTGCTCACGGTGAGTGACCGCCTGGGTGCGCGCGTGCTCGGCCCGGCCCTGGCGGGGCTTCCTGAGGGAGAGCTGACGGGCTTCCTGGAGGCACTGCCGCCGGACCTGCTCCAACTCGCGAGCAAGTCCGTGGCGGCCAATGCGCCGCGCAAGCTCCCGGAGGAGGACGCGCGCGCGCAGATCACCCTCCATGAGGGCTTCAACCGGCCGGCCGGAGCCATCCGCAGCGCGGGTGTGCAGCGGCTGGCGCGGGCCTGCGTCGCGCAGTCACCGGAGTTCGCCGCGCGCATGCTGGAGAAGCACCGCGGTGAGTTCGGCCAACTGGTGGCGAAGTGGGTGCGCGAGGAGCGCTCGCGGCCGACGGCCCGGGGCGATGGCGGACGCACCGACATCGTGATGGACCTGGAACGACTGGCTGTGCGCGGCCTCATCGAGCGTCCGGTCCGCCTGACGGCCCCCCCGCGTCCCTCCGCTGTGCTTCCGCCTCCGCCGGGGGCGCGCAAGGCCGCGCCGCCGGAGGGCCGGTCCGCACCCGCGGCTCCCTCCGAGAGGCAGGGGGCCCCGGCCGCGAGGCCCGCGCCGGGACGCACCACGGCGCCGGATCCGTCGCGGTCGCCCGCGCTGCGGGCCCCCAAGGGGCTGCGGGGCAGTGGCGAAGGCGCGCCCGCGGACGATGCCGGCGCCAAGCGCGACTTCATGGCCGAGCGTGCGGCCCGCCGCGCCGGGGCCGCGTCCAGCCGTGACGCGGGACCGGGGGCGTCGCCGGGAGCGGGGCGTCCACGCCCACCCTCGGGAGAAGGGCGGGGCCCGCCGGTCCTCCCGGAGGGGGACGCGAACGGCTCGCAGATGCGCCGGATGCCGGTGGAGCGTGAGCGGAGCCGCGTGTCCACGGCGCCGCCGGACGGGGACGCGAACGGTTCGCAGATGCGCCGGATGCCGGTGGAGCGCGAACGGGGCCCTGCGCCCCGTGCGTCCATGGCGTCGCCCGAAGGGGACGCGAACGGTTCGCAGATGCGCCGGATGCCGGTGGAGCGCGAGCGGAGCCGCGTGTCCACGGCGCCGCCGGACGGGGACGCGAACGGTTCGCAGATGCGCCGGATGCCGGTGGAGCGCGAACGGGGGGCGGCGCCCCGGACGTCGACCGGGGGCGTTTCCGGCCGCCGTGAACCGGAGGGCAGCCGCCCCACGCGCCCCGGACCCATGGATCCGGAAGGAGCCCGCATCGGGCCTCCTCCCGCCCGGCTGGGCATGCGGAAAGAGTCCCGCCCGGCGCCGCCGGACGAACCCCAGGGCCGCCCTGCGCGGGCGGAGCGCCCTTCGCGACCGTCCTCCGAGGACGCTCCCCGGGAGCCCCGACGTCAGGACCCCGCCGAGGGGGCCCGGGTGCTGGGCGCGCGCACCGGGAGCCGCTCCGCGGTGCGTCCCGAACCGGGAGTCGAACCCGAGCGTCCCCCGCGCGTGCTCGCCGGCCGTGCTGGCCCGGCCTCCGGGCAGGCGTCCCAGAGATCCACCTCCGAGGGCACGCAGGTGGGCCGCAGACGGCCCCCGCCCAACCGGGAGGACCCGGAAGAGCCCGGAGCGCCTGGAGGGCGTGGACCGCGCGGCGGAACGCGCTAGCATCCGGTCCGCAAGGAGCAACCCATGGCGATCGGCAAGGTAATCAAGGGGGACGGGTTGGCGGAGTCCGTGGTCGTCGCCACGTCCGAGCGACCGGCGCTGCGGCCCCCTCGCGCGGGCGTGATGAACGCCGAGGTCTTCGAGGCGCGTCAGGGCGCCCAGGGCATCATCGAAGAGGCCCACCGCGAGAAGGAGCGCATCCTCGCGGAGGCGCAGCGTGAGAAGGAGGAGCTGTTCGCCCGGGCGAAGGATGCGGGGCGGCAGGAAGGCCTGGCGCAGGCGACGGAGATCGTCCTCCGCGCGAAGATTCAAGCCGGCGAGCTGCTGACGTCCCAGGAGAAGGACATCATCGGCCTGGCGCTGAAGATGGCGGAGAAGATCCTGGGGCGCGACCTGGAGCGCGAGCCGGAGCTGATGGTGGATCTGTGCGCCGCGGCCATCGACAACCTGCGCAACGCGCGCGCCATGGTGCTGCGGGTGCACCCGAAGACGGCCGCGGTGCTGCGCGCCAAGCGCCCCGTGCTGATGGAGCTCATCGGTCGCACGGTGGACCTGGCCATCAAGGAGGACCTGGAGGTCGCTCCGGTGGGCTGCATCGTGCAGACGGAGTTCGGCACGGTGGACGCGCAGCTTCCCACGCAGTTGGAAATGCTCCAGAACCTCCTGTTGCCAGACCCCGCGCGCAAGAGCGGTCCGGCCTGAGCCGGAGGAAGCAGCCATGGCCATCGACCTCTCGCGCTACTACGACCTCATCAAGGAGGCGTCCCTCGTCCGGGTGCGCGGCCGCGTCACCGAACTGACCGGCCTCGTCATCAAGGCGAGCGTGCCCAACGTCCGCATCGGCGAGGTGGTGCTCGTCAAGAGCCGCACCCGTGGCGCCATGAAGTCGGAGGTCGTGGGCTTCGTGGGCGACGAGGTGATGCTCATGCCCCTGGGCGAGCTGTACGGCATCGGTCCGGACAGCGAGTGCATCCCCACCGGCAAGCCCCTGACCATCAAGTGCGGGGACGCGCTGCTGGGCCGCGTGCTCAACGGCATCGGCGAACCCATGGACGGCCGCCCCCTGGAGGGTGACGGGCTCATCGACTGGTCCGTGGACCGCGACTGTCCGGATCCGTTCACCCGCCAGCGCATCGAAAGGCCGCTGCCCCTGGGCGTCCGCTGCATCGACGGGCTGCTCACCGTGGGCGAGGGCCAGCGCGTGGGCCTCTTCGCAGGCTCCGGCGTCGGCAAGTCCACGCTGATGGGGCAGATTGCCCGCAACACCCAGGCGGACCTGAGTGTCGTGGCGCTCATCGGCGAGCGTGGTCGTGAGGTTCGCGAGTTCATCGAGGACGCCATGGGCGAGGAGGGCATGAAGCGCGCCGTCCTGGTGTGCGCCACGTCCGACCAGCCCAGCCTCGTGCGTCTGCGTGCCGCCTACGTCGCCACGGCCATCGCGGAGTACTTCCGCGAGCGCGGCGGCAACGTGCTGTTCATGCTCGACACGGTGACGCGTCTTGCACGTGCCCAGCGCGACATCGGCCTCGCGATTGGCGAACCTCCCGCGCGCCAGGGCTATCCGCCCAGCGTCTTCTCCATGCTGCCGCGCATCCTGGAGCGCACGGGCAACTCGGAGAAGGGCAAGTGCACCGCCATCTACACCTGCCTCGTGGCCGGCGGTGACATGGAGGAGCCCATCGCCGACGAAGTCCGAGGTATTCTCGACGGCCACTTCATCCTCAACCGTGCCCTGGGCGAGCGAAACCAGTGGCCGGCCATGGACGTGCTCGCGAGCCTGAGCCGTGTGATGAGCGGCATCGTCTCCAAGGAGCACAAGAAGGCCGCCGGCAAGCTGCGCGAGACGCTCTCCACCTACGAGAAGCAGCGCGACCTCATCCTCCTGGGCGCCTACCAGGCCGGGGCCGACGCGCGCACCGACTACGCCATCGAGAAGTACGACGCCATCATCGACTTCCTCAAGCAGGACACCCACTCCAACTCCCCCTTCGAAGAGACGGTGGAGCAGCTCATCGCCCTCTTCGAGGACTGAGGCTGCCTGCCCCGGAGGCGGAGGGCCCGGGCGGGGCGTTTTCCGGTTAGGATGCCCCCACCATGCCCCCGTACCGGTTGCAGGTCTTGCTGGACATGCGTGAGAAGGCGAAGGAGGAGGCCGAGCAGGCCTTCTCCGCCGCCATCAAGGCGCTGGAAAAGGAAAAGCAGGTTCAGGCCCAGTTGGAGGCCGAACTGGAGCGCCGCAAGAAGGAGCGCAAGGCCAAGGTGGCCGAGTACTTCCAGCAGATGATGGCCAAGGGCGCCGGCATTAGCGGCATGAACATGATGGGCCGCTTCGAGGAGCGCCTGAAGGACGAAGAGGCCCAGGTCGCGCTCCAGATCGAACACCAGAAGGAGGTCGTCAAGGCGGCCGCCCGTCTGGTCGAACAGCGCCGCATGTTGATGGCCGAGGCCGCCAAGGAGCTGAAGGCCATCGAGAAGAACAAGGAAACCTTCGTCAAGCAGGTGCGCCAGGAGCGCCAGCAGCGCGAGGAGCTGAACCAGGAGGAGATTGGCAACGCCTTGTTCCTGGCCCGCCAGCGCAAGTAACCTCCCGCCGCCCCCGAAGTCAGGAGAGGACGCCATGAGCCGAGTTGACGACGATCGCGATGCCGCGCGCATGGCGGAGCGGATGATCCAGGAGCGCCGGCTTGCCGAAGCCAAGGGCAAGAAGCGCCTGGAGGGTGAGTCCCTCTTCTCCAAGCTGGTCCAGCAGGGCCAGGCGGAGAAGGGCCAGCAGGAGAAGGGCGACCCGAAGGCCGCTGCCGAAGCGAAGTCCCCCCAGAGCCTGGCCAAGGCAGTGCTCGCGCGCGCCACCCAGGGCCAGGGCAAGACCTTCGACGAGAAGCTGGCCCAGAAGGAGACCGGCTCGGCGAAGCCCGGGGAGAGCGCCCAGGGTGCCCAGCAGTCCCAGCGCCAGGGGGAGACGCAGTCGCTGACCCAGCGTTCGGAGACGCGCAAGTCGGAGGTCAAGGAGGACAAGCGCTCCAACGACGTGCGCGACGGCGACCTGACCAAGGCCGGCGGCGAGTCCAGCCGCCTGAGCGCCGAGAAGGGCGAGATGAAGGTCGACGTCAACGCCGGCGGTGGCAAGGGTGCGGGCGGTGGCAGCGGCAAGGAGAAGGACGAAAAGGGCGGGCAGATGGCCGCCGCGGGCTTCCGCTTCAACCCCGCGCTGATGGCGCCCGTCCCGGTGGCCAAGCCCAAGGACATGGCTGGCTCGGAGCGCCTGCGCCAGATGGCCAGTGAGATCGCCCAGAAGATCGTGGAGCGCGTGCGCGTGGGCACCAACGCCATGGGCAACGCGGAGTTCCAGATCGACCTGCGCGGGGACGTGCTCAACGGCCTGTCCATCAAGGTCAGCGCGAGGAACGGGAAGATCTCCGCCACCTTCAGCGGCAGCGACCGCGACACGCTGAAGCTGCTGGAAGAGCAGAGCGAGGGCCTGCGCAGCGCCCTGGGAGGTCGCGGGCTGGCGCTTGAGCAGTTGCGGTTCGAGGCGAAGACATGAGTCTGGAGCCGGACGACGAACCCGGAATCTACGAGCGCACCATGTTGGTCGACACCCGGAAGCTGGGTCCCCCCGCGAAGCCCGCCTCGGCACCGGCACAACCGGTGTTGCCCTGGCGGCCCTTCGTCTTCACGCACCTGGAGAAGGTGTCGCGCGCGCAGGGCCTGCTGGCGGAACGGCTGCGCTGGCTCACGCCAGGCCCGGGCACGCTGGAGACCCTCTGCGCGCGGCTCAAGGCCCTCTTCGACGTGGACGTGCGCCTGACGGTGGAGTCCGCCCAGGCGCGCCCCATGACGGAGCTGCGCCGCTTCCTGGGCGACCCGTCCTTCCTGGCGGTGCTCGCGCCCGGGGCGCTCGCGGGGCGGGCCGTGCTGGAGATTGAGTTGTCCCTGGCGCACTCGGCGGTGGACCTGCTGCTGGGGGGCGCTGGTGAGACGGTGGGCCTGCGGCCGCTGACGGACATCGAGGAGGGCGTGATGGGCTACGTCGTCCTGGAGGCCCTGAAGGAGCTGGCGCCGGGGCTTCAGGCGGGGGTTCCCCGGCCGAGGCTGGACGGCGTGGCCCGGGGCGTGGATGAGGTCTCCGCGAGGCTGGGCGAGGACGGTCCGATGCTGGCGGTGCACCTGAACGCGGTGGTGGGCCCGCATCGCGGCATCGTGCGGCTGGTGATTCCGTCGGCGGTGCTGGAAGCGGCCGAACCCGCGGTGGACAGCGCCCAGCGCCGCGAGCAGCGCCGCGCGAACATGAAGGCGCACGGGCGGCGGCTGTCCACGCTGCGCGACTGGCTGCGCGCGGAGATTGGCGTGGCGGAACTGTCCGCCCAGGACCTGGCGTCCCTGCGGGTGAAGGACGTGCTGCTGCTGGACGCGCTGTCGGCGCGGCCGGACCGGGGCGAGGCCGGCACGGCGCAACTGCGGCTGGGCCTGGGACGCACCGGGCACCTGGCGGCGGACGTGTACGTCGAGAACGGCCGCTACCGTGCGCGCATCACGGAGGTCGTCCCCGGCGAGACGGGCCATTCCCAGGCGGAGCCCGGGGCCGGCGCAGGCGAGAACGAGGACTTCACCAACCCGGAGCTGGACGTACCTCCGGAACTGGAAGGGGCGGCTTTGGACGACGCGAACAACCGGGATGGAAGCGACCTGCTCAGCGACCTGCCCCTGCAGGTGGCGGTGGAGCTGGCGCGCGTGGCCATCACGGCGGAGCAGGTGGTGGGATTGCGCACAGGGCAGGTACTGGACCTGCGCCGTGGGCCGGGTGAACCCGTGGACCTGTCGGTCAACGGCAAGGTGGTGGCCCGGGGCGAGCTCGTGGAGATGGACGGACAGCTCGGCGTGCGCATCATCAACCTGGCGGGATGAGCCTTCCTGCGTCACGAGCCCCAGGGCAGGCGGGCAGGGGACCCTCGTTGCTCGGGGGGCCGTGGCGGTCCTGACTCGGGTGCACTAGGCTCGCGCCCATCCATGGCAGTCCTCCGTCTCTCTTCCTCGCGCGGGTTGCTCGGCGCCGCGTTGCTCTTCGCGTCGTCGGCCGTCCTGGCGCAGGCGCCCGTGGCGCCGCAAACGACCCCCGTCTCCGCCGCGCCTCCGGCGAAGGCCGACGCCGTCGTTCCACCGGCCGCGCCGAAACCCTCCCCCGTGCCCGTGGCGGCTCCAGCGAAGGCCGCCGCGGCATCGGCCGCGCCCAAGGTCACCGCCACGCCTGTTCCCCAGGCGCCCCCGGCGAAGGCCGACGCGGCTGTCCCCTCGTCCCCGGCGGCGAAGGCCGCCGCCACGCCTGCCCCTGCCGTCGCGTCGTCAGCGAAGGCCGATGCCCCCGCCACGTCCGACGCGGAGCCCGTCGCGGCCCCGCCCGCCGCGCAGGCACCGGAGCCCGACGCCGCGAATCCGGCGGACCGTGCCTCGCGCCACGCGGACGAACTGGACAAGGAACTGGGGATCGCCGCGCCGGAGGAGCAGGAGAGCCTGGGCTGGGTGGTGGTGCGCACGGTGGCGCTCTTGGGCGCGGTGCTCGCGTCCATCTACCTGACGCTCAACGTGGGCCTGCGCCGGCTGATGGGGTTGCAGGGCGTGCCGGTGGGCAAGGCGTCGGTCGTGTCGGTGATGGAGCGCATCCCGTTGGATCAACGGCGCACGCTCTTCGTCCTCAAGGCCGCGGACGAATACCTGCTGGTGGGTGGCGGCGAGGGTGGCGTGCAACTTGTGTCGAAGCTGGACCGGGACGCAGTGGAGCGCATCCGCGCCGCGCGGCCTCCGTCGTCCCCGGTGTCCCTGAGTCCTTTCCTCCAGAAGCTCCTCTCACGCCGGACCGGTGGCCCCACGCCGCCGCCGGGCGCCTGAAGGCCGTCTCGTGAACCGTTCGTCTCCCGCCCGCTCGCCCCTGTTCCGCGCTCCACCCTGGCTCTTCGCGGCCCTCGTGTCGCTGCACCCGTTCGTCGCGTCCGCGGCGAAGAAGGGCGGCACGGACACCGCCATGCCGGACTCCCTGGTGAAGGAGGCGGTGAACTCCGACTCGTTCACCTCACGTCCCCTCATCCTCATCCTCGCGCTCGCGGCCATGTCGCTGCTCCCGTTCGCGCTGATGATGGTGACGAGCTTCGTGAAGATCTCGGTGGTGCTCTCCATCGTCCGCTCGGCGCTGGGCACCCAGCAGATTCCCCCCACCCAGGTCATCACCGGCCTGGCCATCATCCTCACCGTCTACATCATGGCCCCCATCGGCCAGGAGATGTACCGGGCGGGCGGGGTGGACATCTGGTCCCGCGGCACCGCGGTGTTCTCCTCCGAAACGGTGGGCACGCTGCTGGGCGCCGCGGACAAGTCCAAGGAGCCCCTGCGCGAGTTCTTGAAGAAGAAGGTCACCAACAAGGACCGCACGCTCTTCTACAGCCTGGCGAAGAAGATGCGGAAGGAAGAGGACCGCAAGGACATCGGGCCCAACGACTTCATGGTCATCGTCCCGGCCTTCGTCGTGTCGGAGCTCAAGGAGGCCTTCCAGATCGGCTTCCTGCTCTTCGTGCCGTTCATCGTCATCGACATGGTGGTCGCCAACATCCTGCTGGCGCTGGGCATGCACATGCTGTCGCCCACGACCATCTCCATGCCCTTCAAGCTGCTGTTGTTCGTGCTCGTGGACGGCTGGTACCTCATCGCCAAGGGCCTGGTCATCGGCTACCTGTAAGGAGCACCGCACTCCCATGAATCAGCTCACGTTCATCACCCAGGAGGCGCTGTTCCTGGTGCTCGTGGTCTCCGCGCCGCCGGTGCTCATGAGCCTCCTGGTGGGCTTCCTCATCTCGCTGTTCCAGGCCACCACGCAGATTCAAGAGCAGACGCTCACGTTCGCGCCCAAGGTCGTCCTCGTCTTCGGCGTGCTGGCCATGACGGGCCCGTGGATTGGCGGCCAGTTGCTGCGCTTCACCTTCCACGTCTTCGACCGCTTCCCGGCGCTCATCGGCAGATGAACATCGGCGAAGCCATGGCCGAGCTGAGCGCTCGGATCAACCTGTCGGTCACCATCTTCACGGTGGCCCTCATCATGTGCAGGGTGATGCCGATCCTCATCTTCAGCCCGTTCCTGGGCGGTGATGTCGTGCCCTCGGAGATGAAGCTGGGCCTGGGCCTGCTCATCGCCATCGTGCTGTTCCCGTCCGTCGCCGACCGGATGGACAAGATCCCGATCTCCGCGCTCCCGTACATCGCGCTCTTGTGCAAGGAGATCTTCATCGGGCTGTGTCTGTCCTACATCGTCAACACGGTCTTCGACGCGGCCCGCGTGGCCGGCACGCTGATGGACACCATGTCGGGCAGCAACAACGCCCAGCTCTTCGTGCCCCAACTGGGCACCCAGGTGTCGCTCTTCTCCAGCCTCAAGGTGCAACTGACGGTGGTGCTGTTCCTGTCGCTGGACGGGCACCACATCATCATCCGCGCGCTCGCGGACAGCCTCCAGGTCGTCCCGCTGGAGGGCTTCCCGCGCTTCAGCCATGGCGTGTGGCCCTTCTTCGACCTGATGATCCGCTCCTTCGCCAACCTCCTCACCGTGAGCCTGGCGCTGGCTGGCCCCGGCATGGTGGCGGCGTTCTGCACCGACCTGGCCCTGGGCGCCATCAACCGCGTCGCGCCGCAGGTCCAGGTGTTCTTCATCGCCATGTCCCTCAAGCCGCTGATGGGCGTGTTGATCATGTTCATCGCGATGCACGTCATCGTCGGGCGCATGCAGTTGGAGCTGGGCAACATGCTCCGCATGGTCCAGCGCGCCATCCAGCTCTTGGCCTAGGCGCCCCGGGATTCCTCCATGTCGGAAGAGAGTGGCGACAAAACAGAGGAGCCGTCGCAGAAGAAGCTCGACGACTCCCGCAAGAAGGGTCAGGTCTGGAAGAGCAAGGACCTGACGGCCGTGGCCGTGCTCGCCGCGGGCATGGGCATCGCCCGGGCCACGTGGGGCACGGTGGAGGAGGAGGTCGCCATCCTCTTCCGCTTCAGCTTCGACCAGATCGCCCACCCGAAGGACCTGGGGCTCGCGACGACCCAGTTGCTCTACATGGGGCTGCGCACGATGCTGCTCCTCACGGTCCCGGTGGCGGCGGGCGCGGCGGTGTTCGGCGGGTTGATGGACTTCCTGCAGGTGGGGTCCCTCTTCACGATGGACCCGCTGATGCCCAAGCTGGACAAGCTCAACCCCATCGCCGGCTTGAAGAACATGTTCACGAAGAAGACCTTCGTGGAACTGCTCAAGAACCTCGTGAAGCTGTCGGTCGCCGCCTATGTCGTCTACGGCGTGGTGCGCGACTCCATGCCCCTGGTCATCGAAACCGTGCGGCAGGACACCGACGGCATCATGATCATCCTGGGGGAGATCATCTACCGCGTGAGCGTGCGCATCCTCATGCTCTTCGTCATCTTCGGCATCTTCGACGTGTGGTGGCAGCGCAAGTCGTACATGAAGGACATGATGATGACGAAGGACGAGGTCAAGAAGGAGTACAAGCAGAGCGAAGGCGACCCGCACCACAAGGCCAAGCGCAAGGAGCTCCACCAGGAGATCATGGAGGGGGCCCAGATGGAGGCGGTGAAGGACGCCAGCGTCATCGTCACCAACCCGGACCACGTCGCCGTCGCCCTCATCTACGACCAGGGCAAGGATGGGGCGCCCCGGGTGCTCATCAAGGGCATGGACGCCAAGGCGGAGCGCATCAAGGCGCTGGCGCGCGCGTCGGACGTGCCGCTCCTGCGCAACGTGCCGCTGGCCCATGCGCTCTTGCGCGTGGAGGTGGGCGAAGAAGTCCCTGAGGAGCTCTACGACGCGGTCGCCGAGGTCCTGAACTTCGTCTACGGGCTGAAACAAGAAGCGGCGCCCACGGCGCGTGCTTGAGGAGGGTCCATGGCCAGTGACGAAGAGGCGGACATCGCCATCGCCATCAAGTACGACAAGCAGGCCGACGGTGCGCCTCGCGTGGTCGCCAAGGGGATGCGCCTCAAGGCGGAGAAGATAAAGGAGATCGCCAAGCTGTACGGCATCCCCGTGATGCGCAACGTGTCCCTGGCGCACGCCCTGTACCGGGTGGACGTGGGGCAGGAAGTCCCCGAGGAGCTCTACGACGCGGTCGCCGAAGTGCTGAACTTCATCTACACCCTGCAGCGGGAGCAGGCGGGCTGACGTCAAGGGGGGCTGGACGCGGCCCCCTCACCTGGGTTGAAGTCAGCCCACCATGGCCAGAATCAACAATCCTCCCCCCAGTACAGCCCTTTGGCCCTGGGGTGGTCCCCGCAGCGTCCGCGAGCGGCTGGTGGATCCCGCCCAGCTCGAGCGCGCGAAGAAGCTGCGCAAGGCGGGCAACCCGAAGAACCCCGCGCTGGCCTCGGCGGCGCTCCTGGACTCCATCGGTCCGGCGCACTCGTCGGAGGAGCTCCGGCTGCCGCTGCCCCCGCACCCGGGCGGCCACGACGCGGACCTGGAAGGCTTCAGCGACCGCCCCTACCTGGCCAGCGTCGCGGGCCGAGGGGGCGACGGACAGCAACGGATGCTGGAGCGCGGCCTGTCGCGGGTGAACGCGCCGCCGGAGCGCCTGGAGCGCCTCAAGGCCCTGCTGCAGCGCGAGTCCGCGATGCTGGGCCTGGTGGATCAGGTGAGCGCGGAGTCGCAGGAGATCCTCCGCCGCATGTGGGAAGAGCAGAAGGACGAGGGCTACTGACCCATGGCGTCGCTGGACCCGGAGGACCCGCAGGACGAGGCGAAGCTCACCGCGCTCCTTCAGCGCTGGGCGGAGGGCAAGGCCACGCTCCGCGAGGTGCGCGGCTACTCGAACGATGAGCTGTACGCCATCGCCAAGACGGCCTACTTCTTCTTCTACCAGGGCCGCGTGGCCGAGGCGCGCACGCTCTTCCAGGGCCTGTACGCGGTGAACCCCACGGACGTGTACTTCGCCAAGGCGCTCGGCGTGGTGGAGATGGCGGCCGGCAACGGACAGGGCGCGCTCGCGGCCTTCGACGTGGCGGCGAAGCTGGCGCCCCAGGATCCGTCCGTCTACGTGGGCCGCGCCGAGGTGAAGCTGGCCATGGGCCAGAAGCCCCAGGCGCTGGAAGATCTTCGCCGCGCTGCGGCGATGACGCCCGTGGATGATCCGGTGGTGCGCAAGGCCGGCGCCATGGTCACCGCCCTGACGCGGCGCTGAATTTCCGGCCGTGAAACCCTGGGGGATTCCAGGGTTCGGAGAGCTTCAGGAGTTTCTAGACACCCTGGATCTTCTGCTAGGGTGCCCTTGTCAACCATCCCTCATCACCCGAGGACAGTGCCATGTCGAATCCGAATCCTGATCCGCGAGTCCCTGCTGAGATGCCGCCCGCCGCGCCGGAAGAGCTGACGAAGAAGCGCGAAGGCATCATCGCCGGGTTGGATACCGCAGCGAAGGGCGCGACCGGGACGCTCCAGCAGGTGCTGCGCAAGATGTCCGAGCTGCTCGTCAACACCAAGGACGGCGCTCAGATGAACATGCAGTTGTACCAGGACGTGAAGGACGCCTTCAACCGCCACCTGGGCGAGGCGGGCAAGAACCCGGCGCTGGCCTCCATGCCGCCGGTCCTCATCGAGTCGGTGGAGTGGATGCAGACGTACCTCACGGAGCGGGGTGTCGCGCCCAAGGCCGCCGCCGCTCCCGCCGCCGCCGCCCCCACGCCTCCGGCGGCCAAGTCCGCGGGTCCGGCGGCCGCGAAGGACGCCTTCGAGAGCAGCGCCGGGGCGAAGAAGCGCGCCGTCCTCACCGGTGACGTGCCTCCGCCTCCCGCCGCGCCCCCGGCGCAGGACACGCAGGAAGTTCAGAAGGACCTCGAGTCCTTCAAGGCGTGGATGAAGAACCCCTCCCTGGGCAAGCTGAAGGGTTAGTCCCCGTGAGGGAGAGGTTGTTCCGGAGGGCTGGGAGAAAGTCCTTCCGGACGCAACTCGCGGCCTTCCCCGCCTGATAATCCCTTCAAGATTCACCTTTTTTCAGGAGCTCTCTCATGGCTGGAGTGAATGGCGTTGGCGGTGGTGGCAACGTTCAGCAGACGCGCAGCTCGGGCAGCAGCGAGGCCGAGAAGACCCAGGTCTACAAGGACGCGCTCGGCTCCGCGGTGAACCAGTTGGCGAAGGACAAGGGCTCGGTCCGCTACCTGGGCGACAGCCGCATCGAGAAGATGAAGACCAAGGTCAACGACGAGATGGCCAAGTTCATGCAGGCCAACCCGAACGCGACCAAGGAAGAGATCAAGGCGCAGGCGGACAAGGTCATCTCGAAGCACCAGGGCAACACGCTCTTCGAGAAGATCCGCGACGACAACTTCTTCAACAACCTGATGAAGCGTCGCAAGGAGCTGTTGAGCGACATGTGGGGGTAGTAGTCCACCTGTGGCTTGCCGCACTGACTGCCGCCACGTCACCTGCTTCGGTGACGGGCGGCAGTTCGGCTTTGCGGGGTCCCTGCGTTCAGCAGCAGGCGTCCGGGCGGGCCAGGCGCCGTGAAGTTCCGCCCCTCGCAGTCCTCTTCCAGTAAAACGCTCTTTTCGGGCCGGTGGCTTCCGGTGGGTCCTGCCCGTCGGGAGCGGTCATCCAGGAGGAGTCGAATGCATTGGACGAAGAATGCAGTGCTGTGGGGCCTGGTGTCTCTGCTCGGGGCCTCGGCCGCGTGCAGTTGCGGCGGTGACACCTCGAATGGGGGCAAGACGGATGCGGGCACCCCCGGCACGGGCGCCGTGGAACCGAACGTGATGAAGGGGCGCGCCGTCGACAGCCAGGGCCGGGGGCTCGCTGGGGTGGAAGTCACCGCGCACAACCAGTTCCAGTCTGGCACCACCGTGAAGACGGTGACGGGCACGGATGGCACCTACCGCCTGGACGTCAGCAACCCCATCGGGCCGTGGCTCGCGAACGCGACGCTCGACCGCGCCTACCACGCCGCATCCTACCGCTTCACGCTCGCCTCCGAGGAGCCGGCGACCTTCGCGGGCAACGAAGGCGCTATCCGCAACTTCACCTGGAAGCTGACAGGCGCGAAGCAGGGGGGCGGGACGCATGGCGGCATCGTCACCGTGTACTTCGAGGACCCCATCGATCCGGCGAATCCCAGCCGGGTCGTGAGCAACAGCGACGTGGAGCTGTCGCTCACGCCAGATGGACCGCTGGTGGATGGCAGCACCGGGACCGCAGTCACCTCGCAGGTCGAGCAGACGCCGGAGGGTTACGGGATGCCGGACGTGGCGGTGGGGCGCTACATCCTCTCGGCCCGCCATGTGCCCCAGGGACAGGCCGCGCGCCCGTTGCTGATCCGCGTCCGGAACACGGGGGCCTACAACCCCACCGTGACCACGGACTTCTTTCCGCTCACCGGCACGTCGCAGATCATCGAACTCAACGTTCAGTTCCCCTGAGTCTTGTCCGAAGACCGCGCCTTTCCGCGGGGCCTGGAGGGAGTCCTCCGGGTGCCCGCGGAACGAGCGCGGAAAAGCAAAGAGCCGGCCTCCCGTGAAGGAGGACCGGCTCTTAAATCGCCAGGGAAGCGGCGATGCTTACTTGAGGTTGCTGATGACGGACATCGCGATCTCGTTCAGCTTCTTGATGATGTTGGAGGCGAAGGCAACGGCCTCCTGCTGCTTCTGGAGCATGAGCTGC
>NZ_RAVZ01000186.1 GCF_003611635.1 Corallococcus terminator | reverse complement strand
CCTGCCCCCTCGGCGGGCCCCCGGTGCTGGAGCAGAAGCGTCGGGAGATCATCCAGATCATCAAGGGAGGAAGCGGGGGGCGGGCCTCCGCCAGGGCCGAAGCCGAGGACGGATTCGGAGCCAGGGTGGCGCCCGCGAAGAAGCCGGCCCCGGAAGCGGATGCCCCCAAGCCGGTGCTCCCTCGCGTGGAGTCCGCGCCCCGCGCCGCCAAGGTGCTGGTGATGAGCGACGACGGTCGCTACCAGCCTCTCAAGGCCCGCTCCATCCGCGTCGTCACGTACATCCAGGGTTCACGGGCGCGGACCGTGGTGGACCACCTCTTCGAGAACGACACCGGCCGCAGCCTGGAGGGCACGTTCTATTACCCGCTGCCCGGAGGCGCGACGGTGGCGGGTTTCGCGCTGTACTCGGGGGCCGTGTCGGTGGACTCGCCCTCGCTCTTCCAGTCCTCGGAGCTGCTGCCGCCGCTGGGCGATGGCTCGACGGACTCCTCGCAGCTCACCGCCTCCGCGCCACCGGCGCCGCAGGGCGCGAAGCGCTCCTGGGGAAACATCCAGGAAGCCCGCGTCGTCGAACAGAAGCGCGCGCGTGAGGTGTACGAGGACGTGGTGCGCCGCAACGTGGACCCCGCGCTGCTCGAATGGTCGGGCGCGTCCACCTTCAGCGCGCGCGTCTTCCCGCTGCCGCCCAAGTCCCTCAAGCGCGTCGTCATCGCGTATGAGCAGACGCTCCTCTTCGACGGAGAGCGCCTGCGCTACACGTGGCCGCTGCCTCCGGGCGCGGGACCGCAGCTTCGCGTCTCCGCGCGCGTCCATGTGGATGCGCGACAGGCGCCGGAGGTCACGGTGCAGCCGGAGCCGGGCGCGAAGGCCCGCAAGGTCGACGCCTGGCAGGTCTACGACTTCCCGAAGCTGGCGGGAGACGGGGCGCTGTCGGTGGCCCTGAAGCCGCGCAACGAGGACGCGGACGTCCTCGTGGGTGGGGATGTCGCGGGGCTTCCCGGCCACGCCTTCCACGCGCGGGTGCGGCTGCCCGCGAAACTCACCTCGGGCGACGAAGGGGCTCCCACGGGCCGCGCGGTGCTGGTGGTGGACACCTCGCTGTCCTCCGAGGATGGCAACGCCTGGGCCATCCAGGCGGCCACGCTGCGCGCGCTGCTGGAGAAGGATCCGACGCTGAAGGAGTACGCGGTGCTCCTCTTCGACGTGCGCCCCCGCTGGCTGCACGGGCCGGGCTTCCGCGCGAACGACGCGAAGCAGCGCCAGGAGAGCTTCGCGGAGCTGGAGCGCATCTACCTGGAAGGCGCCTCGCACGTGGACGGTGCGTTGGAGGAGCTGGACCGGGCCGCGGGCGAATGGCTCAAGCCCGCGGCGTCCGGTGAGCGCGTGACGGCCTTCCTGCTCTCCGACGGCAACATCACCTGGGGACAGAGCCGCGTGGACGCGCTGCTCTCCCGGCACCCCTGCGCGGAGTCGCTGCGCTGGGTGACGTACCGCTTTGGCGAGGCCGCGGTGAACACGGAGCTCTTCGACGCGCTGGCGCGCTCCAGCGGTGGCCGCGTGGTGAGCGTCCTGTCCGCGTCGGAGGTGGATGCCGCGGCGAAGGCGCACCGCGCGGCGTCGGTGGTGCTGTCCCGGGTGTCCGTGGTCGGCGCGGACGTGAAGGACCTGGTGGTGGCGGGCAGGCCGCGCCTCGTCTTCCCCGGCCAGGAGCTGCAGGTGGCGGGACGGCTGCCGGCCAAGGGCGACGCGGTGCTGGAGGTGGTGACCCAGGCGGGCTCCAGTCCCGAACGCACGCTGCGCATTCCCCTGCCGCGCGATGAGGACAGCACGTTCGCGCCGCGGGCCTGGGCGGAGCTCTTCGTGTCGCGGCTGGTGTCCCTGGACGACGAGCGGTTGGACCGGATGGTGGTGGCGCTCAGCCAGCACTACCGGCTGGCCAACGCCCGCGCGTCCATGCTGGTGCTGGAGTCCGAGGGCGACTACCAGTCCTATGCTGTCCGCGACGAACAGGTGGACCTGACGAACCTGGAGGCGCTGCGGCGCCGGGAAGAGGATCAGCGCCGGGACAAGCTGCTGGGCATCGCGCTGGACGAGGTGCCCGAGAGCGGCCGGGCGGTGGTGGCCGGGCTGGCCGCGCAGAAGTCGGTGCTCGCGCCGCTGCTCAAGCGCCAGCCGCTGCGGGACGCGCCCTACGCGGGCGGGGACGCGCGGGTCCAGGCGGAGCTGACCTACCGCGAGGCCCGGCGGGCGAACCGCGACGACGTGATGATCTACGAGGCGGTGGCCCGCAAGCGCGCCTTCGCTGGGGACACGTGGGGCGCGGTGCGGGCGCTGTCGTCGCCGGTGGAGCTGCGCTCGCAGGACGCGGAGGCGCTGCGGCTGGTGGGGTACGGCCTGCTGGCGCTGGGGCAATACCCGGCGGCGGCGGAGCTCTTCGAACACGTGCGGCTCAGCCGTCCCTTCGAGGCGCAGGCATTCCTGGAGGAGGCGCTCGCGCTGGATGCTTCGGGGCGCTATTCGGAGGCGGCCCGGAACTACGAAATCGTGCTGGCGCGCTCCTGGAAGCGGCATGGCAGCGAGGTCCGGACGGTGGCGGCCTTCCACTACGCGCGGCTGCTGGCGGGGCTGGAGCGACAGACCCAGCTCAAGGGGACGGTCGCGGTGATGAAGGCACGCCGCTCCGAACTGGCGGAGCCGGGCGCGGTGGCGGGGTTCACCGGCTCCAAGCCCATCGACTACCAGCTCACCGCGCACTGGAATTCGGACAGCACGGACATCGACCTGTGGGTCATCGAACCGGACGGGGAGAAGTGCTTCTACCAGCACAAGGACACGCGGCTGGGAGGCAAGCTGTTCTGGGACATCACGAATGGCCTGGGGCCGGAGCTGTACCACGCACGCACGGCGGCGCCGGGGCCGTACCACGTGGTGGTGCACTACTACGGCAACAACTCGGCGCGGTACGTGGTGCCCACGGCCCTGTTGCTCGTGAGCGACCGGGGCGTCTTCACGCCCAACGACCTGGCCCAGCGGCGCTTCCAGGTGCGCATCCTGCCCAACAAGGACGCGCGGCTCTTGTTGCGGCGTGAGGAGCTGGTGGCGGTGAAGGGCGGCGTGTCGGCGCAATCCGCGCCCTGAGGGCGGCTGTTGCTGGACGGTCTCCGCCGGGCCCGTGAGGCCCGGCGGTGCCATGTCCGGGACTACCCTGGCGTGGGGTCCGAGGGGCCCGGCGGCTCAGTTGAAGCGAAGCGCGTGTCGATGTGCAGCGCCCGTGACAGCGTCAGCGTGACGGGCGTCTTCGCGGAGATTTCGAGCAGCCGGGCCCGCTGTTCCGGCGTCACCGTGTCCGCGCAGTCGAGGACCCGTTCGACGCGCTCACCGGCGGGCTCGCGGATCAGCTTGAGACGCACGACGAGCTTGCCAAGGTCCCACTTCTTCTTCTCCGCGTACATCTTGAGCGTGATGGCCGTGCACGCGCCGAGCGAGCCCAGGAGCAACTGGTAGGGCGCGGGGCCCAGGTCCGCACCACCGCGCGCCACCGGCTCATCGGCGGTGAAGAGGTGGTGTCCGGTGCGGATGTGCTGGGTGAGTCCTTCGCCGCCCTCCACCGTGGCGGAGGAGAGCAGGATGCTGTCGGGGGCATGGGGCATGCCCCCTTCTATTCCAGGTCGAAGCGCGGCGCCGCGACAGGCTCACCGGCTCACGGGGCCGCGGACGCGTTCACCAGCACGTCGTGGAAGTACGCGTTCGCATACCCCCGGGGCAGCGGGGTGCCGCTCGCGCAGGTGGGCAGGGCGTGCGTCACCACCAGTGCCTTGTCCGGGGCGCCGGGCGCGTGGGTGTCGCTCACGGTGTAGGGCCCGTGGACCTCCGGCTGCGCGTCCCGCTGAAACACGAAGCGGTCGTTGTCCGCGTCCCACTGCACCCGCAGGGAGGCCTGCTCCCCCTGGTGGACGAGCCCCAGGTCGGTCGCGAAGAGCTGCGTCCGCCCGGTGCACGTCGTGTCCCGGCACTGTTCGATGACCGCCTCCACCCGCAGCTCGTTGGAGCCGAGCGGATCCGTGGATCTGGAGACGACGCGGATGGACGCCGTCACATCGTCGAATGCGCTCCCCCGGCTCGGGAGGCCGGCGTTGAAGAAGCGGCCGGTGAGCTCGGTGGTGCTCCGGGCCGTCGGGCTCCGAGGTGCCGCGCACCCCGTGCTCCGGGCGTTGTTCACGCGCACCTTCGCCGCGATGGCGGTCACCTGTTCGGGGTGGGTGAGGCGCAGGCCGAAGCGGCCCGTCCCCGTGTCCGCCCGGCTCATCAGACGCAAGCGGGTGAAGGCCAGCTCCCGGACGGAGTCCACCCGGCTTCCGGTCTGCACGTCCGCCCACCGCGCCGGGTCGATGCCGCGAATCTTCGTCGCGCGCGGGGGACTGGGCTCCATCGGGTTGAAATTGTCGTAGGGCACCAGGGCTTCGACCGCGTGGGCCGTGCCCCCAAGGAGCAGCGCGACCACCGCGCACTTCAGAGGGAGGGTCTTCATGGCGCGTCCAGCTCCTTCACGTGGATGTAGTGCCGCACGCGGGCGTTGTTGCCCGTGTCGGTGTCCTCGCCTTCGGTTTCCAGCGTCATGCCGTTTTCGTAGCCGTTCATGAAGCTGCCCAGGATTTCGATGTTGGAGAGCCAGTCACTGGCGGTCGTCTCGCCCTTCACCCGGCGGACCGTCGCGGTGCTGCCGAAGAAGGTGAAGTGGCCGTCCTTCTGGTCCACCGTCGTTCCGGAGCCTCCTTCGGGGATGGAGTCGTAGTGGTCGTTCGGGCCGACGTCCCACTCCCAGAGGGCCGACGTCATGTTCGCCGTTCCCATGAAGCCGGCCGCGAGGTCCGGGAACGCGAAGGGACTGCCGGGCCCGGTGCGCACGGACCAGTTCGGATAGATGGTCTGGTCCTCCATGACATTCATGAAGGAGTTGATCAGGGTGGTGCCATTGACGCTCATCAGCACGCGCGGCGTGAACCAGTCCGCGCAGCAGCCGCTCGCGGTCTCCAGGTCGGTCACCTGCTTCACGGAGTACTCAAGGCGGTGTTCCCGGGCGCGGTTGTACTTCACGACATCCTTCACCCGCGTCAGCGCCACGTTGACGTCCACCATGGCGTGGTCTGAGAGGCATTGCTGGCGCTCCTCCAGTGGGAACCCCGTGAGGATGCTGGAGTCGGGGTCGAAGTGCGGGAGGACGCTCGCCGTGGGCTCCTTGAGCAGCGCGAACGTGGGGAAGTCCGTCGTGTTCTCGGCCGGGGGGAACACCAGGACGTAGTCGAGCCGGTCCTTGGCGCCCAGCTCGTTCACCACGTTGTCGGAGCACACGCTGCTCAGCCAGGTTCCGGTCGCCATCGGGTCCGCGCCGGACGACGTGCGCGCCAGGTCCCGTGCTTCGGAGAACAGGGTGTTGGCCTTTTCGAATTCGGAGCGCCCGGTGATGTCGAGGAAGTTGGGGCCCACCATGTTCTTGTAGGGCGTGAAGAGGTTGTCGTCCTGGGTGGCCTTGGGTCCCAGGGTGTTCAAGTCCCCGAGCAGGAAGGCGGGCCGGTCCATGCCGCTGGGCCAGGTGCCGTGGGGAAAGACGTCGTCGTCCCCGAGCAGGTAGGGGAAGCTGTTGGCATTCAGGGGACCGCCCTTTCGCACCTGCTGGACGTAGGCCTTGATGTCGAAGAGCTGGTCCTCGCGGGCATCGGTGTCCGGCCCGGGCGAGTTCTCACCGGCGTTGACGTGCGTGCAGAACACGTCGACGAACTCGGCGTAGTCCGTCCCCGTGGAGACCCGGGGCGCGCCGGTGTCGTCGTTGGTGATGACGGGGACGGTGGCGGCGGGGGTCGCGATGCGAGCCCAGAGCACGCCCTTGTCCTGGAGGCAGTCGGAGCCGGTGCACATGTCCGAAGGGAAGTGATGCACGCCGCCCTCCAGGATCTGCTGTGAGGACAGCAGCACGAGCCCGGTGCTTTCAGTGGCGGGCTGGAGGATGTCGTCGTTCAGTTCGGTGATGGCCTGCATGGGCGGCAGGGCTTCCGCGGCGCGCAGCGCGTTGACCTTCTCGATGAGCTCGCCGCGCTCATGCGACATCCAGATTTCAGAGATGCAGGCGACCTCCTTCTTGAAGATCTGCTTGGCGACGGTGTCGATCTCCCCCGAGCCGCCGTCATCGATCCAGAACGTCACATCCGGCATCTGCCCCACGTTCCACATCGTGAAGCTGAGCGGAATCGGGGTGGGGTCCTTGAACTCGAGCGTTTCCCAGGACATGGGCAGGGTGTCGGCGGGCGGCTGGTTCGGGATGTTGGGGAACCGACCGCCGCCCACCGTCTGCGTGGCGCCCGCCATCGAGAAGGGCTGGTGGTTGATGGCGAGTCCCAGCTTGCGCACGGCCGCGGAGAGCGGCTCGCTGTCGAGGATGGCGGCCTGGCTGGGGCGCAGCTTGATTTCAAGCTCGATGTGCACGTGGCCCAGGTCCGCGCTGGGGGTCTTCACCACGGCGGTGGTGGCCCAGGCGTCGTTGGGGTCCGAGAGCACGCTCCAGCCCGTGCCATTGCCCTTGGCCTGGGAGAGGGTGGTGAGGCCCTGCGGGCCAGTGGAGTAGCGCAACTGGATGCGCCGGTCCTCTTCACGGGGCGCGTTCGCGCCGACGAGCTGCTGGAGGGTGTCGCCCCGCTTCGCATCCAGCCAGACGTTGATGAGGCCGGACGGGTTCAGGACATTTCCGTTGGCGTTCTTGGGCCGGGGGATGCGCAGGCCAATGAACAGCGATTGCGAATGGCAGGGATTCACCTGGACCGACGGAATCCCCGACGCCTGGGGACCGATGTTGCACTCGTCCCAGGTGTAGGCCGCGTTGTCCGCGACGTACAGGAACAGGTCCCCGTTGGGACCTCCATTCACATAGTCCTGCAGCGGGAACTTCTTGCCGTCCGCGTACTCCAGCGGCGGAACCCAGCCATCCACCGTGGGCTGGGTGCACGGTGCGCCGGGGCTGCATTGGACCAGGGCATTCTGGGGAGGCAGCTTCGTGACGTGGGGCGCCGCGAAGGCTCCTGCGGGAACGAGGCTGGCGAGGGCGAGCAGGATGGGACCGCGTTGCATGAAACCTCCAGGAACTCCCTCCCACAGCCATGCGGCGGGGCGGATTCGTCTGGGGGCTCAGTGCACCCTGCATGCCGTTCGCTTCCGCCCGGGGAGGGCGGTGGACGGCGCGGCAAGGCTTGCCATGGCGGTGCGCCCTGGCCGGCAAGGATTGCCGGCCAGGGGCGGCTCACGCTGGGAGACCGCGGGTTACCAGGGGGTGATGCCCTGCTTCTCGTGAGGCGTCTGCGTGTACGTGGACTTGAACACGGAGCCCGCCGCGTTGAGCCCGGAGCCGAAGGCCTCCACGAGGGCCTGCTTCCCGTGGCCCTGCTTCGCGCTCTGGAAGGCGTCGCGGCCGAAGTTCAGGGCCTCGCGCTGGTGCGCGTTGACCTCGCTGCGCGCTCCGCGCTCCACCTTGACGACGTTGTCGAGGACGCTGTTGCGGGAGCGGTCGGAGATGCCGATGCCGTTCTTGTCGAGGAGCTGGTTCACGCCGCTGACCTGCTGCGCGTAGTCGCTCTTCTTGCCCTGCGTCGTCTGGTCGATCTGCTTGCGCGAGGGATTCAGGAACGTGTGGTTGCTCTTGACCTTGAACATGGTTTTTCTCGCTCGGGGCGGCGGCCGCCCCCGGTAGGTGGTTCTTGAAGAGATTGTCGGGGCATGTGGGCTGAAGTTTCCTGGGACTTTCCTTTCCCCACAAAAGCCGCGAATTCTCTACCCGCGAGAAGGGGGCGCAGCCACGCCGCTCAAGCCTGGACTTCCTGGGTCCGGCGTTCGGCGAGGGCGGCGAGCTGCTCCGTGACGGTGCCCCACCCATCGTAGAAGCCCAGCTCCTGGTGCCGGTCCTTGTCGGCGGGGTTCCTGTGCATCACGTGGGCGGCGTAGTCGGTGCCCAGCGGGTGGTCCTTCAGCGTGATGAGCGCGGTCATGGACACGAAGGGCTGTTCGGCGGGCCTCCAGCCCTCCACCAGGGCGTTGGTGAAGACGAGCCGCTCAAGCGCGTCGACCGCGAGGAAGCACCCCGTCATGTGCGGCAGGAAGTCGCCGCCGTCCTCGCTGAAATGGGTCACCAGGGCGCCGCCGGCACGCAGGTCCATCTTCATGACCTTGCAGCGGGCGGGGGCTGGCACCCACCACTGTTCGAAGCTCGCGGGGGTCGTCCAGGCCTTCCAGACGACGGACCGGGGCGCCTTGATGATCCGTGAAATCGTCAGGTCGAGTTCTGGATGGAGGGCAGGGCTCATTCGGGATCTTCCTTGTCGTGGCCAGCGGTGACGAACTGTTCGAGCCTGTCGGTGCGGCCTTCCCAGATGACGCGTTGGGTGGACAGCCACGTTTCGACAGCGGCGAACGGCTTCTTCTCCAGCGCACAGGTCCGGACGCGGCCTTCCTTGTGCGTGCGGATCAATCCACTGCCCTCAAGCAGGTGGATGTGTTTCATGAAGGACGGCAAAGCCATGTCAAAGGGCTTCGCCAGGTCGCTGATGCTCGCGGAGCCCCGGCCAAGCCGGGCCAGGACGGCGCGGCGGGTGGGGTCGGCAAGCGCCTGGAAGATGCCGTTGAGCTGCTCTTGATACTGTTCCTTCTGGCTAAGTATCATGGCCGGATACTTAGCACAAGGGCTAACCAATCGTCATGGGCCCGGCGTGGGCTGGAGGAAGAGCAGGTAGTGGACCGGCAGGTCGTTGAACTCCGAAACGACGGCGTAGCCCGCGGCCTGGGCGGCGGCGACGAGCGGGGGACGCATGGCCCGAAGGTGCGTCACCGCGATGCGACCGTTCGGGGTGAGGGCGGGCCTCAGGCTTTCGAGGTAGGCCGCACGGTCCGGCAGGAAATGGTCCACCTCCGCGAGCAGGATCAAATCGTAGGTTCCCGGCTCGAGGCCCGGCGTGTCCGGCGCCACCTTGCGCACCTCGACGTTCTTGCGTGCGGAGACCCGTTGACGAAGCCGCTTGAGGGCCTCGTCATTGATGTCGGTCGCGACCACCCGTCCCGTCGGGCCGACCGCATCCGACAGTCGCAGCGTGAAGTAGCCCAGGCCTGCTCCGACATCCGCGATCCGCTGTCCTGGGGAAAGCCCCAGCGCGGCGACGAACCTGGCGGGCTGACGGGATTGGTCATACGCGGGAGTGACGCCTTCGACGCCCCCGACACCGTGCAGCTCGGCCGGCGCTTCCGTCGCGGGAGGAGGGACCGACGCAAGGGGCACCTCGGGGCGTTCTGCTTGTGGACCCTCGGAGCGGCATGCGCCGCTCGCGGCCGTGACGAGACAGAGGCACCACCGCATCAGGTGACGGGAAGCTGCCTGCGTACGAAGGAAAGTCATTCCGACCTCCGGGATCATCAGGGGACGCGGGGGCGCATCCCACCAGGGAATCGCCTCCGGGTCGACCTCTGCTCGGAATGAGTACGCGCGGGGTTTCAGTCCGACACGCGGTGAGAGGCCATGCGCTGTTCGCATCGCCTCTCACCGGCGCCTTCAGCTCAGGCCTTGAAGGTCATCAGGGGACGCAGCCTCGCCACCTCCCGCACGATGTCCGCCGCCACCTGCGAGCCCACCACCGAACCGATGGGCTTGTAGGCCGCGGGTGCCTCCTCGATGCGGCGTTCGGCCCGCATCGCGATGCAGTCCACCCCGGTGAGGCCCAGCGCCTCCTCGCGGTGCTCAGCGCCGCCCCGCGACATGGAGAAGCGCGAGCGCGCCCGCCCCGCCCCATGCGAGGCCGAAGACAGGGCCTGAGCGTTGCCCAGTCCCCGCATCAGGTAGGACTCGGCCCCCATCGAACCGGGGATGATGACCGGCTGTTCGGCCTCCGCCGGGCACGCCCCCTTGCGCGCCAGCCATCCACCCTCCCAGGGCAGGGTGATGTTGTGCGGCACGTCGTAGACGAGCGGTGCCTCCACGTCCCCGAACAGCTCGCGCAGCGTGTGCCGCACCAGCTCCGCGAGGAGCAGCCGGTTGAGGAAGGCGTAGTTGGCCGCCGTCGCCTCGGCCTTCAGGTACTCGCGCACCTTCTCCGGATCCACGAGCGGGAAGATTCCACTCTCCGGAAAGGGCGCGCCCGCGGGCCACGCGGCCCGGACCCGCTCCTGCCACGTGCGCCCCACGTGCTTGCCCATGTCGCGCGAGCCGGAGTGCACCATGAACGCGAGCTGCCCCTCGCGCACGCCCCAGGCCCAGGCCCGCGCGCGGTCCACCACCGCCTCCACCCGCTGCACCTCCACGAAGTGGTTGCCGCCGCCGATGGTGGCGAGCCCCGGGTCGCGCACCACGCCCTCCCGCCGCAGTCCGGTGGGCGCCCAGGACGGGTCTCCTTCCAGCGCACCCCCCAGGTAGACGCGCGCGGACTCGCGGTCCAACTGGCCCAGGTCCGTCCTTGCCGACATGCCCAGGGGCTTCTCCTGCGTCTCCAGGAGCCAGCCCGGCAGGCCGTCGCGCAGCAGGGCCTCCAGCGCGCGCGAGCCCTGGGCGACATCCCGCGTGCCGAAGAAGTAGTGCCCCTTCATCCGCTCGACGAAGGCGTCGCGGCGGGCGAGGAAGGCGTCCACGGGGATGTCCGCGACATGCAGGCGCATGCCGCAGTTGATGTCCGTGCCCACCGCGCCGGGCACCACCATGCCCTCGGTGTGCACCACCGACCCGATGGCCACCCCGGAGTCACCGGGATGGAAGTCGGGCGTGGCGCGCACCTGCTTCACGCGACCGCCGTCCGGATGGTGGAGCGCCGCGAGCGCGGCGAGCTGCTGGAAGGCCTTGCCCTCCACGGGCAGGTCTGGTGGGAGGAGCACCTCGGCGGCGGGTGCGTGGGGATCCGCCTGGTGGCGGACGGTGTAGACACGACCGTCGTACGTGACGTCGAGCCCCTCGCGGGCAAGCGCCCGCAGGAGCCGGTTCAATTTCGGCTGCATGACCTTCTCGGAATCTGACCCGGTACGAAAATCCGGGGGACGTGAGCGATGGGATGAGACCTCGGGTCAGCAGCCGCGGTCGGGACGCCGGAGCATCCACGCGCGCTGTGACGCCCGGCCCTGTCCGCGCCTGACGGGAGCAGGGCAGGCGCGTGGCCCACGAGGCGCCGCGCTAATGGGCGAGCCCCGCGGTACGAATCGCGCCGCGAGCGAATTGGGGAGCGCGTCAGAGAGAGACTGTAGGGTGCTCGGCCCCGGGCGATGCTGCCCGGCAGCACCCTTCACCGAGGTCCCTGATGCGTTATCCCGTTTCCTCGCGCACGCTGCGCACCCTGTCCCTGGTGGGCGCCTGCTCGCTGTTCGTCGCCTGTGACTCCGACGACAAGCCGCCCGTCGTCACACCGCCGCCGCTGGACACCTCGCCGCGAAAGCTGACGCTGCTGCAGACCAGCGACCTGCACACCAACATCTTCCCGTGGGACTACTTCACCGGGAAGCCGGACGCGAAGCGCGGCCTCGCCAGGGTGGCCACGCTCATCAAGCAGGAGCGTGAGAAGAACCCGGACTGCACGCTGCTCTTCGACACCGGTGACACCATCCAGGGCTCGCCGCTCGGCACCTACTACGCCATCGTGGACAACGCGCCCAAGCACCCCATGGCCACCGCCATGAACGAGCTGGGCTATGCCGCCATGGCCCTGGGCAACCATGAGTTCAACTACGGCCAGGACGTCCTCAACAAGTTCAAGAGCGAGGCGAACTTCCCCCTGCTCGGCGCGAACGTGCGCAAGAGCGCGGACGGCTCCGAGGCCTTCACCCCGTATGTAATCACCACGGTGTGCGACGTGAAGGTCGGCATCCTCGGGCTGGTGACGCCGGGCGTGGCGACGTGGGAGCGCAAGGACAACATCACCGGGCTGCGCTTCGATGACCCGCTGGAGACCGCGAAGAGCTACGTGCCGAAGATGAAGCAGGCCGGCGCGGACGTGGTGGTGGTGGCCATCCACAGCGGTCCGGACAAGCAGCCGGTGGGCAGCGCGAGCAGCCCCGAGTCGTGGCTCGCGGACTACGCGGATGCCACGAAGTGGACCGACCGGGGCAACCTCCCCGGTGAGAACGAAGCGGTGCAGATCGCCCAGCAGGTGGCGGACGTGGACGTGCTCCTCACCGGCCACACCCACCAGCCCATCCCGAAGATGCTGCTGAAGAACCAGGACGGCAGCGAGGTCCTCCTCACGCAGCCCAACCGCTGGGGCAGCCACCTGGCCAACGTGCAGCTCAACGTCACCTGGAACGGCGAGCGCTGGGGCGTGGAATCCCACGACTCACAGCTCCACGCGGTGGACGACAAGGTGGTGGAGGATGCCACCGTCAAGCAGCTCACCCAGGCCTACCACGACACCACGGTGGCCTACGTGAACCAGAAGATTGGCAGCACCACCGCGGCCTTCACGGGTGGCTTCGCCGGACGCTACGTGGACAGCGCCCTGGGGGACCTGCTCAACATCGTGCAGGAGGAGGCCGCGGAGGAGGCCGGCTTCACCGTGGACCTGTCCGCGACCGCCCTGTTCTCCAATGACGTCGCGCTGCCGGCGGGGGACGTCACCCTGCGCGACGCCTACAGCGTCTACATCTACGACAACACGCTGTACGTGATGGAGATCAACGGCTCCATCCTCCGGCGCGCGCTGGAGATGAACACGCTGTACTTCAAGCAGTTGGACGCGGCCAACCTGCCCGCGAAGCCCGAGGACGCGAAGGCCACCACGCCCGTCGTCGCGGACTACAACTGGGATCTCTACTCGCGCATCGACTACGGCTACGACCTGACGAAGCCCGCGGGCTCTCGGCTCACGCACCTGCGCTTCCAGGGCGTGGACGTCCGGGATGACCAGGTCTTCCGCATCGCCGTCAACAACTACCGCGGCGGTGGCGGCGGCGGGTACAGCATGTTCAAGGAAGGCCGCCTGCTGTGGTCCTCCGCGGACGGCGTGCGTGACTACGTCGCGCGCTACATGCAGACGCACCAGAACCTGTCGCCGGCGGTGGTGAACACCTGCAACTTCACCCTCACTCCGGACCTCTACACGCCGTACTACGGTGCCACGTTCGGCCCGGCGAAGTGCGCGCCCTGAGGTAGCCGCGCGTGGACGTGCGTCGCGCTGGAGGTTTCAGCGCGACGCGCGGACCAGCCAGTACCAGTGAGACGCGGCGAGCCGGCGCCGGCTCTTGTGCGCGTCCACCAATTCGAACCCGGGGGCGAAGGCCTCCTTCACGGCCTCGGGTGAAAGCCTCACGTCGCCCGGCGCCGAATCCAACGCCCAGATGAGGTGGGTGCCTCCCGGCTTGAGCAGCCGGGCCACCTCCGACGCGTAGGCCCGCTGGCCCCGAGCGTCGAAGCAATGGAAGCAGCCGACGTCGAAGGCCACGTCGAACGGGCCGCTCAGCGCCTCCAGGTGGGTCACATCCCCCACGACGAATTCGGGCCGAGGATCATCCCGGGAGACCCGCTCTCGCGCCCTGGCGATTGCCACGGGCGAGAAGTCGACGCCCGTCACGCGCACTCCCTGCTGCGCCACATAGCGCGAGAATCTTCCGACACCACATCCCAGCTCCAGGGCGCTCCGGGGAGCTCCCTGCCGGGCCAGCGCCTGGAGCTGCTCCGGAATGCGGATGTCCCCCCAGAAGGTGATGGGGGAGCGATAGGCTCGATCGAAATCGGCACTCGTCGTGGGTGCGGTCATCTTGCCTCCTGGGCTCCGATGCGAATCCGCGCTCGGATGTGAAGCAATATAGATAGCATGCTATGAAAGTCAAGAATGGCCCCCCGTGGGACCCTGAAGCCTCGCCGACCTTCTGGATCAACCACGCCTCGCGGTTGCTGATGCGTCACTTCGAGCAGCGGCTGCGGCCGCTCGGCTTCGGCATGGCGTACCTGCCGGTCGTCGGTGCGTTGGAGGAGCAGGGGCCGCTCTTGCAGAAGCAGCTCGCGGAGCACGCCCACGTCGAGCAGCCCACGATGGCCGCACTGCTCACGCGGATGGAGCGGGACGGGCTCGTTAAGCGCGAGCCGCATCCGGGCGACAAGCGGGCCAGTCAGGTTTCAATCTCGGAGAAGGCCCGGGCCCGCCTGCCGCAGGCGAGGGAGCAGCTCACGCACGTCGCCGAGCAGGCGACCGCGGGCTTCAGCGACCGCGAGCGCGCGACGTTGCTGGCGCTCCTGCGCCGCGTGGTGAGCAACCTGGACCCGGCCGTCGAGGACTGAGCGACGAACGGGGTGTCAATGCGGGTTCTGCGGCACGCCGTCCCCGAGCTCGTAGTAATCGCCCTTGTCGGCTACGTGGATGTGCATCGCGAGCCGGGTCTCTGTGGGGGCGTCGAACGCACCCATGGCGATGGCGATGGTGTCCTTCGGGAGCGGGTCCCAGAAGAGGACCGAGCCACAAGTCGAACAGAAGCCCCGTCGCACCTTCTCCGAAGAGCGGAACCAGGTGAGCCTGTCGGCGCCGTGGATCGTCAAGGCGGCGCGGGAGACGTCGGTCGATGCCCAGAAGTGCCCTGATTGCTTGCGGCATCGCGAGCAATGGCAGGCATCGGGTGGACGCAGGGGGCCGGTGACCTCGAAGCGGATGGCCCCGCAGAGACAGGATCCTTTGTGCATGCCGCAGTCTAGGAAGTCCCGTGAGGCTGCTCCACACCTGTCCGTGGCGCCCGGAGCCGGGGCGCCAGATGGAATTGCATCCGCGGGGGCTCCAGCAGCGTGGAGCCCCCGGTCCTCATGGCGCCTCCACCGGTTCCAGGCCGTCACGCACGGGCACGGGCGCGGTGCGCGTCCGGGAGATGAGCATGTAGATGGCCGGCACGAAGTAGAGGGTGAAGAGCGTGCCCAGGGCCATGCCCGTCACCAGCACGAGCCCGATGCTGTTGCGCGCCGCCGCTCCCGGCCCCGCGACCAGGACGAGCGGGAAGTGTCCCGCGACGGTGGCCACGGTCGTCATCAGGATGGGACGCAGCCGTTCGGAGGCGGCCTCCTGCACCGCTTCGAGCTTCGTCCTGCCCTGCTCCTGGAGCCGGTTGGCGAAGTCGACGATGAGGATGCCGTTCTTCGCGATCAGCCCCACCAGCGTCACCAGTCCCACCTGCGAGTAGATGTTGAGGGTGGTGGTGAAGCTGTCGGTGAAGTACGGCATGGTCGGGTTCGGCATCTTCAGGAACGTGGTGATGAGCGCGCCGAAGAGCGCCAGCGGCACCGACCCGGCGAGGATGATGAACGGGTCCCTGAAGCTGTTGAACTGGGCCGCGAGCACCAGGAAGATGAGCACCACCGCGAGCATGAACGCCGGGAGGAACGTGTTGCCCTCCACGCGCAACTGCCGGGACTCACCCGTGTAGTCGATGCGGTAGCCCGCGGGCAGGATGCGGCCTGCCTCCGTCTCCAGGTACGTGAGCGCCTCATCCAGCGGCCGGATGGCCACGCCGCTCAGCTTCACCGCGTTGAGCTGCTGGAAGCGGTTGAGCGACCGGGGCGCCACCGTGTTCTTCATGGTGGCGATGGACGACAGGGCGACGAGCTTGCCGTCCGGGCCGGTGACATGGACGTCCTTGAGCTGTTCGGGGTTGAGGCGGGAGACGCGCAGTACCTGCGGGATGACCTTGTAGCTGCGGCCGGCGATGTTGAACCGGTTGACGAAGTTGCCGCCCACCGCCGCGCCCAGGTCCTGCCCCACCGTGCCCAGGTCCAGTCCTAGCTGCGCGACCTTCTCTCGGTCCACCTGGACCTCCGACTGGGGCTGGTCGAGCTTCACGTCGATGATGGGCGGGAAGGCGAACAGACCGCTCTGCGTCGCCTTCTCCTGGAGCTGCTGCGCGAACCCCAGCAGCTCCTCCGCCTCCGCCGTGGAGGCGATGACGAACTCCACCGGGAAGTTGCCGCCACCCGGCAGCGCGGAGGGCTGGATGGCGAAGGTCTGGACGCCCGGCAGGACGTTCACCCGCTCCTGCGTTTCGGCCAGCACCTGGGCCGCGGAGCGCGTGCGCTGCTCCCAGGGCTTCAGCGACAGGCCCCAGAATCCGTTGCCCGGGCTCATGATCTGGAAGATGAAGCCGGCCTCCGGCATGGACAGGAGCGTCTTGCTCACTTCATTCATGGACGGCGCCAACTGATCCAACGTGGAGTTGGACGGGGTGCTGACGATGCCGAAGACGATGCCCTGGTCCTCCGTCGGCGCGAGCTCTCGCGCCGACTGCGTGAACATCAGGACGGCGAGCAGGCTCAGCACCACCCACGCGGCATAGACGGGCCCCCGCGTCCGCAGCGAGCTGTCCAGGCTGCGGGCGTACGCGGCCCGCATGCGTTCAAAGGCGCGGTTGACGACCCCCGCGAGCCCCTTGTCCTCATGGCCCGCCTTGAGGAGCGCGGCGGACATCATCGGGGAGAGCGTCAGCGCCACCACTCCCGACAGGGCCACGGCCCCGGCCAGTGTGAGCGCGAACTCACGGAACAGCGAGCCCGTGAGCCCACCCTGGAAGGCGATGGGTGCGTACACCGCGGCGAGCGTGAGCGTCATCGCGATGATGGGGCCCACCAGCTCCCGCGCGCTCTTGAGCGCGGCGTCCACCGGGCTCAGCCCGTCGCGCAGGTGGCGCTCCACGTTCTCCACCACGACGATGGCGTCGTCCACGACCAGGCCCACCGACAGCACCACCGCGAGCAGGGTGAGCAGGTTCACCGTGAAGCCGAACATCTGCATCAGGAACACGGTGCCAATGAGTGACACCGGGATGGCCACCACCGGCACCAGGATGGAGCGCACGGAGCCCAGGAACAGGAAGATGACCACCACGACGATGAGCAGCGTCTCGCCCAGGGTGCTCACCACCTCGTCGATGGCGTTCTGGATGTACTCCGTCCCATCGAAGGCGATGCTGGCGTGGATCTGCTCCGGCATCTCCTTCTGCAGCGAACCCATCTCGTCGCGGATGCGCTGCATGACGTCCAGCGAGTTGGCGTTGGGAAGCGACCAGATGCCGACGAACACGGCCGTCTGCCCGTTGAGGGTGACGTCGGTGTCGTAGTCCTCCGCGCCGAGCACCACGTCCGCGATGTCGGAGAGCCGCACCACCGCGCCGCCGTCCTTGCGGACGATGAGCTGCCGGAACTCCTCCACGGTGCGCAGGCTGGTGTTCGCCGTGAGGTTCACCTGGACGAGCGAACCCTTCGTCTGGCCCACGGCCGCGAGCGAGTTGTTGGCGGCGAGCGCCTGCCGCACCTGGCTGGGGCTGACGTTGAGCGCGGCCATCCGGTCCGGCTTCATCCACACCCGCATCGCGAACGTGCGCGCGCCGAGGATGTCCGCGCGCTGCACGCCTTCCACCGAGGACAGCCGGGGCTGCACCACCCGCACCAGGTAGTCGGACAGCTCGTTCTGCTGGAGGAAGTCGGAGGTGAAGTTGAGGTAGGCGACGGCGAACTGGCTGTCCGCCGACTCGATGCCCATCACGGGCACCTGCGCTTCGGGAGGCAGGTCGCCGCGCACCTGATCGACCTTGGCGCTGATTTCGCTCAGGGCGCGGTTGGCGTCGTAGTTGAGCTTGAGCCGGGCGCGGACGATGGAGACGCCCTGAAGGCTCTGGGATTCGACGTAGTCGATGCCGTCCGCGGCGGAGATGACGCGCTCCAGCGGCGTGGTGATGAAGCCGCGGACCAGCTCCGCGTTGGCGCCGATGTAGGCCGTGGTGACGGTGATGTCGGCGTTCTCACTGCGCGGGTACTGCCGCACGTTGAGCGAGCCCAGGGCCTGGAGGCCCGCGATGACGATGAGGAGGTTGACCACCAGCGCCACGACCGGGCGGCGGATGAACAGGGCGGTGAAGTTCATGGATTCGCCTTCCTCTGCCCTACGGGTTCACGGGCTGGGGCGCGGCCTCGACGGGCGGCGCCAGCGCGTTGTTGAGGACGACGGCCGCGCCATTCTTGAGCTTGAACACGCCGCTGCTGACCACGGTCTGCCCGGCCGTCAGGCCCGACGTCACCTCGACGAAGTCGCCCCTGCGCTCGCCCAGCCGCACGAACTGTTGCCGCGCCAGGAGGGCGGGCTTGCCCGCGGCGTCCTTTCCCTCGGAGAGGGTGAACACCGAATCGCCGTAGGGGGCGAAGAGCACGGCGGTGGCCGGGATGGCCACCACCGGGTGGCTGGCCTCGGCGAGCACTTCGATGTTGGCGAACATGCCCGGCAACAGCCGGCCATCCGCGTTGGGCACGGTGGCGCGCATGCGCACGTTGCGTGAGGACAGCTCCACCTCGGGGTTGATGGTGGTGAGCTCCCCTTCCCACGCGTTGCCCGGGAAGACGTCGACGCGGATGCGCACCTTCTGCCCCTGCTTCACCTGGGCCAGCGCCTGCTGGGGAAGCTGGAACTCCACCAGGGCGGGGGTGATGGACTGCAGGGACGCGATGGGGTTGCCCGGGGAGACGAGCTGCCCCAGCTCCACCTGCCGGATGCCGATGCGGCCCTCGAAGGGCGCGCGGATGACCTTCTTCGCGATGAGGGTCCGCAGGTGGGCCACCGTGGCCTCGGCCTGGACCGCGCGCGTCCGGACGGCGTCGAGCTCCGACTGGGTGTTGGCACCCTGGGTGTGGAGCTTCTCGACGCGGTCCCGGGTCAGCCGCGCGAGCTCCGCGTCCGCCTCGGCCCCGGTGAGCTGGGCGGCCTCGCTGGAGGTGTCGAGCTGGACGAGCACCTGCCCCTTCTTCACCGACGCGCCGTTCTCGAAGCGGATGTCGCTGACGACGCCCGGCAGCTCCGCGCTCAGCGTCACCCCCCGGAGCGCGATCACCGTACCGACCGCGCCCTGGGTCGCCTGCCAGCCGAACGACTCCGCCTTGGCCGAGGTGACGGACTCCGGGGGCTGCACGAAGGTTTCGCCCGCCTGGATCATCGCGACGATCTGCGCCCCCTTGACGGCGACGAGCACCCCGATGACCACGAAGAGGAGCAGGACGCCGACGATCCACCGCTTGAGGCGGCTGACGGGGCGCGGGGCGGAGA
>NZ_RAVZ01000185.1 GCF_003611635.1 Corallococcus terminator | reverse complement strand
GCCCTCCCCAGCCCCCGAGCTGTGAGCCGATGAGGTGTCCTCCGTCGTAGTCGTTGCTGGGGTTTTCCGCGTCCCCCCACTGGCCCACGTTCGTCTGACAGGAGTCGACGCGCGGCGCGGCGGCGATCCGCGGCAGATCCTTGTACGCCCGGCTCGGACGGCCCACGCTGTCGATGAAGTAATACTCGCCATCGAAGTTGTGCCATTTGCTCCGGTCACTCGACGGGAAGAACTTCGGGCAATCGCTGATCACGGCCGCGGTGACGTTCCCGTGGGTGACGTACCCGACGCCGTAGGGCGTCAGCGTCTCCCGGATCTCCTCCTCCGTGTGACTCTCGAAGAAGTCCATCAGGCCGCTCGGGCCACCGAAGTCCTGCTCGAGCTGACGGGTGACGTCTTCTCCGCCCAGGTCCGTGACTCCGCAGCCGCCGAGCAACAGACCCAACACCACCGCGACTGAGAGCTTGTTCAAAGCGCGCATTCTCCCGGCTCCTTTTTCTCGACCTCAATTACCAAGAAGTCGAGAAAAAGACGAGGGGGAGGTGATAAGCGCCTTGCAAGAATTCTGTAACAACCCTGCTACAGCATGTTTCAGCCACTGCGGGCGCCTGGCAGTCGTCGTTCCGTTCATGGGATGGCACACACGGGGCTTGTGTTGACCTGACGGTCTGAGCCTCCTCCGCTTCGGAGGAAAGACTGACGACGTTGCCTGCCTTTGTGCCTCGGCCGCTCGCGCATCTCCGGCTGGGGATGGGCGTGCTGGCCATCAGTGGTCCGCACAAATCGGTTCCTGGCCCGTGGCTTCACGGGCCGGACCTCACGCCCCTGAAGGCCTCAGCGCAAGCAGACCGCTTCGACGTTGTTGCCGTCCGGGTCGAGCAGGAACGCGGCGTAGTACGTCGGGCTGTAGTCGGCGCGCACACCAGGACGTCCGTGGTCGCGGCCACCCGCCCCGAGCCCGCCTTCATGGAAGCGGTCGACGGCGGCCCGCTCGGAAGCCTTCAGCGCCACATGCACCCCGGGGCTGACGGCATCCTTGGCGTGATAGAGCCACAGGACTGGCTCGCCCGGCGGGCCAAAGCCCGCGCTCGACGCGTCACGGGTGCACAGCACATGTCCCAGCGAGGCGAGCGCCTTCTCGTAGAAGCGCACGCTCGCGTCCAGGTCCTTCACCTTCAATCCGATGTGGTCGTACACGCTGCTCTCCTTGGGTGATGACCGTCATCCTAGGGAGGGCACCACGCGCCCGACTTGGAGGAACTTGCGCTCCTTCCGCGCGGCCTGACGGAAGCCGCCAGGCGGGACGCCCGCGGCGCGGTGGAACGTGCGCACGAAGTTGGAGAGATCACCAAAGCCGACGTCAAAGGCGATGTCCGTGATGGAGCGGGTGTCCCCGGCCAGCAGCCGTGCCGCGTGGCGCAGCCGCGAGCGGACCAGGTACTGATGCGGCGTCACGCCCAGGACCTTCGAGAAGAGCCGCAGGAAATGGAACGGGCTGAGTCCGAACTCCCGGGCCACCCGTTCGAGCACGACAGGCTCGTGCGAGTGCGCGTCCAACCACAGCGCCGCCTCCACCGCACAACGGCGATGCCGGGGCCCTGCATCCAACGGCTTGCGCTTCCTTCCGGAAGCCAGGTCCACGAAGCGGGCCGCCAGCAGGACTCCCAGCTCATCCAGCCCCAGGTCGCGCCGACCTTCCGCTGTCGCCTGCGCGAGTTCGGCGAACACCATCAATTCGGGCAGCGGCGGCATGGCGCCGGTCCGCCAGACCTCCCTCCGCCCGCCGAGGGCGTCCACCAACGTCTCCGAGAGTCGGAAGGACAGACACTCGTCGCCGCCCACCACGTGCTCGTGCGTGCACTGGTATTCGTCACCAGGGTGGCCAATCAGCAACGAGCCCGCTACCAGCTCGAACGCGTTTCCTCGCGTGCGGTAGCCGAAGCTCCCCTTGCGGACATAGGCGAGGGAGAAGCCCGTGTGCAGCTCCGTGAACGGCGTGTCGCCGGGCCCTGCGTGGCACCGGTAGTCGAACACCGAGAGCGAATCGCACCGCATGACCGTCGTGGCCGTCATCGTTCGTTCCCTTCGACCGTCGCCGCATCCAGGAGGGCAGCCGCCCCAGGCCGTCGTGACGCGGCGCGAGCGTAGTCACGCCCGGGCCCGCGCACTTGGAGAATCTTGCCCTTGTGAATCACGGCACCCACCCCCCAAGGAGATGACGGTTCGCGCTTCGGGACAGGCCTCCCTTGAGACGTATCGGAAGGACAGGAGCCCTGTTGGGAGTGGCGGGCGGGAGGTGAGGGCCGCTGGATGAGGGTCAGGGTTCGTTGAAGATGAGCAGCCCGCGATGGGTGTCCGCCACGTAGACGTAGCCATCGCCCGGAACGTGGATGCCGCTGGCGCCCTCGAGTGTCCTGCCCTTCCGACCGGTGTCCGTCTCGCGGTAGGTGTTGAAGAACGCCACTTCGTGGGGCTGCGTCGGGATGGAAACGTCCAGGACGCGCACGCCCTCCTGGAACCAGGTGGTGTAGAGCCGCGTGCCCTTCAGCACCAGGTGGTTGATGGAGAACTCGGAGCGCAGGGTGTGCTCGCCAATGAGTCGCATCTGGTTCGGGTCGGTGACGTCCAGGACGCGCAGGTGCGCGTTGAGGCCCTGGCCCGCCTCGAAGGCGATCGTCCGGCCCGCGAAGGTGCCGACCACGCTCGCGTTGCTGTATTGATTCACGAAGTTGTACCCGCCCAACTGCCGGAAACTCGTGGGGTTGCTCACGTCGAAGGCCAGAAAGCCTCCCACTCCGTGGTTGACGTAGAGACGACCCTGCCAGGCGGAGACGCCCAGCGGCCCCGTGGTCCCTTCCACGAGGGGAGTCACTCGCTGGAGCAGGACGGGGGCCAGGGGCGTGGAGATGTCGTACACCTGCACGTCCGCTCCCTGTCCGCCGGTGGTGTACAGCCGGTCCCCGTCCACGAACAGCGACCCCACGCTGGACTGGACGCCCACGGGCTGCGGGTCCGCGGGGTTGGAGATGTCGTAGACGAGGAACCCACCACCGTAACGACCAAAACCGCCGACGTAGAGCGCGTCGCCCCTGGCCGCGACGGCATACGTGGGCGTGGCGTTTCCGAACGGAAGGGATTTGACGAGGACCGGATGCGCGCGGTCGCTCACGTCAAAGACAGCCAGTCCTCCCGAGTAGTTGTTGGTCGGCAACCCGACCACGTAGGCGTGGTTCTTGGCGACGGTGACCTCTCCCGACTGGGGCAGGGGAGCCGCGGTCTCGGAGACCAGGGTGAGGCCTCCCCCGGACTCGGCCTCGCCCCGGCCCCAGTGGGTCCGCACCGCCGTGAACGTCCCCACGCTCCGGATACCGCCATTGGAACAGAGGGCGAAGCACCCGTTGATCCGATCCGGCTCGGGGCGGGTGCAGCCGGCGAACAGGTAGCTCCGCGCAAAGTCACGGGGCGGATTCCAGGGGAAGGTCATCGAGAAGGAGAAACTGCCCGCCCCCACCTGCTGCTGCGTCAGGGGCGTGCCCTCCTTCTGGGGAATTCCCCCCAGGAACGCCACGTCCCGCCCCCCATCGAACAGGGTGCTTGGGGTTCCGTCGGAAGGAATCCGCAGGCCAAAGGAGGCATAGGTCAGGCCCGAGACGGTGCGGGTGACGATCTGGTAGGTGCCCGTGGAGTCCAGACTGTTGAAGGCATCCGACGGGCAGGAGGAGCGGTCGAAGAAGAGGGACGGGTCGTCACAAGCCGTCACCTGGGTGTTTGGCGGCAGCTTGTAGTGACAGTCCGAGTAGGCGGTCTGGCCTATCGCGTCGGTCCGCTCGGGAAGCGTCTGCGCGCTCCCATCCCAGGGGCCGGTCTCCACGTCGTCCGGGTCGGAAGGCCCGGGGTTCGGGGTGGAGGACTGCTGGGTGCAGCCTGAAAGGGCCAGGGGAAGGAGGGCCAACAGCATCCAGGGCCAACGAGACATCGAGGACACGGTGTTTTCCCTTCAGGCCTCCCTTGAATGGGAGACGGACCGGGAAGCGTAGTGAATGACCTGGAAGGAATGCCAGAGGGTACCGGTGCGGAAGATGCCTTGTGCACGGCAGGCCGCATCACCGCCGGCCCATTCCCTGTCTCATCTGGACCGGAGTCACACGCAACAGCAGTCCTGGACCCCACCCCCGAGGACGTGACGGTTCACGCTTCGGGACAGGCCCCCCTTTGGGACGCGAGACGCACGTTGAAGCCTGCCATTCCGCTGTGACTCCAACGTGCCAGGACGTGCCATGACATTCCGAAGCCTGAAGCGCACCCGCTCCTCCCGTCGCATCACGCCAGCCCTGCTGGCCCTTGGACTGCTGGGCCTCTGCCTGCCCGCGTGGGCCGCGACTCCCGCCACCTTCGCGGCCCCCGTGGAATCCTCCACGGGCCCGGGCCCCCGCTACGTGGCAACCGCCGACCTCAACAAGGACGGCATCCCCGACGTCGCCATCGTGAACATCCTCCACCGCACCCTCGCCATCCAGCTCGGCTCCTCGACGGGGATGCTCGCCACCCAGAGGACGGTGGCCCTGCCCACCAGCATCACCCTGCCCGTCTCCGTCGCCGGCATCTCGGACTTCAACGGGGATGGCAATCCGGACGTCGCCGTCGTGGGCAACAACGTCGTCGCCACGTTCTACGGCGACGGCGCAGGCGGATTCCTGTCCACGCCACCCGGTCTGGCCCAACTCCCGAGCGAGCCGGCGGCATTTCGCGGACTCGCCGTCGCCAACCTCGTCGAGAACACGGCGACCCCGGAACTCATCACGTTCTCCCCCACGAACCAGTTTGTCTTCATCGTCACCGCCCCCGGCACTCAATTCCCTACCGAACGCCCGGTGCTCCTGTCCCCCAACACCCGGGACGTCGCCATGGCGGACGTCACCGGAGACGGCCACGTCGACATCGTCGGCGTGAATGCCGCTGGCGTCATGGCCATCCAGGCCGGCGATGGCACCGGGAAGTTCCCCTCGCTCGAGAACGCCACCGCGCCCAATTTCGCCGCCCGGCTCGCGCTGGGGGACGCCACCGGCGACGGCCTCAGGGACCTCGTCGTGGCGGGCAACCAGTACGTGTCCGTCACGCCCAGCATGGGCAACAACACCTACGGCTCGTTCATCCGGTCCAACACCACCGTCAACGCCAAGGACATCGCCCTCGCGGACTTCAACCTGGACGGACTGCTCGACGTGGCCGTGGCCTCCGCTACCGGGCCGGACGTCACCGTGCTCATCAACCAGGGCGATGGCAGCTTCGCCCAGCCCACCGTCCTCTCCACCAGCAGCACGGCCTCCGACATCGACGTCGCGGACTGGAACGGGGATGGCAGGCCGGACATCGTCGTGACCCAGGAGCCGGCCAACACCGCCGTCGTGTTCCTCAACACGACCGGAATCGTCGCGGACGTCGCCGTGCGTCTCGTGGCCCGGCCCATCTTCAGCCTCTTCAACCCGAGCATCCGCTACGACGTGTCCGTGACGAACAACGGCCCCGAGCCGCTCGACATGGCCACCGTCACCGCGTCGCTGCCCGCACCGCTGGTCGCCTCGCCCGGCCAGTGCACGCCGGGCACACGAAGCACCACCTGCGGCTTCGGCGCCATCGCTCCGGGGGCCACGCAGAGCCGGTTCTTCACCGTCCCCCTGAACCTGTTCACCCTCGGCCTGCCCTACACCGTCACGGCCCGCCGCACGGCCAGCACCCCGCTGGACCCCAACGCGGCCAATGACCAGGCCTCGCGAAGGTGCATCGTCGTCGGCCCGGTCCTGACCTCCTGCAACTGAGGCCGGGACTGACTCCAGGCGGGGCGGGGGCCTCCGGGCCCTCGCCCTGCTGTTTCACGGCAGCACGGCCTCCAGGAAGCAGCGGAGCCGCTTCTCCGCAGCGAGCCGTGAGACTTCGCCTACCGCTACGATTTGCGGGCCCCGGTGGACCACACCGCCCAACCCATCAGCACGGGCTGGAAGAACAGCCGGACCAGGCGCCGGGTGTCCGTATCCAGGCCGAACGCGGAGATGCGCTTGGCGTACTGATGCAGGTTGCCGGGAAAAACCAGCGCGAAGAAGGCCGCCAGTCCCAGCCCGACGGGGACCCGGTGCCGCTTGTTGAAGAGCAGGGTCAGCCCGAGTCCTATCTCGACCACTCCGGAGAGCAGGACCACGGTGTCCTTGTCCATCGGGACCCAGTCAGGCACCTGCGCCTGAAAAGGCCCTCGCGCGAAGGAGAGATGCCCCGTGCCCGCCCCGACCATGAACGAGCCCAACAGCCCGCGACCCACATCCTGCAGTGGAGTTGTTCTGGTTTCTTGCAGCACGTGCCTCCTCCGCTCCAGTCCACCCCGCCGCAGGCGGTCCGGCCGTACCCTGCTCGGAAGATGAAGAGGGGAGATGGAGGGTGCAAGGCGGGGTCGAGCCTGCCTGGCCGCCGCCTCGGTCCGAAGGCCCCCCCCTCGACTGCGCTCCCGTCTCTCCCAGGCTCTGGCCTCACAGCACCTGCGCGAGCTCGATGAGATGGCTGGCGTGTCTTTCTCTACCCATCTTCCGCGCGCCCGTTTCTCGTGGTTTTGAAATGGTGCCGTGGCAGCAGATTTTTTTTCCGGAGCGGACGACAGGCGTCCTCCCGGCGCCACGGCTCAGTTCCCCCACTGAGAAATGGAGTGCGTGATGAAACACCCCCTCTTGAGCATGTTCGGTCTCGCCAGCGTCGTCTGCGCCACGAGCGCCCCCTCCGTCGCCGAGGCCCAGGTCCCACCCCCATCCTGGGTGCGCCAGCTCGGCGCCAATCGTGACGAGCAGGCCAATGCCGTGGCCGTCTCGGGCACGAGTGTCTACGTGGCAGGCCAGACCACCAGCCGGCTCGGCGCCGACCCGCAAGCCGGCGGACAGGACGCCTTCATCGCCCGGTATGACACCGCCGGCAACCTCCAGTGGGTCCACCAGCTCGGCACCGCGCAGATGGACCGCGCCACCGCCGTGGCCACCGACGCGGACGGCAACGCGTACGTGGCCGGCATCACCTTCGGAGGCTTCGACTTCTACAGCAACGCGGGCGGCATCGATTTCTTCATCGCCAAGTACGACGCCGCCGGCAACCGCCTGTGGCTGCGCCAGAAGGGCACGCAGATGGACGACTTCGCGACCGGTCTCGCCATCGGCGCGGACGACACCCTCTACTTCGCCGGCTACACCGGCGGCAGCTTCGCCAATGGCGGCAACCCCAACCACTACGACATCGTCGTCGCTCTCTACGACACGGCGGGCAACCCGTACTGGCTCCAGCAGTACGGCACCTCCACGAGCGACGTGGCGCGCGGCATCGCCGTCACGCCCACCCACGAGGTCTACGTCGTCGGCAACACCTCTGGCAGCCTCGACGGCACCACCACTCCCATGAGCACCGACATCTTCCTGCTCAAGGTCAATATCCTCGGCGCCCAGCAGTGGGTCCGACAGATCGACGCGGGCGACCTCGATGACGCCAAGAGCGTCGCCGTGGCCCCCGACGGCAGCGTCTATCTCGCTGGCGAGACGTTCGGCAGCCTTGACGGCAACACCAACAACGGCACCATCGACGTGCTGCTCGCCCGCTACGACAGCGCCGGCAACCGCCACTGGAGCCGCATGATGGGCGGAACGCAGACCGACTATGCGTTCGGCGTCTCCGTCACCACGGACAACGTCGTGCAGCTCGTCGGCTACACCTCCGCCGCGCTCGACGGCAACCCGCCCGCTGGCTCCTTCGACGCCTTCCTCACCCGCTATGACGCGCTGGGAACCAGGCTGGGCACCCGCACCCTGGGGACACCGGGTCCGGACATCGCCTACGGCGTGGCCGTGGACGCCTCCGGCAACACCTTTGTCGTCGGACATACCTTCGGAAGCCTCGGCGGCAACACCAACGCCGGCGGCTACGACGCCTTCCTCGCCCGCTTCTGATTCGACAGCAATCCCGTACTGCCCGTCCCGACGTCGAATTCCAGACGGGTAAAGGCAGCGCCCTTCACGGTAGCCAGACGCGAAGGGCGCTGTTGCTTCGCTTCACCTCTACAAGCATCGCTCCCCGGCCGACAAGTCCTTGCACGTCATCGAAGCGCACCATCCATTCCGCCCATCAAAATACATCCAGACTCGACCGCCTCCATCGACAACCGGAGCTGAGCGGCGTCATCCGCCGTGGTGTCTTGGATTGGAATTGCAATGGGAGTACGCTTCCAGATGCCTCTCAACCCAAGGAGCCCCAGATGCTGCGCAAGCTCGTTTCCGGAGTCGCCCTGAGTTTCGCCTTCGTGGTGGGAATGGCGGTCCCCTCTTCCGCGGTGAATGAAGAGCCCGTGCTCGTATCGACGGCTCCCAGCAACGCGGTTCCGGCCGAGACCTCGGTCGAGTCCTCGCCCCTACTCGGCTGCTGCACGGGTGATGGCTTGTTCTGCACAGGCCATGCGCAATGTCAGGCCCGCGGTGCAGGCCTCTGCGGCGCGCCCTGTAACTAGGCCCCCGGCACCCGCGCCCAGAGGACCGGGTATCGCAGGATGAGGCCTCGGACCGCCTGCTGGCTTCCAAGGCCTGTCGCGAGGCCGTGCGCATTTCGCGCGCGCCGGCCTCCCCTTCTTGGCAAGGTGCCCACCATGGCGCGCCCCACCATGACCAGGAAACCCGATGTCTCCGCGTGGATGAAGAAGGCGGACGGGTTGCTGGATGAGATGCCACCCCAGTTGAAGGACGTGGCCGCCGTCGAGCAGGTCCTGAAGCGGCTCACGCGGGAAGGCGCCACGTCGGGGGACACACTCGCGGCAGCGGTCCAGGGCGTGCCTCCCTGGGCGGCCATCAACGGGAGCCCTTGGCCGAAATGGCTCGCACCCGTGCTGCTCATGGCCGCCTTGGTGGGATGCAGCGAACCAGGGCGTCCTGCTCCATCCGACGCTCCGCTCGGTGCGTTAAACTTCACGCTGGAGTCGCGGCCGGTCGCCGCGCAGGTGGAGCTGCTTGATTCGCTCGGCTACGCCGGGGTGACGCTGTTCTGGCCGGGCCGTGAGGCCTTCGACACCTACGCCGCCCAGCCCGCGGTGGTGGCGGGACGGGTACGCCTTCCCGCCGTCCTCTTCGTCCTGCCCTTCGACACGGCCTGGGACCGTGAGGCGCTGGATGGGATGCTGGCGGCGCTCGCCCCTCAGCGGACGGCGCTCTGGCTCATCCTGAGCGGCCCTCCGGACGCGAAGGCAACCATGGTCGCCTCGGTCCGCGACGTGGTGGATCTGGCCACCGCGCGCGGAGTGGACGTCGTCCTGTACCCCCATGACGGCGAGGCCATCGAGAACGTCGAGGAGTCGCTTGCCCTGCTCGCCGCGGTCGACCGTCCCCGCTTGAAGACCTCGCTCCATCTCTGTCACGAGCTCCGTGCGGGGAACCGGGATCGGCTGGAGGAGGTCATCGCGACCGCCGCGACCCAGCTCGCCCTCGTGAGCATCCACGGCGCCGCACGCGAGTTCGATCCGCACGCTCCCGGCTGGTCCGACGTCATCCAGCCGCTCGACCGGGGCGACCTCGACGTGGGGACCCGGTACCTGCTCCCCTTGCGCCGCGCCGGTTACGAGGGCCCCGTGCTGCTCCACACCTTCGGCATCGAGGAGCCACCGGAGGAGCACTTCCGCCGCTCCATGCTGAAGTGGCGTGAGCTGTCGCGCTCGGTGGAGGACTCCCTCCTGGAAGCGCGTCCCTGACGTACAGGAAGGTCAGGAGCCCTGTTGGGTGCGCATGCCGTCCGGCAGCCCCTCCAGCCTATTCTGGAATCAGGTAGCTGGCTGCACCCGCCACCCGACGAAGCGGTCTGGTGGGAGGAATCAAGCCGTCATTTCCGCGATGAGGACCTGGACCGTGAACGAATCAAGACCGAGGCTGTGCGCATTCCTGGTGGTCTCCCTCTGGCTGGGATGCACCGGACAGCCAGGCCAGGACGTTCCCGCCGAAGGACTCCCTGGCACTCTCGATTCGGGCGTGCGTCCTCCCGGAGACGACGGCGGCACGAAGCCAGACGCCGGGCCTCATGACGATGACGCGGGCAGTCCGGATGCTGGCAGCCCGGATGCGGGGGCGTCCCCCATCACGAGCGCCCGGGTCTTCTTCTCCGGACACAGCCTGCTCGACAATCCCATGCCCGACCATTTCGATGGCATCGCGACGAGTCAAGGCAAGGACTTCAACTGGAACCAGCAGAATGTGATTGGCTCACCCCTCCGGGTGAGGACCTGGGGCAATAACGGTTGGGAAGGATACCGCTCGGGCAAGAACCGCGTGGGCAGCAGCATGAACGTGGTCCAGGAATTGTTGTCTCCCCAGACGCTGGGCCAGGCAGAGCGATACGACACCCTCCTCATCACCGAACGGCATGACCTCCTGGGCACCATCCAGTGGGAGAACACCATCGGCTACTTGCGGCACTTCCATGACCGCTTGATTGCTGGGAATCCACAAGCCGTCACCTATTTTTATCACACGTGGCTGGAGCTTGATAAAGCCAACCCGGCTCGGTGGATTGCCTATGAGAAGAATGCTCGGGTTGCCTGGGAGTGTGTGTCCTCCAAGGTGAACCTCACGTTGCAGGCGGATGGACGGGCGGACCGCGTGCTGGCGCTCCCGGGGAGTACGGCGCTGGTCCATCTGGTGGAGCGCGTCATCGCGAACGAGGTGCCCGGCATCACCGGCTCGACCTCGCAGAAGCTCAACGTGCTCTTCAGCGACAACGTCCACCTGACGTCCCTGGGGGCGTACTACATGGCCGCGGTCCACCATGCGGCCGTGTTCCGGGAGTCGCCCGAAGGGGCCCTGGTGCCTCCTGGCCAGAACGCGGCGACCGTCCAGGCCCTCCAGCGCATCGCGTGGGACTTCGTGAGCGCCTATTACGCGCAGTCCGGCGCGGGCGAACGGACGATGGCGGACTGTCGCACGCGAATCCCCCGGGATGTCTGCCCTGGCTTCTGGGAAATACTGGGAGCCTCCTCGAACGTCGAGGGCTGCCAGCGCTACTTCGGCAACCCGGCTCCGGGCACGGGAGGAAACCCCTTTGTCTGGCCTGATCCGAACTGGCAGCCACTGCCCCCTCCGTAGCCACGGCGCGGGGCTCCAATCACCCGCAGCCGGATGGAGCAGGACCGCACCCGGCTCCTCGGCTTCACCTTCAGCCCGTTCTTGCCCGTCTTCCAGCGGAACAGCTTCCGCACGCGACGGGCGCGGGAGCGGACTCGGTGGAGCTGACCCAGAGTCTTCAGACCCTCCAGGTCCCGGAGCCACTCCTGCAAGGGGCCCTGGAAGCGGAAGGGAGCCTTGGGGCCGAGCGCGATTAAGGGCGATTAAATGCAATTAATCGCGCGCCGCCAGGGGAGTGATTCATTGTGTCGGCGCTATATAACGAAACCCTCACTGGAAACTTTCAGACTGACTCTCGGATGATGCTGTACGGGCCTTGGGGGCTCATGAGGGGGAAATTCATGTCTCGGATTGGAAGCAACCCGTTCACGCTCTTCACGCCGCCGTCGAACACGGTGGGCACGCGGAGCGCGCCCACGCAGTATCCGCCGGGCACGCAGATCGGGCCGCAGCCCCGGCCCAACGTCGTGCGCGACACCTTCGAGAGCGTGGTGAACGGCGATGCGATGCGGCGGTTGCAGGGACTGGCGAAGCTGATGGATGTGGCCGCGAAGGGGCCCTTCGCGGCGCGTGAGCCGCATGGGGGACCCCCGCCGCTGACCCAGGCGGAGGGCGTCGGCGACGTGGTCTTTGGCCAGAAGGACAAGGCGGAGGGAGGGCCCGTCACGCGCCTGCAGAAGTTCCTCGAGGGGACGGGCCACCTGGTGATGGGGAATGCGCCCTATGGCAACTTCGGGGGGATGACGCAGGCCGCGCTCAAGGCATACCAGGTGGATGAGGGCATCAGCCCCGCGGACGGCAAGATGAGCCCCGCCACGCTCGAAGCCATGCAGCGCCCGCAGCATCCGAAGACGGATGCCACGATGGACGTCCTGGCGGAGGCATACGCGCCGCAGCTCGGACGGCCCATGGGACCGCTGGAGCCGGGGCGGGATGGCGCGAGGGTGCAGGAGTTCGAGCGTGGCAGCATCACCCGCATGCCGGACGGCGAGGTGCGGGTGAAGGACCTGTCCGGCAAGGACCTCGTGCCGCCCACGCCTCCGAGCACCGTCACGACGCTGGAGGAGGCGAAGGCCTTCCACGTCGCCCAGTGGGGGGAGAAGGGCGCCACGGACTACAACGATGGCAGCGAGTACTACGGCGGCAACGACTGTGGACCGGCCTCGGTGGTCATCGCCGCGACAGCGGTGGGGGTGATGGAGCACCCGGACGCGGCCGGGGCGGGCGAGGCCATCGACGGCGTGCGTGACAGCATCTTCGGCACATCCAACGAGTCGGTCACGATGAAGATCGACAAGGTCGCCAAGGGCGTGACGGAGGCAGGGGCCGTGGCCACGGTCTTCGGCATCGCGGACGTGACGGCGGAGTCACTGGATGGCGCGCTGACACGCGGCCATCCCGTCATCCTGGGAGGCAATCCCTTCGGCGACGATGCCCTCCATCAGGCCTGGGGTCCCGCGGCCGCCGCCGCCGGCAACTACCTGGAGGATGGGAACTTCGGTGGGCACTGGGTCACCGTGACGGGCAAGACGGCCGAGGGCAACTACATCGTCAATGATCCGCTCTGCCCCCGTGGCCCCATCGAGGTGACGCCGGAGCAGATGGCCGAGTACCTGGATGGCAACCTTGGAATGATCGAAGTGAGCCCCAAGCCCGTGCCGGTGCCGTGACGTGGCGCGAAGCGCCAGGGCCACGCATGGCCCTGGCGTCTCGCGGGAAGAGCAGGCTCAGCAGGGCGTGCCGCCCTACTCCATCGAAGCGGGGCTGACGTCGAAAACAGGTGCGGGAATCACACGACCATTGGCGTCCTCTCGTGCCTGCCAATCGGGCCGCTCCTCCAGTGCCTGTTTTGTCATGATCAGAAGTTGGCCTGGAAGCAGAGGAAATTGCCGTTCGTGAAGTAGTAGGCCGTCGAGAGGGTGGTGCTCTCTGGCGCGGCGCAGAGGCTGACAACCAGTTCGGCACGCTCCCGGTTGTCTCCCGACACGGTGTAGTCCGTCCCCCGGACCACGTCCTGCGTTCCTTCCCGGAGCGAGCCATCCACCAGCACCCGGAAGAAACCGCTCACGGCCCCCCTGGTCATCGGGAAGGGCACGCTGGAGTACGCCGAAAAGGCCACCTTCACGAGCTTGGGAGTCGCCACTCCGCAGAGAGTCGTGTCCGTCGAAACGCTCACCCGACGGGCGTCGTAGAGGATGGGGCCCGTGGTGCCCAGTGAATCCTTGCCCGTGAAGTTCTCGTAGTTCAGGCACTGGGGCTGCCAGAGCGGCATGCACACGTTCGAATCGCAGAAGTGCGTGCCGTAGTCGCAGCTCGACTGTCCCTCGCCCGTGCAGGCGGCACCGGTGTCGCCCCGCACCTTGCAGTGCCCCGACGAGGTGTCGCAGCGCAGCCCCTCACCGCACTCTCCATCCGCCGTGCACTTCGGGATGCACACGGCGTCAGGGATCGAGCACACCCGGTCGGAGGTGCCCTGATCGGCGTTGCACAGCACGTCCGTCGAGCACCTGCAAACCCTCCGGGAGTCGGTGGGGCTCAGCACGTCGCAGGTCTTCGCGGTGTCCGGACAGTCCGCGCTGCTCGTGCAGGTCCGCACACACACCTTCGCGGTGGGATGGCAAAGCTCCAAAGCAAGACAGTCCGCATCCTGGGTGCACGTGCCGTCATCGAAGCCGCCATCTGCGCCTGCATCGAAACCGCCATCGATACCTGCATCGAGGCCGGCATCAGCACCGGCGTCGATACCTGCGTCGAAGCCGGCATCGGCACCTGCATCGAGGCCAGCGTCGATACCTGCATCAAGGCCAGCATTGCTCCCCGCGTCGATGTCGACGTCACTGTCGCGAGTGGAGCAGCCCACCATCACGACGATCATCCACCCGAGCGTCCAAAGCCTCATCCTGTTTCCCCCTGAAGTTTGCGTACGGCGATCATGCCGCGACTGCCACCACAACCCAACAGTGGAGGAGCCCACCGGACTGGAGCGGTCGACGACCGCGCTTCGCGAGCCTCGAACCCCAGGGCCCTGTGGGTCCCGCCCCTTCCAGCGGGGTACACTGGGGGTCGCGGGACGATGTCGAGGTGGAGCATGGCGAAGACAACCCTGGTGATACTCGCGGTCGCAGGAACCCTGATCGCATGCAGCGAGAAGTCCGCCGCCCCTCCACCCCCAGCGCCAACCCGCACGGAGGCGGTGGCCGAGGCTCCAGTGGACGCGGACGCCCCGAAAACGGTCGCCACGCTGCCGCCTGTCCCCTTCAAGGAACACCCCGCCCAGCTCTACACCGGGCGCCTCGCGAAACCCGACTTCGCCAGGGCCGACGCCGACGTGAAGCTGTATCGCAGCCGCATTCGTGACGCCGCGGCCACCGGGGTGAAGTTCGGCGGAAGGTACGGGGTCATGATCAGCGGCTGCGGCACCGAGTGCATCTTCGGATTCGTCATCGACGCGACAAACGGCCACGTCCTGCCCCTGCCCGCCAGCGGCGAAGGCCACCGGATGCTCCAACTCGCCTTCCGCCCTGACAGTCGGGTCCTGCGCGCACTCTGGAAGGCCAGCGAACCCGACGCCTGCGCCCTGCAGGACTTCGTCATCGATGCGGGCCAGTTCCGGTCGGTGAAGAAGGAGGTCCTTCCCGGCATCTGCCCGGAGATGAACTCCGAGACCGGCGAATCGACAGGTGAGCCGTACTGGTAGGCAGCCCCACCCCACCCCCTTCTGTCCTGTCAGGAATGCTGGCTCGCTCTTTCGAACAGCATCCGAACCCCACACTGGACCCGTAGCATGCCCCCATGTCCGTCAGGGCCCGTCGCTCGCGGGCCCGGTGCCGGGAGCGGGCAAGGGGATGCCATGAAGATCGCATGTGTTGGTGGGGGCCCTGCGGGGCTGTACTTCTCAATCCTCGCGAAGCTGTCCAACCCCCAGCACGACGTCACCATCCATGAGCGCAACCCTCCCGGGGTGACGTATGGCTGGGGCGTCGTGTTCTGGGACGACCTGCTCCGCGACCTCTACCGGAACGACCCCGTGAGCGCGCGGCAGATCGACGCGGAAGCCGCCCGCTGGGACACGCAGGAGGTGCACCTCCGCGGCCAGACGGCGACCCGCATTGGCGCGTATGGGTTCAGCCTGGGACGCGACCGCCTGCTCGACATCCTTACCCGGAGGGCGAAGGGGCTCGGGGTCGGGATCCGCTACCAGTGCGACGTCCAGGACCTGTCCGCGCTCGCGGACGCGGACCTCATCGTCGCCTGCGATGGCGTCAACAGCCGGCTGCGCCAGCAACACGACAGCCACTTTCAGCCTCGGGTCGAGGAGGGAAAGAACAAATACATCTGGCTGGGGACCAACAAGGTCTTCGACGCCTTCACCTTCGCCTTCGCGGAGACCTCCGCCGGCTGGCTCTGGTTCCATGCCTACCGCTTCAACACCGAAACCAGCACCTGCATCGTCGAGTGCCAGCAGGCGACCTGGGACGCGCTGGGCTTCGGCTTGATGGGGCCGGACGAGACCCTCCGGAAGCTGGAGGACATCTTCAAGCGCCAGCTCGTGGGCCACTCCCTGTTCAACCAGCTACGAGGGCTGGGCAAGGCGCCGTGGCTCCACTTCAAACGCATCACCAACGAGCGCTGGTACCACGACAAGGTCGTGATCATGGGCGACGCCGCCCACACCACCCACTTCTCGATTGGTTCGGGGACGAAGCTGGCCATGCAGGATGCCATCGCGCTGGCCCGGCAGCTTCGAGAACACGCGCACCTGCCCACCGCGCTCCAGGCGTATGACGAAGAGCGGCGCGCCGCCCTGGTCGCCATCCAGCTCGCGGCGCGCAGCAGCTCTGAGTGGTTCGAGAACGTCCCCACCTACATCGACCAGGAAGCGACGCCGTTCGCCCATGCATTGCTGAACCGTCGTGGCAGCTCCGTGTGGAGCTACCTGCTCCTCCTGGCCAGCCAGCGGCCCTCCCTGCGGGGTGTGCTGCGCGGGCTCCATGCCTCCCGCAGGTGGGTCCGTTCGCAGCAGCGTGAAAGCAAGAACGGCCAGGCCCGCGTCACCTGACCGCTCAACTCCACGCGGACCTCCTGGCGGCACACGTCCGCCAGGAGGCCCGTTCCGTGCGGCTCAGGGGCAGGGGCCCCCGTAGGGGAGACACGGGGCTACGGCATGTATTCGCAGGCCCCCTCGATGCACTGGAACTTCCAGTTGGGGCATTTGAGCCCGCAGCCTCCACAGTTGTTGAAGTCGCTGGAGGTGTCGACACACACATTTCCACATGCGGTCTGGGAGCCGCAGGCGGGTACGCAGACGCCACCCTCGTTCACCTGCCCGTTGCAGTTGTTGTCCACGCCGTCGCAGACCTCCGCGTGCCCGGGACTCATGGACGCGTTGGAATCATCGCAGTCGCTGGCGTTGGAGACGTAGCCGCTTGGCTGCCCGCACACATACGTCGACTGGCTTCCATTGCCGTAGCCGTCGCCATCGCTGTCGCGGTACCAGGTCGACCCCGCACCGTCATCCACCACGTAATTGCAGTTGTTGTCCACGCCGTCGCAGACCTCCGCTGCTCCGGGATGGCTGGCTGCGCTGGAGTCGTTGCAGTCGTTGGCGTTGGAGACGTAACCACCGGGCTGCCCGCACGTATACGTCGACTGGTACCAATTGCCGTAGCCGTCGCCGTCGCCGTCGCGGAACCAGGTCGACCCCGCACCCTCATCCACCAGGTAATTGCAGTTGTTGTCCCTCCCGTCACAGGCCTCCGGTGCTCCGGGATAGATGGATACGTTGAAGTCGTCGCAGTCGCTGGCATTGGAGACGTGGCGAAAAGGCTGTGAGCAACTCTGTGTCGGCAGGCTCGCATTGCCATAGCCGTCGTTGTCGATGTCGAAGTACCAGGTCGACCCCGCACCTTCATCCACCGCGCCATTGCAGTTGTTGTCCGCGCCGTCGCAGACCTCCGGGGCTCCGGAGTTGACGCTCCAGTTGAAGTCATTACAGTCGCCAGCGTTGGCGACGTAGCCTGCGGGCTGCGAACACGCCGTGGTCGAGACGCCTGGGTTACCGTAACCGTCTCCGTCGGCGTCTCGATAGTACGTGCCCGCCCCACCGTTTTCGTCAACCAACACGTTGCAGTTGTTGTCCACGCCGTCGCAGACCTCCGGAGCGCCCGGATTGATGGTCGGGTTCCCATCACTGCAGTCGCCGGAATTCGAGACGTAGCCCCCAGGCTGCCAGCACGACTCCGTCGATTGATTGATGTTGCCGTAGCCGTCGCCATCCGCGTCGCGATACCAGGTCGCTCCTTCTTCATCCACCTGGCCGTTGCAGTTGTTGTCGGTACCGTCGCAGTACTCATAGGCACCGGGATTGATACCCGAGTTGGAGTCGTTGCAGTCGCTCGCGTTGGAGACGTAGCCGCCGGGCTGCCAGCATTGCTGGATCGACTGCATCCACGTGCCGTAGCCATCGCCATCGCCGTCGCGGTACCAGATCGATCCCGCGCCATCATCCACCGCACCGTTGCAGTTGTTATCCACGCTGTCGCACGTCTCCGTCGCACCGGGCCGGATGCTCGCATTGGAGTCGTTGCAGTCACCCGCGTTGGAGACGTAGCCGCCGGGCTGCGAGCACGTCTGGACCGACTGGCTCCCCGTGCCGTAACCGTCGCCATCGCCGTCACGGTAGAAGGTGGGCATCACCCCCTCGTCCACCCCGCCGGTGCAGTTGTTGTCCACGCCGTCGCAGACCTCCGAGGCGCCGGGCCGGATGCTCCCGTTGGAGTCATTGCAGTCGCTGGCGTTGGCGACGTAGCCCGCAGGCTGGCCACAGGCCGCGGCGGTGCTGCCCGGATTACCGAAGCCATCCCCGTCGGCATCCCGGTACCAGAGGGCGCCCACACCTTCGTCGGACTGACCGTTGCAGTTGTTGTCCAGGCCATCGCAGACCTCGGACGCGCCCGGAAAGACGTTCGCCCGGGTGTCGTCGCAGTCCGTGGCGTTGGCCACATACCCCGCGGGCCGGGTCCCGGCCTGGACCGAATCGCTCGCCTTGCCGTAGCCATCACCGTCCGCGTCGCGGTACCAGAACGCGCACACGCCCTCGTCCACCTGGGCGTCGCAGTCGTTGTCCAGGGTGTCGCAGGTCTCGGCCTGGCCGGGGCGCACGTTGGACCGGGTGTCGTCACAGTCGGTGGAGTCCGCGACGTAGCCCTGGGGCTGGGTGAAGGACCGCTTGGAGTCGTTCGCGTTGCCAAAGCCGTCGCCGTCCGCGTCGCGGTACCAGGACGCGCACAGGCCCTCATCCACCTGCCCGTCGCAGTTGTTGTCCACGCCGTCACAGATCTCCACGGCGCCGGGCTTGAACGCCGCGTTCGTGTCGTCGCAGTCCAGGGCGGTGGCGACGAAGCCCTCGGGGAGCGCGCAGGCATTCAGGAAGTCGGCGGGATTGCCGTGACCGTCCTCATCCTGGTCCCGGTAGAAGAGCCGCAGGGGCAGACCCGGCTGGACGTACTTGACCAGGGCGGGCGACAGGCTGCCCGTGCCCAACTGTCCCTGACTGTTGTCACCCCAGGACCAGACGATGGGACAGCCCTGGTACTCCCACCGCTCGAAGTGGGCCGACAGGCCGTGCCGCGCACCGCCCGCGACGAGCGCCACGGAATCCACCCGGACGTAGGTCTGGAAGAAGCTGTCCCAGCGCCGCGCATAGACAGGCGAGGGCTTGAGGATTTCCGTCCCATCACCGAGCTGACCGGACTCATTCGCCCCCCAGGTCACCAGGTCCCCGTAGGGGTAGCCCTGGACGAACAGGCTGAAGTGGTCGCCCGCCGCGATGTAGCCACCGGCGGCGGTATCCGGAACAGCTCCGGAGGGATTGGGAAGGAACTGCTCCAGCAGCGGCGGGTGAGTCCCATTCCATCCTGTATGAC